>CANJHD010000001.1 GCA_947474065.1 Planctomycetaceae bacterium
AAGGTCATCTCGATCAAGGACTTCGGTTGCTTCATCGAACTCGTCCCTGGAACCGACGGCATGTGCCACGTGTCGGAACTGGCGCACGGCTTCGTGATGAACGTCACTGAAGTCGTCAAGATCGGCGACGTCGTCAAGGTCAAGGTCATCAACGTCGACGACAGCGGTCGCATCAAGCTGAGCCGCAAGGCCCTGCTTGAGGCCCCAGCCGGCGGCGGCGGTGGCGAAGGCGGCGGTGGCGGCAGTGGTGGTGGCGGCGGCAGCGGTGGCGGTGGCGGTCGTCGCGACGGCGGAGACCGCGGTGGACGCGATGGCGGTCGCGACGGTGGACGCCGCGACCGTGAAGGCGCTCCAGCCCAGTACTGATCGGGCAGTGAGATAGTAAATTTCCCTGAGGCCGCCCAAATCTTGGGCGGCCTCAGTGTTTTTTGAAAGAAACTTATTTGAACACGCAGACGGGCTTCGCCCTAAACCCTTTACCTGTAACGATCTATGGAGCACGTCCCTTTTGAGGCGATATCACTCGTTTGAAACTCAGAAAGTATTGATTGTTCAGACTTGCATAAGTCCGGAAACCGGAGCACAATACGATCCGCCTCGGTTTGTTTGGGGCAAGCGGCTCACACAACCGCACCTTCCTGCGTCTTCAACTGTAGGAATGTCTCCAAGACGGAGCGAGCAACCATGTCCAACACCACTCTCGAAAACGTAGAAGGCCAAGTGAAATGGTTCGATCCCCGCAAGGGATTCGGATTCATCGTTGGACCTCAAGGCCAGGACATTTTCGTTCACTTCTCAGTGATCGATCAGGAGGGCGGATTCCGCACCCTGAATGACGCTGAAATGGTCATGTATTCCGCGACTGAAGGCGCCAAGGGATGGGCAGCTACCAAGGCTCGTTCGCTGACCCGCGTCCCAGCCGCCGGCAGCAGCACATGATCTGTCGCCCAATGCGGCGCGCCTGATGCATATTCAAATGTCTACTCCCCTGCTGACCGCAGGTCTGTTGCCTGCCCGACACCTTCGCGTGCCGGGCGCTTCTGTTCAGGGCGGCGCCACTGAGGTGGCTGCCGTTCACGGGGTGCCAAGCCAACCGATTGCCACGCATCCCTCCGCAAGTGAGTCGCTCCCCGGATGGGCGTTTCTCACGATTGCACTGTGCTCTGTCCTTTGCATCGTTGCACTTGCGTGGTGGATTCCCTTCCGCATGATGCGCGTGCAACGCACGCGAGTTCGAAACGCGGAGCGGGCGGCCGCTGAGGGTGCTCGCAACGCGGAGATTGCTTCCATGACGCGCGGTCTTGCGCACGAGATCAAGAACCCGCTCTCCACCGTGGTCTTGAATGCGCAACTCCTGCGCGAAGAAATCCTCGACTCACCTCTCGGCGAATCAGACCGCGCCAGCATGTCTCGTCGCGTCGACACGCTGGCGCGCGAAGCTGCGCGCCTCCGTGACATCCTCACTGACTTCCTGCGCTACGCGGGTCGCATGCAACTTGATCGCCGGCACTGTGACCTACGTGATGCAGTTGGGGAAATCAGCGACTTCTTCATGCCGCAAGCTGAACAAGCGGGCGTTCGATTCATTCTTCATGCTGACAGCCATCCGGTCATTGTTGATGCCGATCCATCACTTATCAAGCAAGCGCTACTCAACTTGCTCCTGAATTCAGTGCAGGCGATGCAAGACCTTCCAGAAGATCGCGCGCGCACCCTTCAGCTTTCAGTGCATATCGACCACGCAGATAATCGGAGCGGGCAGCCCCGCTGCGCTGCCATCGATGTCGAAGACACTGGTCCAGGATTGCCTGCCGAGACGATTCAGCACGCCTTCGAGCCGTATCACACCACCAAACCGGGTGGAAATGGCCTTGGACTTGCTACCGCACGGCGCATTGTTGAAGCGCACGGCGGAAGTATTGAGGCGCTCCAGGCTGTCACTGGCAATGGCGCGCGATTTCGCATCACGCTGCCGCTCGCGCGGCACACCCCACCACGCGTCACTCCAACCAGTCTTTCGCCTTCAGACGCTCTGGAACATAGGTCTCCGTGACATATGAGATGTCCTTGGTGATCAATGACTCCACTTCCATCTTGAAACCATTGTTGAGCATGCCAGCAATCTCGCGCTGCCAACCCTTGTGTCCTTCAAACCACGGATAGGCCGCAATTTCCTTGGCGCGCTTGATATCAGTGTCATTCAGCGCAATCTGCACATCATCACTCAAACCACAAGCGCGGTAATCACTGGCGCGGATGCCTAAGTATTTGACATCCGGGATCGCCAAGCGCTCACTTTCGAATGCCAGGGAGATACTGCCCTGCTTGATCACGCTGTAGATGTAGTGCCCCCACGGATCGCAGTCGAGCAGGCAATAAACGGGCAGGCCAAGTTCTTCGTTCAGCCGACGTAGCAAGCGGCGAACTCCCCGCGGCGGCTGTCCGCCACCTTCGGTCAAGATGCAATTGTGCTTCTCCCAGAAGCGATCCTCGTTGAAGCGACTCCAAACGGTGTTCTTCTCCACATGCAGAACGAATTTCGCATCGCACTTCTTGAATTTGATGACATCCGGTTCCACAATCGATGGGATGGCATATCCACCGGAGCCCATGCGTCGGCAGTCAATTTCATCGCCCGAGTCAATGATGGTGATGTTGCCCACCATCGTGCCCGCCTTCTTGGCGAAGATGTGCAATTCCTCGCGGAGCGCCGCGAGTGAGACTTCGAGATCTTCCAAAATGCCGTCCGACTCGTCCTGGTCAGCGAAGGTCTTTTCCTTCGTGCCCGCCACGGTGTGCAGACCCTTGTAGAACATTCCACGCAAACTGAGCGTCTTCTCGGCTGCAATCAAGTCTTTGATGCTTGAAGAATGCAGCATCGTCTGCATAAAGCTCTTCGCCTGACTCAGGTTGAAGAGACCGCGCTCTTGCGCAGCGGGCCCCATTTGCAGAATGCCCTTCTTCTTGTTCCAAAGCGTGTTGCTCTTGGTACGCGTTGGGACGCGAACGATCGGTTCATTCCCAGCAAGCGAACGCTTGGCTACATCCGTTGCAAGTGTGACAATCTTCTTCTCAGTAGCGGCGTCGCGCTCCTTCTTGGTGCGAGCGGGCGCGCTGGGTGTCTTCTGCTTTGCCATGGTGTCGTTCCTATTTCGGTAGTAAATGATCAGAAGAGGCGTGGGCCGTCATTGCTCGACTTGTTGCTGCCAGGCTTGCGACTGGCTGCCTTGGCGGCACGAGCACGAAGTTCCGTTCGAGCAGCCGACTCCGGTGCCTTCTTCGCAGTCCGCTTGGGGCTCGCTGCGGAATCTGGCTTGGAGTTCGCCCGAGCGGCGGACTTGCTGCCGCTCTTACTGCTTGCCTTACTGCCTGCCTTGCTGCTGGTATTCGATTTCCCGGTCACACCCGCGCCCGACTGCTTCTTGGCGGTGTTTCCGAAGTCAAGCGGCGCAAACGGCGTAGATGAAAGCTGCGCAACCGCTGGCGCGATGGCATCGTGCACGATGAGCACGCCATCATCATCCGGTCCGGATGGCTCCTCGTCCTTGATCACCTTGCCATCTTCGTCGAGCACTTGATCCGCCACTGCAGTTCGTGCGTTGGCTTGTTCCAAGAGCGCGTCATAAATCGCCTTCGGATCAGCACCCATGATGGCATGCACCGCCTTGGCAATCTCGCCGATGTAACGCTCAAACACATCGCGGCGCAAACCCTCGCGACGCATGCGCTGTCGCTTACGCAGATAGGTGCCAAGCTTGCGCCCGCACTCCATCAACGCCAGTTTCATTTCCTTGCGAATCTCGTCATAGTCCGCAATGGCTTCCTTGCTCTCGCTGGTGAATGGCACCCAGACGGACGCCATGTGAATCATGATCACCAGTGGTCCAACAGGAATTCCACCGCGCGGCTGTGACAAGTTGTAGTTCTTCCAACCCGTTTCGCTCACGGCTTTGAAGCTCGAACACGCACTCTGCTGAAAGAGCAGCGGAACGCGGTTGGCAAAGCGAATCACACGCGCCGTTTCGTCGCCCGGCAACTCGCCACCAAACGCAATGGCGGCTTCGATCTGGAATGGTCGACCACGATAAACATCCGCTTCACGGCTCGACGCCGCGTAGAACTCTGCACGCACACCCTTGAGCATGCCTGCAAGTAATTGTCGAACACCGATCGGCGCGAGGCAATCCGTTGGCGGCGGGGCTAACTTCGATTCCTGAAAGACTTTGAAGAGCTTCTCGGCCTGCGGCGGACCGATGTCCGCAACCTTCGTGCGGCTCGTCAGCCCAATTGACTCACACATGCCACTCGCCGTGGATGCGCTCACGCGACAGAAACATTCCTGCAGGAATTTGAAGAGCGTGCCGCCCTTCTCAGTTGCCTCGTAATCCTTCAGCATTTGCAGAAGGATTCCCAACTCGATTCCCTTCGGATGCGGCTGGATTTCCTTGGTTTCGCGTGGCAATTCATGCACCCCGCGCGGAAAGACAATGACTCCGTTGGTCTCGGTGGTGACCTTTGCAACCGCAGCTGCACTCGCCTCTGCGGCGGTCAACACATCGGGCTCATCATCTTCAGTGACGCGGGTCGGCGGCACAAAGACAATGCGCGCATGTGGGTTAGCAATCGCGGTCAGTTCGAGGAATTCATCCACCGAACCACGACCGCGCTGGTACTTGCCATCAAGTTCAATGCTGACAGACGTGCCAGTTGGGAATTCTTCGGCCGTGAGGAATCCACTCTGCTCAGCAAGCGCGCGCGTTCCCGCGGTCAAGTTGCGAAGACGATCCGGCGGAAAGACCTTGACTTCCTTATCGAACGTCACTTCAGCGCGGTTGGTCTTCGTATTCATCGCCAACTCGATGTGGTGCGTTGGTTGACCAGCCTTCGGCTTCGTAAAGATCGCCATCGGACGACCGGTGGTGATCAGTCCGTACATCCCGGCGGCACTGATACCGATGCCCTGCTGACCGCGGCTCATTTTTAAACGGTGAAACTTTGATCCATAGAGCAGACGACCAAAGATGTTCTCCACCTGCTTGCGAACAATGCCCGGCCCGTTGTCGACCACCGTCACGCGGTAGCGCGAACTCTTGGCCGTTGCTGGGCGCGTTGGCTCAAGGTCCTCAATGATCACCGCGATCTCCGGCAGGATCTCTGCTTCTTCGCACGCATCAAGCGAGTTGTCCACCGCTTCCTTGATCGTGGTGAGCATCGCCTTGCGCGGGTTGTCAAAACCCAGCAAGTGGCGGTTCTTGGCAAAGAATTCGCTGACCGAAATGTCCCGCTGCCGAGTGGCCATGGACTCCGCGTCGACCTTGGGCGTAGCGGACTTCTTCTTCGGTTCAGCCACTACAGCTGCTTCCTTGGCTGCCATTTCGGCCTCCTTTACGTGCGTTCGCGGTTCAATGCTTCCCGTGCCCAACGTCCTGGATCACGGGCCGCGTAATGCTTCGCCACTGAGGGGCGAAGGGCGGGTACGGTAGCAGGATCGGCTGAATGCCCTGCCGGACTAGGTTTTTTGCTATCCTCGCCGACCCTTAACTCACGGAGAACATCATGGAAACAAGCCTCATCATTCTTAAGCCAGACGCCGTTCAGCGCGGTCTCATGGGTCGCATCATCAGCCGCTTTGAAGAGAAGGGCCTACAAATCGTGGGCGCCAAGCTCACGCAAATCAGCCAAGAGCTAGCAGCGGAGCACTACAAGGATCACGCGGCGCGGCCGTTCTATCCTGGCCTCGTCAAGTTCATGACCTCAAGCCCGGTACTGGTTCTGGCCATTCGCGGGAACGGCGCCGTGGCGATTTGCCGCAACCTGATGGGCGCTACTTTCGGCTCAAAGGCCGCCGGCGGCACCATCCGGGGCGACTTTGGCGTTTCCAATAGTTTCAACCTGATCCATGGCTCCGATAGCCCGGAAGCTGCCATCCGCGAGCTTTCGCTGTTCTTCAATAAGGGTGATGTCTTGGACTACAAGCGCCCGAGCGACGCGTGGGTCTATGACATGTCGAGCGGAACGCCGGAATAAGCGGCACTCTGAGATCCCGTAACGTCTAATAATAAAAGCCAAGGCGCCCTTTAAAAGGCGCCTTGGCTGCTTTTTGAACACCATCCGGAATATTCCAGAACCGGCACGAGGGACGGTGCATCTCAACACCAGACTGCCACGGACAACTTCCCGGGGAGGAAAATTCAAAGCGAATCGATCACCAGACTCGGGGGTTTCAACCTCAATTGAATCCGCGATGAACTCCTTGCGAAATCTTTCGTAGGACAACAAGCGGACCCCACCCGCCACACACCCATGACCACACTTCCTCACAGCATCTTGGACGGAGAAGGTCGGCTTCCTCAGGCACGAGCTCGTCATCGCCGGGAGCGCACCCCTGCCGGAGGCGGCTCTGGCGCCACACCTCCCACGCCGACCGAGCGTCCCGCGCGCGTCGAGCCCAAAGCCACGCGAGCACAGCGCAGCCGAGCGGATGCCGCGACCCTGAGCGAGTTGCTGTCTGAGGAAATCGATTTCATGGATCACCCCGACTTTCACAAGTCTGGTGCCGAACGACGCATCTACACGGATGCAGCCGATGTCCCTCGCCCCACCGTCACGTGGTATCGACCCATGATGGATGACATCGGCATCACTTCGCCGCGCCGACATGAAGGCGTGGTACTGACTGGTGCACAAGAGCGGGTGATCTTCATGCAGTTCAACTACGCGCGCTACCGCATGAATCGCATCCAGAAGGGGCTGCGTGGTCGTGCTCCAAGCCCAGAAGATGCGCGGGAGTTGCTGCGCTGGAACCGCATTGCGACTGGGTATCGCGAACAAATCGCCGAAACGAATCTAGCACTTGTCTTGGCTATGGCCAAGCGCGTTCGACTCGGCGAAGGCGAATACGCCGATCTGATCGGCGAAGGCAACATGGCGCTCATGCGCTCTGTTGACAAGTTCGACTGCGGTCGCGGATTCAAGTTCAGCACCTACGCATGTCGATCGATTCTGAAGGCATTCAGCCGCCACGGAATCAAGATTGCCAAGCACAAGCAGCGCTTCCCGGTTGAATTTGATCCAGCGCTCGAACAAGGCGATGGTGTTGCTTCCATCCGAGCAGCCTCAGAACGACAAGATGCTGCAGAAGTCCGCGAAATCGTTGAATCAAACCGCGCTGCACTCAGCGATGTCGAGCGCGAAGTAGTCATGCACCGCTTTGCATTCCAAGGCCTTGATCAGGGTCGCGCGCCAACGCTCGCGCAGATTGGTCTCCTCATCGGGCTCACCAAGGAACGCGTTCGACAGATTCAAAATCAGGCGCTCGCCAAGATTCGCATGACCCTCGAAGGATCCTCGTCGGGCAAAGGCTCACGAGGCGACAGGCACTCCCCGTCCGTCGGCATGAACTGAAGAACCTGTCACGCTGCTAGTTCGAACGCAATGCACTTGCCTTGCGTGCCGAAAGAACGGCGCTGACGGCTATAGCCACCGTACTCGCTGCATGAGCCGCGGCAAATAGCACGATGACATAAGCGTAATCCGCGTAACCGGGAGCTGCCTCGTTACCAATGGCACTCGCTAGCACGATCGACAGTGTGGTGCCGGCGAAGAAACCAACATCGCCGACCGCTCGGAATGAACCGAGTGCAACCGTTGATCCTCCGCTCTCTGCGGCAATCGCAAGCGAACTTGAAAACAGCGCGCCAGCACTGATGCCGACTGCAAACATGGTCACGGCCATCGCCGCTTGATTCGATGCTGCAAACGGAATGATGGCAAACGCTATTGCGTACACCAAGCCCGCTGAGATCCGTACGCGCAAACTTCCAATACGGTCGCAGAGCGCTCCTGCTGGGCCCGTACAGAGCGCCATCAGGAGCAGTGGAATTCCGATCAGCCAACCCCGCTGACCCTTTGTGTATCCAAGGAATCCAGCCAATACCAACGGAAGCGTGGTGGTAATCAGCCCGCCAGTAGCGCGGTCAAAGAATGCCATGACACAACTCCAAACCAGCGGTCGCGGACGATCATCCAATCGCCCAAGCGGAACCCGTTGCGCATGCGCTGCACCGCTTGCAACCAAGGGACCGGACTCTGGCTCCACCGCGGCAATTCCGCCAAGCCAACGCCGAAACACGAGCGCTCCGATTGCCACCAAGACACTCGCAAGCGCGGATACCCCAAAGACAGCAAGTGCAACATCCGATCCAGACGCCGCATCGTCACTCACGCCCGCAACACGCTGCGCGGCCAAGCCGCCAGCCACTGCGCCAAGACCAAGACCAAGCAGCAGCGGCGTTGATGCAAGACCCAGCCCCCGCGCAGCATGCGGCCCTGAATTACGTCGGACCAAATCAAAGAGCGAAGCAAAGACCACAACATCAGTGATGCCCTCCGCCGCGCGTACGGCGAGCGATGACCATAGTCCGATGGGAGCCGCAAGAAGCCCCAACAGCACGGCGTCCGCAAGCGAACCAATGACGAGCATCCGAACTGGCCCGGACCGTCGGCGCCACCAGACGAGCAAAGGCACCGCCGCAACCGCGCCGAGCAGGTTGATCGCCATGAATATCTGCGCTTCCTTGACGGTTGCGCCGTAGCGATCGACAAACAACTCCTTCAACACTGGTGCGGCCATGGTGTCCGGCATGGCCGAAAGCACCAGGAGCACAGCAATCAGAGACAGCGTCGATCGGCGGGTCACGGGAACAACAAGCCTAGCCGCGCGGGGGTTACACTTCCGCACCGCACCGCGTGAAACGCAGGAGATCTGATACATGGCAGTAAGCAAGGTCTATGACTCACCCGCCAGCGCCCTCGCTGGCATCGTCCAGGACGGCATGAGCGTTGCTGTCGGCGGATTCGGCCTCTGCGGCATTCCGGAACACCTCATCATGGCGCTCCGGGATTCCGGCGCCCGCGAGTTGACCTGCGTTTCCAACAACGCCGGAGTGGATGACTGGGGACTTGGTCTCCTGCTGCAAACTCGCCAAATTCGCAAGATGGTCTCGAGTTACGTAGGCGAAAATGCAGAGTTTGAGCGGCAATACATGAGCGGAGAACTGCAATTGGAATTCACGCCGCAAGGAACGCTGGCGGAACGCATGCGCGCTGGTGGCGCAGGAATCGCTGGCTTCTACACCAAGACCGGCGTGGGAACGGTGGTCGCCGAAGGCAAGCCGCACATGGACTTCGATGGCGCCGAACACGTGCTCGAGCGGGGCATTCGCACGGATTTGTCATTGGTGAAGGCGTGGAAAGCTGACCCAGCAGGAAACTTGGTCTATCGAAAGACCGCTCGCAACTTCAACCCCATGGTTGCCACCTGCGGCGCGATCACCATTGCAGAAGTTGAGGAACTTGTCGGGCTTGGCGATATCGACCCGGATGATGTCGACACCCCGGGGATCTTCGTGCAACGGATCGTCGTTACCGTTTCCGTCAAGCGCATTGAGCAACGAACCGTCACTGCGGACTGAGTTTGCCGCCACTCGCACGCACGTCCGACTGGGTGAAGACCGCCACAACGAAGTGCGCAGCAATGTCCGCATGAGTTATCGGCCTAAATTTATTAAAGACGGCTGATGACTTTGGAAGTCCGAGTCGATCACATGCGATAGCGACTGAACTCGCGCGTTCCACAACGGACACGAACCTCGAACCACGCTTCCTGCGACAATACTTCTTTCCCCGCCCCAATGGAGACTAGACCGTGCCGCGCTCATCCCACCTGCTCGCCCGCATGAACCACATCGCTCCGCAACTGCGCACCTTGCTCATAGTGATAGCGGCGGTAGTGGCAGCGGGTTTCGCTGTGACGCCGGCCTCCGCACAGTTCGGTGGCCGCGCTAATTTTGGGGCGGCATTTCAGCCCGACATTATGCAGCGAGATGTGACGCTGATGACTAGTTCGCTAGCGCTCGAGGAATGGCAGCGCCCCATAGTAGAAGCCCTGCTCCAGGATTACATGTCTAGCTTCAACACCGGAGTGGAAGCGCTCAAGGACCGAATGAAAGTTGCATCAGAGGATGCCGTCCGCATCAATTCGACGAACATGTCGGCGAACGGGGACGCTGTACTCGAGAGAATCATGGCGCCGCTGAATGCGTGGCGCACTGAAAAGCAACAGATGCTTGAGAAGTTCATGTCCGACCTCAAGAGCCAACTCGGACCGCAGCAACTCGAGCGCTGGTCGGCATTCGAACGCGCGCTGCGTCGCGAAAGAATGCTGCCCGATGGCGATATCTCCGGCGAAAGTATTGACCTACTTGCTGTGCTCACACGCATGCAACTGACGCCGGCAGAACAAGAGGCTGTAAAGCAGCCTGTCGCTGCGTATGAAGTGCTACTTGATGACGCACTAGTCAGCCGAGTGACGGAAATCACGAAGTTAGAACCCGAACTTTCAGACGCCATGCGCGCCATGAATTTTGAACGCGGCGCTGATGTCCAAGACAAGATCATGGTCGCCCGGGTGGCGGTGCGTTCAGCAAACGACCTCGGCATTGAGTTGATCGCTGCAGCTCTCGGCGACCGAGGTGACGAGTTCCACGTGCGTGCGCTCGAAGCTGGTTACCCCGATGTGTTCCGACCGCACCCAGTAATGATCTTGATGCAACAGGCTTATGCGCTGCCATCACTAACTCCTGACCAGACCGCGCAGATTGACGCGCTGATGACGGAATTCAGTGTGGCATGCAACGACGCCAACATGAAGATTTACGAGGCAGTGCGCACCGACCAGCCCAAAGCCCCACGCAAGCGAGTTCAGACGATGGCCGATCGCAAGTCCGGCGCCGCAGGAAGCGCGCCCAATACTCCGCAAGGAGCGAACTCATCGGACCCAGTTGTAAAGGCACGCGTTGACCGCGAGAGCATGGGAGCACCGTTCCGCGATCGTTTGCTAGCCATCCTGACGGATGCCCAACGCTCCGAATTGCCGGGAGGCGTGAAAGTTGACACCAACGAGAGTCGCAAGGATGAAGGCCCCAAAAAGGGCGCGAAGCCCGATCGAACTCCGAAGTTGTCTTCTTCGGAGGAGGTCGAAACCAAGTCACCTGATACCGGCCTAAGCAATGCAAAGACCCGCCCGGTCAAAGGAATGTCACCCGCCGGACCCGCGACCAAGCCAGAGTAAATCGAGAATCGATGGACCACGACCTTCAGGGAATTCCCACTCCGACCGCTCCTTTCGATGCTGCGGCATTCGCATCGATTGGAGGGGACGCCTCGCTGCGCGATCGCTGCAAGATGTTCGGCATCGAATGGGCGGAGGCTGTGCCGGAATCGAGTGATGACGCAGCCGCACGCATTCCACCTGATGTAGCTGTGCGGCTGCGCGTTGTTCCACTGCGCATTGAGCGCGGCAAACTGTTCGTGGCGATGATTGACCCGCTTGATATCGCTGCTGTTGACGAAACCGCAGCGCATGCACGCATGCCGGTTGCCCGCATCGGACTTGATGGCGGGCTATTCAGCGAATTGATGCGCACGGTCTATGGAACCACCGCTGCCCGCATGGCGGAAAGCCTCGCAGAAGACAGCGGCGTTGGCGGTGGAGAGGTCGACCACAACCTTGATGCCATCGAGGCTGATGATGTGCACCGGATGGCTGAGCAACCGACGCTCATCAACCTCGTCAACCTCATCATCCTCGAGGCGATTCAGAATCGGACTTCGGACATCCATATCGAACCCTTTGAGACCGAACTCAAGGTCAAGTATCGGATCGACGGCGTGCTCATTGAGCAGCAATCCCCGCCAAAACACTTGCAGCCAGCGCTTCTTGGCCGCGTGAAGATCATGGCGAATATGAATATTGCTGAGCGCTATGTGCCTCAGGATGGACACATCACGCTGCGATTTGAAGGTCGCAAAGTCGATATCCGCGTCAGCACCGTCCCCACCGTATACGGCGAGAGCGTGGTGATGCGTATCTTGGACAAGAGCTCGCTGCCACTCGACTTGATCAGCCTCGGCATGCGCGACCAGATGCGGGACATCATGGATCGCATGATTCAGAAGCCGCACGGAATGGTGCTCGTCACTGGGCCGACTGGTAGCGGCAAGACCACCACGCTGTACGCGTGTCTGAACAAGTTGTACGACCCACGCAAGAAGATCATCACTATTGAGGATCCTGTTGAGTATGAACTGAATGGCATCAACCAGATTCCGGTGAATCCCAAGCGAGGTCTAACATTTGCAACAGGATTGCGCGCCATTCTGCGCCAAGACCCTGATGTCATCTTCGTCGGCGAAGTGCGCGACAACGAGACTGTCGACATTGCCATCCGCTCCGCACTCACTGGTCACTTGCTCTTCTCAACACTGCATACCAACGACTCGATTTCTTCCGTCGGACGACTTGTCGACATGGGAGCAGAGCCGTTCCTTATTGCGAGCGTTCTTGAAGGGCTACTCGCGCAACGCCTCGGACGTCGACTATGTCGCGAGTGCACAGTGCGAATCCCGCTCTCCGAGGAGACCGCGGCACGAATCTCTGAGGAAGAACGCGATCTTTTTGTCAACGGCGTTGCCATCGGCAAGGGATGCGAAAAGTGCAACGGTTCAGGCTTCCGCGGTCGAATGGGCTTCTATGAGATTGCCCGCATCAATGCGCGGCTTCGCGAGGGAATCAGCAAGAACAAGCCCGCGCTCGACCTGCGCGGCATGGTCGGTTCTGATTTTCAGCCCATGCGATTCGATGGCATGGCAAAGGCCGCCGCTGGCCTCACAACAATCGAAGAAGTCCTCCGCGCCACTCAGGACATCGACGACGCCTGACGTCTAACACGATTCACCAATGCCGACATACCGTCATCAATCCATGGACAGCGGAGGCGTGGTTGCCTCTGGCGTGTTAGTAGCAGCCGATCGCGCAACAGCTATGCGACTCTTGCAAGCACAAGGATTGCTGCCGATGCAATTGAGTGCCACTGATACCGAAGTGGTACAGAAGCCAACCACCGCTCGACGCAATGCGCAGGGCAGCACGGAAGCCACAGGAACTGATCCGATTGCCTATGTGAAAGGCCTGTTTCGCACCGGCACGGGTCGACCAAGTCTGAAGCGCACGGAGTTGGCGAACATCATCCGCGAACTCGCCACCGCCATCGAAGCAGGGCTTCCGCTTCTCAACGCGCTCAAAACTGTGCGCCGCCAAGCGAGTGGCAAATCGCAGCCAGTAATTCTTGATTTCATCATCGAACGAGTGGAGTCCGGTCGCCCCCTGCATGAAGCAATGGAGGAGTATGGACCGCCGTTTGATGACATGATCATCGGCATGGTGCGCGCATCCGACGCGTCCGGGCGCATGAGCGAAGTCATGCACCAGCTTGCAGACCTCCTCGATCGTTCCGTAGAACTTCGTCGAGAACTCGTTGGAGCAACCATCTATCCACTGATCGTTGCATGCATGATTGGCGTAAGCATCATCATTGCGGTGACATTCCTTCTGCCAAGACTGATGGCGCCCATCATCGGACAGCCCGGTGTGACGCTGCCCTTCCCCACCAAGGTGCTGCTCGGCTTTGCGGACTTCATGTACGCATGGTGGTGGCTCGTACTGATTCTGACCGTTGCCGGAGTGATTGGCTTCCGCCGCTGGGTTGCCGCTCCAAAGAATCGACGCAAGGTCGACCTCATGCTGCTTAAGGCCCCGATCGTCGGTAACCTCGTGCGCGACATTGCGGTGGCCCGCTTCACTCGTACCCTCGGAACCCTTGTGTCGGCAGGTCTCCCGATTCTGAGCGCACTGAACATCGTGCGCGACACACTCGGGAACACCGTCCTCATGGACGCCATCGACGGAGTTCAGGAAAAAGTCACCACCGGACAGTCGCTCGCTGAGCCACTCGAAAAATGCGGCTTCTTTCCGCCACTCCTCGTGCAGATTGTGAACATCGGCGAGCGATCCGGGCGGCTCGAGCCCATGCTTCTGCACGCCGCCACCGCGTTCGACCGCCAAGTGAACACATCCCTGAAACTGTTCACAAAACTGCTGCCGCCCGTGCTATTGGTGGGCATGGCCATGATTGCGGCGTTCGTCCTTGCTGCCATCTTGCTTCCCCTGCTGGAGATGCAAAAAGCGCTCGGCGGGTGACCTTGTTCAGGTTATTGGACATTACTCAGATTCACAGCGATGGTCGATGTCAGATCGGTCCGACTCGTGCGTTCAATGCGTACAACACGCACCCGTCCGCATCTCCCCCACTCTTGACTTGAATTCATTGAAACCCATGCGAACTCACCGCTTCCGCCGCCCCGCACGCCACGCACACCGCGCCTTCTCGCTCGTCGAGTTGATCGTTGCCGTCACCATCATGGCCATCCTCGCGGCACTGGTGGTTCCGCGCGTCTCGCAGTGGATCGGTTTCACCAAAGGCAAGACCGCGCGGGCCGACGCCGAAACCATCTCCAACCAAGTGCGCATGTACATGACTGCCAAGGGGATGAGCACCCTGCCGAGCGACTTTGAACTGATCGAACTCACCGAGGGCGACGGAGCACTGCTCAACAAGAATCAAGTGATGGATCCCTGGAACAACCCATACCAGATCCGTATCCCTGGCGAAATAAACCTCGACTTCGACGTTTACAGCTTTGGCGCCGACGGCCAAGCGGGCGGCGAGGGAGAAGGCGCCGATGTCGTCGCGGGCGACAAGCGCAACTAAATTACACGCGCGCGCGTGCCTACTTTCATGACCCCTGCACGCCGAATCCACTCTTCAACAACAATCGCTTCCCGGCGAGCTTTCACACTCATCGAGTTGATCGTGGTTGTTGTTGTGTTGGGGATCGCTGCGGCAGCCATCGTGCCGAAGTTCACGGGGACTGCGCGGCAGGAAGCTGACAACTCTGTTGACCAAGTTGCTGAACTGTTGCGACTCTTTGCGTATCGGCAGTCGCTCAGTTCGCAACAAGTAGCACTCTGGCGCGATGGAAACGATGGTCGAATTCACTTACTCGTGATGGACATCGACCCCGAGGAGCCTGACGCTCCCGCCGCGTGGCGACCAGACCGATTTGCATCACCAGTCAGCCTTCCTTTAGGCGTGGAACTAGTAGAGATTCAGAACAACGACCAGCGCGTTGACCCAGTGGAATGGACGATCGCAAGCATTCCTGGTGGCGAACGTCCAAAGATCGCCATTCGGATTGTTGGGTTCGGAGTTGACTCCACGGTTGCGCTTCCACAAGGCTCGCCAAGCGTCGTGCGTGTTGACGCAGATAAGCCTGCCCCCTTCGCACGCGAGCCAATCGACCTGAGCCGGGCGGGACGGGACTACGAGCCATGGTGATGCGCACTCTGCCATCCGTACATCGCTTGCGATCAGCACGCCGAGGGTGGGCGCTGATTGATGTCATCATTGGCGGCGTGATTCTTGGCATTGGTCTCGCTGCGGTCATTTCCATCGCGGAGCGTTCACTTGCGATGCAGCAGCGCTCCGAACGGGAACTTGTAGCCGCGCAACTATTAGACGGATTACTCAACGAAGTCCTCGCTGTTGGCGTGGTCGAGTGGCAAATGTCCCGCGCCTCTGATGGGGCATTCGATGCCCCGTTCGATAAGTGGCAATGGCAACTTGATATCCAGAAACACGGCCTCGGCGATCCATACTCCGTGATGGCCATTGCGCGTGACGATCGCAATCTCGAGTATCGCGTAGACACACTGCTGGCACCGCGTCCAGAGAACACCACCGATCCAGTGCGAACACCAGAAACGCCCATTGATCGCGAGGCTCGCTATGAAGCGCAACAGTAAGCGCTATTCACAGCTTGGTTTCACGCTGATCGAACTGGTCGTCGCTGGCACGATCGCGGCCATGGTGTTGATGTCTGTCACCTTCGCACTCTCGCAGCTCAGCAAGACGCGGAACATCGCGCGCGAGCGGGTTGAAGCTTTCCAACGCGCCAGCATGTCCATCGAAGCATTGCGCCGCGATATTGCCGCAATCATTCGTACTGATGATCTCTTTGACACTCGCTTCCTACTGACTACGCGCGAAGCAAGTGGGCGCACAGGTGGGCATGAACGAAGCAACCTACTGATCTTCAGCGTTTCAATGCGACCGATTCATCCCATCGAGTACCAAGGCGAGGGCCGCGAGTACGAGACGCAGTACCGCGTCGAGGACGACGAACTTGGTTCCGCACTGTGGCGCCGCCGCGACATGGTTCCCGATGAACGCCCCGATGGCGGCGGCGTTGCTGAGCCCATCGCGGACGGCGTTGTTGGATTCTTGGCGGAAGCGAGCGACGGCGACGGCGGGTGGCGCACCGAGTGGGACTCTGACGTAGATGGATTGCCAAAGTTAGTGCGCGTCACGGTAACGGCGACTGGCATTCCTGTTGGTGCAGAAAAAGTTGGTCTTACCCCCGATGTTGAGCTCCGAACCGTGGTTGCCATCGATCGATTGATAGCACCGAAACCCGACCCAGCTCCCGAAGAAGAAACTCCTACAAATGGAGCCGCTGGTGCAGATGCCGTCGCAGGAGCAGGCAGTGGTGCTGGCCAGACCGGCGGCGCTCTGAGCGGGAATACCGGCGGTGGCGGCGCAGGAACGCTCACGCCCACTACTGGCGGCGGAGCGAGACCAACAACGGGCGGACGTGGACCAGGTGGTCCAGGAATGGGGCCTGGTCAAGGAATGGGGCCCGGTCAAGGAATGGGCGGTGGTCGCGGGGGGCAAGGTATGGGCGGTGGTCGCGGCGGGCAGGGAATGGGTGGTGGTCGCGGGCGACCGGGCGGCCAGGGAGGCGCGCAATGATTCCTGCGACCAAAGTGCCTTCCTCACCCGTACCAATGCGCGCTCAACGCGGCAGCGTTGTGGTGGTTGTCGTGTGGGCCGTGGCAGTAGCCGCAGTCCTCGTTTCTGCAACACAGATCGTCACATTCCGCCAAGCCGTCGTTGGTCGCGAGACGCTCGCGCGTGTTCAAGCGCGTTGGGCTGCACGCGCTGGTGTTGAGCAAATGGTGGCAATCATGGAGTTTCACCTCCAGAACGCCGACCCTGATGATCCGATGGCTGTTGTGCGCGATATGGAAGAGCATGCCATTGGAACGACTGCCACGGGTGGTTGGGATATTCGTCATTTCCTCGACGGAATCGAGTGGGCTGGACCGCTTGATGAGGGTGCCAAACTCAACATCAATGTTGCGACAAATACGCAACTCCTCAACTTGCCAAATATGACGCCGGATGTTGTCGACGCCATTGTTGACTGGCGCGATGCAGACGACAATGTCGGGACACTTGGTGCCGAGAGCGACTACTACAGCAACCGTACCCTCGGCTACAAACCTCGGAATGGAAACTTTCGCAGCTTCGCCGAACTGGAACTCGTTGCAGGTGCTTGGCCGCAATATGTTCGCGGCGAGGACTGGAATCTCAACGGTCGACTCGATCCAAATGAGAACGATGGCAACAAGAGCTTTCCGAACGACAAGCCGGACGGCAAGCTTGATGGTGGATGGTCCAAGTACCTGACCGCAAGTTCCGTGCAGAGCCCAGTGTCGCTGAGTGGTGAAGACAAACTGCCACTCAAGGGCGCTGATTCAGAATCACTCACCAAGCGCCTCGGTATCACTGCCGATCAGGCCAAGGCTTTGACAACGTATGGAAACCAGCCGAATGCAAAGCCGGAAACTCTGATCGGTACGCCGCTGAGTCAGCTTGCATCGGGCGGAACTGGCGCCGCGGGCGGAACCGGCGCCGCGGGCGGAACCGGCGGCAAAGGCGGAACGGGCGGAACGGGCGGAACGGGCGGCAAAGGCTCCGGCGGAACTGGCGGGCGTGGCTCAAGCGGCGGCTCTGGCGGAAGAGGCGGCAGCAGCGGCGGAGTGAGCGTCGAGAGCGGCGCAAGCGCCGCGAGCAGCACCGGCGCGAGCGGCGGAGGCGCGAGCAGCAGCAGAGGATCTGGTGGATCTACACCCGCTGCTGGGGGCGGATCGAGCGGACGTTCAAGCAGCGGTCGATCGAGCGCTGGCACAGCGGGCGCGGCGGCTGTCGCCGACCTGACAAATGCGCAACTCCGAGCCGTGCTGCGCGAAATCACCGCGGATGACTTCACCAAACCAGTGCCCGGTCGGATGAACATCAACACCGTGCCGGACACCGTCCTCAAGGAAGTACTGGAACTTGATCCACGCCTTGCCGACGCCATCATCGCTCGCCGGCGCGCCAAGCCCGAAGGAATCACGAGCCTTGCCGACCTATCTGACATGTCCGGCGTGAATCCCACTGTCCTGACACAACTGGCGACGCAATTTGATGTAACTAGCAGCGTGTATACCGTGACGAGCCGCGGTAGAGCCGCATCAACTGGGGCCGAGATTGAGATTGAAGTGGTCGTCGATAAGTCTCAGCTCCCTGCCAAAATAATCTCTTACCGCGAACAGTGAAATACGAATGAAGAAGGACAATCGAAAGCCCGTAGCCCCCGACCTCCAACGCGATCCGCGCGTGGTGGCAGTAGTCCGCGCGACGCGTGACGGATTCGAATTGTCAGCGCTTCGTTCAATTGACGGCGCGGTCAACATGTTGGCCGCACAGCACTTTCTTGCTGAAGATGAGCGCGTTGGGAAATGGATCGAATCACAGCGTGCCGCGCGTACCGTTATTGCGCTTCCCGGTGCCGATGTCATCGTTCGAGCTGTACAGTTGCCGAGCGCCGACGAATCGCGACTTGAAGGCGCGTTACAACTCAACGCGAGCGCGTTTGTGCAGGGTCGTACTTCCGACTGGCGTGTGGCATCAGCGCTGCTCCCGCGCGAACGCGGCGAGGGGGTCCGGACTGGGCTCGTTGCCGAGTGGCCAGAGGATGCAAATCGGGCTGACATGCCCCAGGGACTAACCGAAGGTCCGATGGTTTCATTCGCACCAGCGATCGCGGGCCTAGCAGCCATTGCGTCAGTCGCGGATGTTCCGCTCCTCTGGGTGGATTCAGCCAATGGCGTGCTATCCGTATGCATTCCAACAAGCCGTGGACTTCTTGCGCGCGTCATCCGAGCTGGTGGCAACGGCGAGGACATTGAAATTTCCGAAGTTGCTCAAGCAGTTGGCGAAGCATGCGTGCATGCTGGTGTGCCCGGCGCAGAAATTCCATCCGCGATTGAGCGCACCGTGGATGCTGCACGCGGAGCGCTCGCGGGTGGTTTCGGATGCGCCGATGCAGATCTCGCCAAACTCTCAACGCTGGTGCGCAATTGTGATGAATCCTCAGACGCGCAGTGGTGGCGCAACAATGGTCTTGCTGTTGGCATCGCGCTCGCGGCGAGTGGTCCGGCGATGCCATTGACACGACTGCAATGGACTGATCTAAGCGCACGACCCGATCGATTTGGTGCATTGATCAATCGCATCTCAGAGCCCCGCACTGCGCGCCGGCTGATGCTGGCTGGAATCTTGACGCTGGCACTTGCACCGATCGCGGTGGAAGGCGCGCGCTTGCTGTTGCTGCGCTGGAAGTTGCCGGACCTCGAGGGGTACATGAAGGCAGAGGAACTCGATCGCAAGAAGCAGGCGATGTACCGGGTGCTCGGTCGACAAGGCGCGTCAATGACCAAGACACTCTCGGATCTTGCCTGCAGCGCGCCGGACGGTATCGAGGTCGAATTCATCAATGTAACGCAATCTGCCAAAGGACAAGCTGTCACCGTACGCGGGAAAGCTCGCGCCGCCGGCGGTCTTCAGGGCACCGAGATCATGCTGCAGATGGAGAAGCAGATGCGTGAAAGCGGTGCGTTCGAGGCAATTCAAAGGAATTCCGAAGCTCCTGACACCCGCGGATATCAGGAATTTTCAATCAATGCCACTGCGGTGCGCCCCACCTACAGCGTGGCCTTCCCAGAAGCACAAGACTTTGCGCGTACATCCATGCGGGTCCGTCGCTACGGACCTCCGCCGGATGATGTCGACGCGGTTGCATCGGGACTCGATGCGCGAACATCTGCTTCGCCGAGCAGCGAAGCCGCCGCATCAAGCGGAACTCGCGAGAGTTCGGGCACAGCGGGCAAAGGATCACTGACGGGAACGACCTCTTCCGGAGCCGCTACTGAGAGCACGGCGCAATCGAACACCGAAACCGCCGATGCCGATAGCAACCGCCGCTCAGCACGTGGCTCCAACCGTGGTCGGTCATCGTCGCGCGGCGATAATGGAACCACGGCCCCCGCAACGACGGTCGTCGGCACGAGCGCGGGTGCCGCAAGTACCGGTGCCGCATCCGCTGACACGAGTGAACCCACCGCGACGGGAACGGATAGCAAGGCCACCGCACGTGGAACACGCGCGGCTGGTGCTAGCACGCGCGGCGGCCTAGCCACACGGAGCAACATTGGTGGAAGCAGTGAAGCAGAGCCACCACCGCCGGCGCTGAGTGAGAATGAAATTAAGCGCATGAGTAAAGAAGAAGCACGCGAGGCCCTTATGAAGGTGTCTCGGGCACGACAGCGCGCTGATCTTGATGATGCAGTGAAAACACGTCTAAAGACGGAGTTCGATCTCTTGCTCGAGCGGTGCAAGCACGAATGAGAATCAACGCCGCAATACACATATGACCAATCTTCCCGCCAATCTCGAGAGCAACGCTCCATCATCTGCACCGAAAGCATCGCGACGGCCGCTCCGCAGCCAGGTCGCCGATCTCCGCATGCGCTATGACTCGCTGCCGCGCCGCCAACAGTGGCTAGTGGTTGCCGTGCTTGTTGTCATTGCCTGGTTCGCGGTTGATGAATTGCTCTGGTCACGCGCACGTGAATGGTCTTCTGAAAGCGGGCGCATCGAAGCTGCCTTGGACCGCGGAGCTAAGCGAAGCAGCACAGTGAGCGCAGACCTGCGTCGCTCCGTAGCAACATTCGGCCCCGTGGCACCACCCGGACCAGCAGCTCCTGGTCGCGAAGACCTTGCGCGGGCGATTGATGAAGTGGCCCGAAAGCACAAGGTGGCGGGATACAGTTACGAAGCCCGAACCGGACAGCGCGTCAAAGACACCGATGCGTCGATTCTCGGCTCATCAATCGATCGCATGCAAGCTGAAGTGAAGTTTGAAACAACGGCTGACGAGTTACCGAAATTCATCGCTGATCTTGAATCACACCCGATGATCGATGGCATCACTTCGCTCAGACTGCAGAAAAATGAACAGAATCGCAAGGTAATAGTGCAGGCCACCATTGAGACATGGGTGATCTCTGCCGGCGGAAGGGGTGCGCGATGAGCCTGAATATTCGACTCCCTTCTGGTGTCCGCTGGTCAGGCATGTTGGTCGCTACCGTCCTGTGCGCCACTGCAGGTGCGGTGGTGTTGATTCAGCATGCAGGTCCTTTGCTCCTTGATGCCTTTCGCCCGTCGACATCCGTTGATGCTGTTGACGTAACTACGCCGCTACTTGCGCAACACGAGACAACGCAAGGAATGTACGAATCGCGCTTCGCGGGTCGCTCGCTGTTCTTCGCGCCACAGGACTGGAAACGCAAGATTCCGCCACCGCCGCCGCCACCGCCACCGTCACCGCCGCCACCGATCCCTCCGCCACCGACCGACTACACCGGTCCGAAGGTGGTCGGCATGCTTGGCAACACCGTCTACCTCGAAGGTGCTCGCACGATCGAGATCGGGAAGGACGCTGAGGGGATCACACTTTTGGAAATCGTCTCCCCTTGGATGGTGAAGATCCGTCACAAGGGCAAGGAGTACGAGGTTGCGGTTGGTCTGAAGACCAACGACGCGAATTTCAAACCGATCACAAGCGCCAATACGCCGTCCGGCGTCACAGTGGAACCGGCCGCCGGTGCTGTCGGCTCCGAGGGTGGCACGCGTGGTGGCGCCTCGGCCCTCGGCGGTAGTTCTGCCGCCAGCCGAAACGGACCAGGTACCGCAGCGACCATGGCAACAAAGTCTGGAGCACCCTCCAGTGCCGCAGCAAGCGCAGCCGCGGTTGCAGCGGCGGCGGGCACAGGTGCCGCTGGGCTCCCAAGCGCAGCAAACGGTGCTCCTGGTGGTGCTCCGGGCGCCGCAGACGGCAGCGCGGGCGCCCCTGCTGATGGGGCACCGCCAACCCTGAACGCCACGGCGGCGGTCCCGCCGATTCCGGCAGCAATAACCCAGGTAGCGGTATCCCGGCTCGAATTGGAAGCCGCCCGGACCGCTCTGTCACAGGTTGCTGCAGCTCGCGGCAGGCCAGACTTGAATGACGCCACCCGCCAGCGCCTCGAAGCCGAGGAGCAATGGCTGGTTCAGCGCATTGAGGATCTGACCCGCTAGGGTCCTGTTAGCTGCGGATTCCCGTAATTTATGGCAGTTTTTACTGCCCGAACGGGCGAGAAACGGTGTCTTGGTGGCAATCTGCCATCAGGCACGGGCGTTTCTTAGTCAACGGCGCCACACAGCCGATAGACCCTACAAGACCTTTCGTGGCCCTGTTAGCCGCTACTGGTTCTTGTCCCGACGGACCCCGTGCCGAGCACTCTGGCACATCGCTTGGAGAACACATTTGCAGACCCGACACACCACCTCCGTTGCCCTACTTATAGCGATGCTCGCATCACCCGTGGGGCATGCCGCAACGGTTGCGTTCCAAGATCCACCGCAAGATCCCGGAAGCACCGGTGGCGACGGGATGAACCAGCCAATGGATCTGCCGCCGGACGATGCGCCCGCCGCGGAACCAACTGCGCCGCCAGTGCCGACCGTTCCGCCGGTGGCGACTGTGCCAGCGGTTCCCATCCCGCCAGACCGCGGACCCGGATCAGGACGCAAGGCTGTGGTCACCGATGAACTTGTTGGACTCCAGTTCCGCGATCAGGAAATCAAGACGCTCATTGACACCATCTCACTGTGGACTGGCAAGGTGGTGATACCGAAGCAGACCGCGCTCACGCCGATCAAGATCACCATCGTGAGCGATCGCAAGATGCACAAGAGCGAGGCGCTCAATTTGATCTTCCAGGCATTCCGCCTGAATGGACTTGGCGTCGTTGAAACCGAGGACATGATTCTTATCGACAGTCTGACGGAACTCAATCAGCTGCAGCCCGCAAAGGTGCTTGGGCCCGATGTTGACATTTCGCCGCTTCCTGAAAACGGAAACATCGTCATCAAAGTGTTCCGAATCAAGAACACCAAGGCTTCGCAAGTGTTTGAGCGATTGCAGGATTCGCTGCCAAGTTACGCAACGCTGCAAGTCGACAACAACTCCAACCAGATCATCTTGGAAGGCGATATCGCGCTTGCAAAGCGCGTGCAGCACATGATCGATCTGCTTGATGTGGCCGCGTACGTTGATGTGCGCACCAAGACCATTCGACTGCTTTACCAAGACGCGCAGACGATTCAAGGCATCATTACCGAACTGTTCTCTTCGCGCGGTCCATCGGGTGGGGCATCCACTCCGCGAGCTGGTGGCGGTCAGCCGCAGCAGCCTGGACAGAATCGCGGTCGTGCGCCGGGTGCTGCTCAGGGTGGCGCGAGCGAACTCGTCGGAACCAGCGAGCAGTTGGTGGTGACCGTGCTTCCGGCTACCAACAGCATGACGATCCGCGCTGAGCCGAGCATCATGAAAGAGATCGAGTCGCTGATCGCAGTGCTCGATGCTCCGTCATCAGAAACAACTGGTGGCATCTTTCGACTCTATGACTTGAAGTACACCGACCCACTCAAAGTGCAGACTGTGTTGCAGTCGCTGCTTGAAGGGGGAGGAGGAAGTAGCGCGCGTCGCCCCGGCGGTGGTGGTGGAAATACTGGCGCATCGCGAGTGCAAGGACTTGGCGGCGGTGGTGGTGGCGGATCATCGGGCGCGGATGTGGCCATCGCCAACATCTTCCGGATCGAGGCATACCCAGACTCCAATCGCCTGATCGTTGTCAGTAAGACTCCCGACAACTTCAAATGGCTCGACGAGTTGATTGCCGAAATCGACCGCCCGCTGCAAGCGGGCATGCCAAAGAACATTCCTCTCAAACACGCCAGCGCAGTGGAATTGGCTGAAATTCTCAACGCGCTGCTGGCGCAGTCCGGTTCGACGGCCTCAATCCGTGCCCCTGCAGAAGGTCTCTCTGGTATTGACTTTAATGTGGCCAGCGGCGGAGCCAATGGGTCGTCAAATACCAACGGATTCACCAGCGGCAACACCAATCTTCCAGGCGGCGCTGGCGGCTCAAGCGGTGGCATTCAGTTCCCATGGCAGTCGGGTCGTGGTGCTGGAGATACGACCACCGAAGTGAGTGCACTCGTCGGAAAGAGCCGTGTTGTACCGAATGCCGGCCAGAATTCACTCTTGATCTTGGCCCCACCGGAGATCCAAGAAAGTTTGGCAACCATCGTTCATGATCTCGATCAACCTGGGCGCCAGGTGATGATCTCGGTTGTCCTTGCAGAAGTCCAGCTTGGAGATGACTTCCAGCTCGGTATCAAGTGGGGTCAGGGCGTGGGACCAGTCAACCCGAACAACGCCGTTGTGGTCGGAACGACTTTCGATGGTGAGAAGAGTGACATCTTCCCGCCGGATCTCAACAAGTCCATCTTTGCGTTTGGAATTGACGCCAATGTCATCCTGCAGGCATTGTCTGAGGAGACATCGGTGCGCATTCTTCAGCAACCGCGCGTCTTTACGAGCGACAACAAGGAAGCGAAGTTCTTCCAAGGACAAGACGTTCCCTTCCAGAGCTCAAGTTTGAGTGATCTGAACACGGGTGGTGGCGTGAACGCCACATTCGATCAGATTCCCGTTGGAATCGGTCTGAATGTGCGACCGCGCATCACCAAGGATCGCAACGTCAATATGGAGATTGAAGTACTGCTCTCCAACATCAATGTGACGAGCCCCGAAGGCGTTGGTGGTAACCCAATCGTCGACCGCCGACAGACGAACACTACGGTGACGGTCAAGAACAATCAGACCATCGTGCTTTCCGGTATCCGCAAGGAGACGGAGAACAAGATCAAGAGCAAGATGCCGTTGCTTGGAGACATTCCGGTGCTTGACTGGGTGTTTGCCAATACCAGCGAGACCAAGGCCGTGACTGAGCTCTTGGTGTTTGTTACGCCAACCGTGGTTGACAATCCGGATGAGAACGACACCAACTACAACGCAGGCGAACGGATCCGCCTGCGAGAACTGGCGAAGCCGATCGCCGACATGTCGAAAGAGCTCATCAAGAAGCGTGACATCCTGAGCACTGATGGCACGGTGACTGCTGGACCGGGCAATCCGCTTCAACCGATCGACATTCCTAATGACACGAAGCAGTTACCTGCACCAACACCAACTGGCGCGACAACGCCTGCGCCTGTGCCTGCCGGCACACCGAGCACAGCGCCGGTACCGCGCTGACCGTATGTTGACCACGATGCACGGAACAGTCTGCAAAGTAACCACTGCAAGGGCGGCCCGAAAGGCCGCCCTTGTGCTTGCATTCACAGGTTGCTTGACTGGGGTGGGCTGCACCACGCAACGAATCTCCAGCAAAGACAACATCACTTTGACTTCGCAGCCAACTGCCGGCGCGGAGCGGACGGTGATCACAGACGATCGCGATCGATTCAAGTCCCATGCACTGATTGATGTGGAGCCACTCGCGCGAATTCCTTATGACGGTCATACCCTGCCGTTGATCTCGCCAGATGGTCGTAAGGCTGCGATTCAATCGCGCAGCACGGCATCGTGGGCGGTACGCGTGGGCGATCCGCTGCCACCGGATGGATTTGATTGCACCATTGATGTGATTTCTCTGGCGAAGGACGCCGCTGGGACGCCAATCTCAACACTCAAGGGACAGTGGATCCTTGGGCGAGGTGCCGACGATGAGGGCTACTTGGTGGAGGGCCCGCGCGCGGATGGTGGTCGCGACATCGGACTTGCAACATGGTCTGGAACGGTACGAATTATTGCAAAGGACGAGTGGTGTAACGCCTTTGCCACCGTCGCCCCCAACGGCACCATGGCGTGGTGCAGGCGCAATGTGGAAGGCGGCGATTGGCAACTCGTCTGCGAGCACAACGGCGTGCGTCGGGTGCTGAGCACGTCGAACGGATCAAGTTGGTTGATGCCGGTCTTTGGGGGCGATGGCACTGGCATGTTCGCGTGGCGGCTGCAGGGTCAGTCTTTGGTACTCGCATGGCTTCCGTTTGCTGATGATGGACTGCCCGCAGACGATGCGACCGTTGCGCCGGAAATGCTGACCGTGGTATCGCTGCGCGCCAACCTGAGTTGGGCGGTTCGTTCGCTAGAGCCAGTATCCGGGCTAGCTGCATCACCACCGGGGCGAGAACGCATTGCATTCTTCAACCCTGAAGCAGGGCGAATGGCACTCTGGGGACCAGGTGGACGAATCGAATGGCTGACTGAGGGATCCTTTGCAGCCACCGTGGTGGATCCTGGCAATGCGCTGGTGACGCTGAAAGACTCGCTGATCCGCGAGCGTCTCGCTACTGAACCTCGCAAATCGGAACTCATGACTGACGGTGCGTGGATCACACGCCCAACGATCCTTTCTGCAAGTGAGCTGATCGGATTTCGAAACGATCAAACCGCGATGGCGTTTGCACGCATGGTTGTGAACCCCGAGGCGGCTACGAGCACCGGGTCACCGCAGCAACGCTGAGCATTCTGTTCATCACTAAAAATGAAACGCGCGCTGCCGGACCAGTGGTCGGGCAGCGCGCGGGTGGTTTCGTTGGTCTGCGTAGGAATCAGACTTCTTCGTCTTCTTCTTCGTCTTCTTCTTCGTCTTCTTCTTCCTCTTCTTCTTCCTCTTCTTCTTCCTCTTCTTCTTCCTCTTCTTCGTCCTCGTCTTCGTCTTCTTCTTCCTCTTCTTCGTCCTCTTCTTCGTCCTCTTCTTCGTCCTCTTCTTCTTCCTCTTCTTCCTCTTCTTCTTCGTCTTCGTCCTCGTCTTCGTCCTCGTCTTCGTCCTCGTCTTCGTCGTCGTCGTCGTCATCATCGTCGTCGTCATCATCGTCGTCCTCGTCCTCCTCCTCGTCGTCGTCGGAAGCGAGGATGGTGGCGGGCGACAATGCGCCGTAGAAGGACGCGAGCGTGTCCTCGAGGAAAGGATCGGCCATGGTGGACGTGGAGCTGATGAATGTCATGGGTATCTCGTCAGGAATTCGTGCGGTCACGGGGCACAACGGGCGGAAGTGTAGCGATCTGCAAATACCCCGGGAAACGGAGGGTGGGGGAATTCGCCGGCTGCCTCGCTTCATCGACCAGAGGGGGGTTCTGCGTCAGAATATTCGATGACTTGGATCACCGACCCATTGGATACGGCGATGGCGCCCGTTTGGGCGGTCAATTCATTCAGGCGCTGCCCCAGCGAGCGCAACATGAGCGGGGGGGCGGATTCGAGGCCCCCGTGCCGGGCGTCGAGTTCCCGGAGAAGTATTCCGAAACGCAGGGGGACCGGGTCCCCCGCAACACCCGCGTCGAGCAGAAACAGACTGTCTGCACTTGCGATGGCGCGAACATAAGCGCGTTCCGTGCCGGGCGCGTCACGTCCAATCCAGGCTCCATCCGGCGAGAAGAAATCCGTCCGACCGTCGGCGATGAAGGCGACCCATGTCTTCCCATCGACGACCTCGCGAATCGGAGCCCCCGGTGTCGGACTTGGCGCAACAAATGCACCCGCCGCCTGTCGCCCGGTCCACGGATCGATCGCCAACACGTCCTCCGAACGGGGGAGCACCACGACTTGGCGACCAACGTCCCAACACCGCGTTGAACCGCGTGCATCCGGCGAATCAATGAGCCAGTACGGGGAGCGATCATCACCCCCAGCAAGGCGCCGCGCTTCGATGCCGACGTCTGTGCCGACTACAAGAATCCCGCCATCCACAATCCGCATCCACCGGATTTCCGTGGCGGCATCGGCAATCCACGAGAGGATCGGCGTGCCGTCCGTCGCGTCGAGTGCGGTGATGCGCAGCACCTGGCCAGATCCATCATCGGACTCCGTACCAAGCGCCACTGCAAGAGGATCCCGCGCCCATGACAACAAGGTGCTGCCATCAGTGGGATGACGCCACGCCTCCGCGCCGCCATCAACGCTGAACGCTGTCAGGCTGCCATCACGGCCAAGCACCGCAACGGCAGGCGCTGTGAGGAGCGGGACGAGCGATGGCCCGCGGCGGGTTTCCGATGCATCGAGCCCATCACCCTCGGTTGCCATGTCGGCGGGATCGATGACGCCGCGCGAAGTCCAACGAACTACGCCTTCTGGAGAAATGCAGCAAACGGCCCCCGTGCCGCCCGGCGCATCGTCGCACGTGAGAATCTCTGGCACCGTGGCCACCACAGAACAGTCGCGCATGCCGATCGGGGCACGCCAAGTTGCGGCATATGAAGGTGCGGTACGCAGCACGAGGTCTGAACCCTGCAACGCAAGTATCCCGCGCGGAAAGCGCCCAGCATCAGGAACGATGCGCGGGAGTCGACCTGGGAATTCCACAACGCGCGATGCCGTACCCGCGATGCGCGGCAAGGTGGGCGCCACGCGAGTTGCGAGTGCAGGTCCCCAACGCGGGTCAAGTGTGCGAAGGAATGCATCGCCGCGCTCGGTTGCGCCGCTGTGCGCTGCGCACTCTCGCACGAGCCGAGCTGCTGCCATGCGTGCGTGACCAGAATCCGCAGCACTGATGATCGAAGCGAGTGCCTCTGCGCCCGCACGCGTTCCGGCTCCAATGCGCGCAGCAGATCGAAGCGCAGTCGCGCGATCATCGCTACGAACGGCAGCGAGCGCTTCGGAGACCGCGGAACTGACGGCGTCGAGTGCACGCGCGTCCTTGGCACGGGCAATGGCAATGATGCGCAGCGCCTCAGCATCGGCACATGCCTGACCTGATCGATTCGCCACCATGTCCCCTGCCTTCGCAGTCATTGCCGCCTTCGCTGCAATCGTTGCGGCGGAGACTGGATCGCCGCGCCGGAGCGCACGATCTGCTCGCGCAAATCCGCCACGGAGTTCGCCGTCTGCCAGGGTCGCCGACTCATCAACCGCGGCATCAAGCGTGTCGCGATCGGCGCCCGATGCCAATTCCATGGCGTCGACATTCAAGAGAAGTTCTAGCAATTCGACGCGTACTGCATCATTGGCGGGAAGTGCACGCACACGACGCACCGATTCCTTGGCACCCTCGGCAGCAAGTGGTCCAGAGCGAATCTGTCGTGCCAAGTGAACAAGCGCGATGGCCGCATCGGGCGCAGCACTTGCCGACATTCGCGCGCGCACAATGCGCTCCGCGTCGGCAGTTGGCATCCATCCAGAGAGCGCCGTTGGAGATGCGGAAAGCAGCTGATTTCCAGCAAGAATTGAGTTTGAATTTCCAGCGCCGGCAAGGCGCATGCGCTCGGCTCCGGTGCGCGCATCGCGGATGGAAACACTTGTTGCGTCAGGGATCAGGACCACCGGGGTTGCAGGGTCACTGGTCTGTGCAAACTGCACGCGACCATGCAGGCGCTCAGTAAACGGCGCATTGGCTGTCGGCAGGCACCACAACGTTGTGCTCGGTGCCGCTGCTGCAAAGCAAGCAACATGATCGCCGACTGCAAGCACGAGTCCGGACCGCTCGTCCCCGACGAGATACGAAGGCGCGCCGATAGAACCGTCGACGCCAGTTGGAATCGAACCGCGTGGCGAGCCGTCGCGTGTATCGAAAGCATCGATCCGTGAACGGTCTGGACTGATGGCATAGATGCGGTCGCCAACGACGGCCGGAGTCGACGCATCTGAGGGATCGAGGCGCGCTGCTGCATCGCGCACTGGCACTGGGAATCGTCGGAGCCAACGCACCAGCCCGTCCCATGGATCAATGGCAGCGATAGCGCCGGTTGATGTTGCTACATAGATCACGCCAGCTGCGAGTACAGGCGCATCAGCGGCGCGCGATGTTCCGCCCAGCCGGGCGCTGCCACTTGAGGCAACGACGCGCGCCCATGCTGCGGGGCGTGGCGCATCGAGGTCAATTGCCAAGAGCCAACTCACGGTTTCCATGCGCACGGACGTGCGGCGTGCAGCAATAATCACGCGACCATCAACAATCATGGGTGCGCCTTGCGGCTGCATACCGTCAAGATCAGCGCGTGTGTCCAATCGATCAAGCCGGGCTTCCCAGCGCAACATCCCCGTGGATGCGTCGAGGCATGCGATGCGGCCGGTGCCGCTTCCAAGGCGGTTTGCACCCAACTGCATCGGCGCCAAAGCAATCACCGCGTCGCTGGTGGCAGCGAGCATCCGCATCGATCCGCCGCTGGAATCAGCGCCCAAATCTGCGCCCGACCAGAGCGGGCGTCCACTGAGGCGATCAAATGCGCGGACCACGCCGTTGTCATCCACAAAGACGCGCTCACCAACACACGTGGGCGCAGTACGTGGCTGCAAGCGCTCTGGCTGCGCGCCGGGCAACCGCGCGACGCCGGCCTGCGCAAGCGTGGTTCCCGTGACATCAAGCGGTGCGCTCCATGTTTCGCTCCATGCTGACTGGGCTGCGGATAAATCAAACATGCCCGGCCCCAACGGACCAATGTTCAGTTCCGCGGGGACCGTCGGCGCGGCCGCGGCCGTGGCGCGGGCGCCGGCAATTTCCGTTGCGTCAAGTGCAGACGATCGATCAGCAGCCAACGCGTCAATGCGGGCAAGCGCAAGGCGCGCACGCTCTGGTTGTCCAAGGCGCGCGGCAACCGTTGCGGTCATCGAGGCGTGATAAAGCGCGCGACGGCCGGCGAGCAAATCATGGTCTGCGATGCGATCAAGGTATGCAGATGCAGCCGCCACGCGCCCGTGTGTCAGACACGTCTCGGCCAAACGCAGTGATGCCTCTAAACCTGCCTCGGTATCGATACGCCGTGCAGCGAGTTCCAACAATTCGCCGCGCTCGAGTTGTGCGTCTGCGTCCGCCGAAAGTTCGCGCCGAAACGCGCTTCGCAATGAAGCGTCCGCGACCAGCATGGAATGCACACGACGCGCAACAGGAGCGAAGAGATCTGTATCAGCGCCAGCGCGCACCAAGCGATCCGGTCCGGCATCAAGGACTTGCACCAACAACCGGACCGCCTCGCGTGGATTCGCCTTCGCCTGGTCAGTCGCCTGTTCAATCAACAGTTGTGCAGACGGCGAGTCATCAACGGCCGGCAGCGCCAATTCTTGGGCTGCCACTACAGCCGTGAGCCACGCCGACAGCGCCGCTGCAATGCAGGCAGAGATCACGGGGTGGCGGCCAATGGGCGTTGGGTGCTGCATGGGCTGGCAAATGGTTTCCGAACAGGCATCCACGCGGAAGGTGATACATTCTCGCACCGATGCTGGAAGCGCGCCCAATGCCATTTCCTCAGATTGCCGCCGGCGCCCTGCTCTTGGCAGCCGCTGGGTGTGCGTCGAGCCCCCAGATTCAGGCCGTGAAGGCGCAAGAATCGCTCGTCAGTGCTGAGGGGTCCGAAATTGATGTCACTGTGGAATTACGTAATGCCAACGATGCCCCAGTGGAACTGACCACGTGGGAGTACTCCGTGATCATCAACGACCGGGTGGCCTATACGGGGAGTTGGGTTGCGTCGCTCACACTTCCCCCAAATGACCGCATGTTGGCGGAGCTGCCGGCTTTCGTGCCGGCATCATTTGGAGATCTGACTGGAGCGGAATGGCGAATCGGCGGACAGCTCACTTACCGCGCCACCGGCAAGCTTGATCGTCTGTTGTATCAACTTGGTGTGAACCACCTGACCACTGGCTTTGGAACTGGCGGCACGGGCATCTCGAAGGCCGCGCCGGTTGCCCCGCCGAAGGTGAAAGCTGCGGCGTCAGAGTCAGCTCCTGCGCCCGCTCCCGCAACGTCAAAGTAAAGACTTACCCGCCGCGTATGGCTTGCGCCCGTGCCGCTGCGCGCTCAAGGTAGTACCCAGCCAATCGCGCATGGACACCGATAGCGCATGGATCTTCGGGTGAAAGTTCAGCGCAATCGATCTGCCGATAGGTTCCGTCGGTCTGCATTTGCCACGAGGATCGCCGATCATCAAGGCACATCTGCAGGATGTCCCACAGCGTGCTGCGCGCATCACGACTGCGCACCGGGGTTGCAGCTTCAACTCGCGTTTGCAAATTGCGATACATCCAGTCGGCACTTCCGATATAAAAATCCCCTTCAAGCGGATCAGAGTTCCCGGCGCCAAACCAGAAGATGCGGCTGTGCTCAAGGAAACGGCCGACCACGGAACGAATCCGAATGTTCTTACTGAGCCCGGGCATGGCGGGACGCAGGCAGCAGAAGCCGCGCACCACGAGGTCGATTTGCACGCCCGCCTCGCTCGCGCGATATAACGCATCCATCACGCCACGATCCTCTAGCTGATTCATCTTGGCAATGATCCGTCCGGAACCGCCCGAAGCTGCGATCTGCGATTCGCGATCGATCAACTCCAGAAAGCGCTTCTTCATCGCCACTGGCGCCACCAACAATTGCCGATACTCGCGCTGACGCGAACGTCCAGTCATGTAGTTGAACAAATTGACAAGGTCGTCAGTGATTTCTGGATCAGCGGTCAGAAGACCAACATCTTCATACATCCGTGCAGTACGGCTGTTGTAATTTCCAGTACCGATGTGTGCATACGAACGAAGGGAGCCCTGCTCCTCGCGAACTACAAGCGCGGTCTTTGTGTGCGTCTTGTACCCAACAACTCCGTAGGCGACGTGCACGCCTGCATCTTCAAGCTTTCGCGCCCAGAGAATGTTGCGCGCCTCATCGAAACGCGCGCGCAACTCAACGAGCACTGCCACTTGCTTTCCACTCTCAGCGGCACGGATAAGACTGGCAATGAAAGGGCTATCACCGGAGGTGCGGTACAAGCTCTGCTTGATGCAGACAACCTTGGGATCCGCAGCCGCGTCCTCAATGAATTTCTCCACCGAGCGCTCGAACGATTCATACGGATGGTGCAAGAGAATGTCGCCGGCACGGATGGCTGCAAAGATGTCCACGTGATCATCATCGAGACCAGCGGGCGGCAGAACTGTCATGCGCGGCCAATGCAGTTCGGCAACATCGATGTCGGCAATCTCGTTCAGTGCTCCATAGTCCACGAGGCCTTCAGTCTCGTAGACATCATCCGCGTCCACCTGTAATTCCTCCATAAGGAACTTAAGAATGCGAGGATTTGCGCCGGACGCAATTTCTAGGCGAACCACGCGAGCAAAGCGGCGCTCCTTGAGAAGATGCTGTGTTGCCTCGAGGAGATCCTCGGTGTCTTCACTGTCGCGCTCGACTTCGGCATTCCGAGTGACGCGGAATGCTAGAACTTTCAGGATCTCCATTCCGGGGAAGAGATCGTCAAGGTTGTGCTCAACGATGTCCTGGACCGTAATGAAATCATTCGTGTCCTGGAAACGGTAAAGACGCGATGGAATCTCAGGAACTTTGACACGCGCGAACAGTTGTTCACTTTCACCAGGACGCCGCAACATGACTCCAAGCGAAACGCTCATGTTGCTAATGAACGGGAAGCGATGACCAGGGTCAACGGCGAGTGGCGTAAGAATCGGGAAGACGCTGCGTCGAAACCATGCTTCCGCTTCCACTCGCTGCGATTCGGTCAAGTGCTCCCAACGCAAGATCTGAATGCCGTGCGGCATGAGCGCTGGCATGACGCGGTCGCGCAGAATGCTTGCCTGACGATGAGCGAGTGTGGCGACGCGTGCCCGAATTCCATCAAGTTGCTGCACTGGCGTGAGCGCCTCAGGTACCGGACCGGAGACGCCAGCTTCGATCTGTCGCTTTAGCACACCGACGCGCTTCATGAAGAATTCGTCGAGATTCGCTGAGTAAATCGAGAGGAATCGCAGGCGTTCAAGGAGTGGCGTGCGGGTATCGGCTGCGATATCGATGACACGCGCGTTGAACTCGAGCCATTCGATATCGCGATTGAGAAAGCGCGCCGGGTCATTGGCGTCCACCGTCATGACCGGAGGCACGGCCTGGACTGAAGCGCCGAGAGCGGTCGCAGCGGATGACGTGGCCCGTGTGGCGGGCTGCGTAGTTGCGGAAGATGCGCTTGGCGTGACGTCGGTCATCGTTCCGCGCCCTCAAATGGATTGATGTAGGTGGCTGTACAGCCGGGCGCTTCGCCAATACTTACTGACTGCACACGGACACCGTTCGGCAGCGATGGAACGATCTGAACAGCGATGTACTGCGCCACGAGCTCAGCCGATGGGTTGATGCGATCGAACGGCGCAGTCGTATTCAGATTCTGATTATGGAAACGCCCGATGATGGCGTCAAGGGTGCGCTCGAGGGCATGGAAATCGACGAGTAATCCGTCGGTGTCAAGACTGGGGCCGGCGATAATGACGGACACGGACCAATTGTGGCCGTGGATAGCCTCCCGCACCCCGCCGATCTCCAGCGCGTGGGCGGCGCTGAAACTGCGCTCGATCTGGTTCAGATACATGACTTGCCGAGTATAGGCGGACTTTCCTGCCATTCCGATAGCCTGAGCACCCTCTATGCAGATCACACAAACACCAGAAGCCCCGCTCATGCTCAGCGTTTCCGGCGCTCGCGGAATTGTTGGCCGCACCATGACCCCCGAGATCGCCGCCGCATACGGCGCTGCGTTCGGCTCATTTCTGAAGGTAACTACCGGCAAGGCACGACCGCTCCTCGTTGTGGGCCTCGACGGACGAATCAGCGGCCCGCCGCTTGCAGCTGCTGCGATCGGCGGGCTGATGGCCACCGGTTGCGACGTGATTGATATTGGCGTTGCGATGACACCAACCGTTGGCGTCATGATCAGCGAACGCAAAGCGGATGGCGGGCTAGCGATTACCGCAAGTCACAACCCGATTGAGTGGAACGGGATCAAGTGCTTGGACGGCGATGGACTTGCGCCGCCACCCGCGATCGCCAAGGAAATTGTTGATCGGTTCAAGGAGCGGCGCATCGATTGGTGCACCCCGCTTGAAACTGGCAAGCTTTCGCACGATGGCGGAGCAGCGCGCGTACACATTGATCGCGTCCTGAAGAACGTAGATGTAGCAGCGATCCGCGCCAAGAAGTTCACTGTTGTGCTTGACAGCGTGAATGGCAGCGGCTGCGTGCCGGGTCGCCTGATGCTTGAAGAACTCGGCTGCACGGTGGTGCACATTTACGGCGAGCAGACTGGCGTGTTTGGGCATGTTCCGGAACCGCTCGCGGAAAATCTGCTCGACTTAGCAAAGGCTGTACGAGAAGCGAAGGGCAATCACCCCGCCGGCGCTGCGTGTGGATTCGCACAGGATCCGGACGCTGATCGACTAGCGATCGTGGATGAGCGCGGATCATTCATCGGCGAGGAATACACGCTTGTCCTGGCAGCATTGCGCATGTTGCAACGCACTGGCGGCGGCGCGTTGGCAACAAATCTCTCAACGAGTCGGATGATCGATGACGTATCGGCAAAGTTTCCTGGTTCGCATGTCGTACGTACGGCGGTTGGGGAGGCGAACGTGGTGGCTGGGCTCCGCCCCGTGAACGGAATTCTTGGCGGCGAAGGCAACGGCGGCGTCATCCTGCCATCCGTCTGCTGGGTGCGTGACTCGCTCAGTGCGATGGCGCTGGTGCTGGAGTTGCTAGCACATGAGGGCAAGCCGCTCTCGGCGCTCGTTGCAGACATGCCGCGCTGGTCGATGGTGAAGAAGAAATTCGAGTTGTCCGCAATCGGCGGCATGGCAGCTGTCGCACCAGCGCTCACCAAGGCACGCACCGCACTTGCGGGCGCACGCGTCAGCGACATAGACGGCGTGCGGCTCGATGTCGACGCGGGTTGGGTGCATTTGCGAGCAAGCAACACTGAACCCATCATCCGTCTCATTGCCGAAGGACGAACCCCCGCAGAGGCCGATGCCCTGATTGCAACCTGCGCAGCGGCGGTTGGCCTCTCCGTGAAGTAAGGGGATTGTGGTGCAAGTGAGTTGAGTCGTCCACCGCCACCTCCGTTGCTCGCCAACGCAACACACATGCATGCGCGCTCTGGAACCCGCGCCCCTGGCCGCACGCGCCGGAGAGGACTGGGCCGCGCTCAGGCTGGCCGGGTCTCACGCACACGATGTGACATCGGCTGCGTACTGCAATCGATGTCGACGCTGAAGTACCCGCCCCGATGAGCGCGCACCAATGGCCACATGATTTCGCGATCCGTGATCGGGATCGGCAACTTCTCAACATCGGCTCCAACGATCCACTCGAGGCGACCTTCGTCAAATTCTGTCATGGGAATCTCTTCCGCACGAACATGGCGCGTGCACTCGAAGAGGAAGATCAACCAATGCATCTCGCCTTGATACGCGCGTTCACTCACCATTCCGAACATGCGCATCTCTTCGTCCGCGAGCGCCAACCCGGTCTCTTCATGCAGTTCACGAATTGCACATTCGTGCGGGCTCTCGCCGCGACTGATTTCTAATTTTCCGCCAACGGGCGAGTACATGTCTATGTTCGGTGGCTTCTTGCGGTGCAGCATCAGGATGCGGCCCTCCGCGTCCCATAGGTAGCAAAGGACAGCAACCTTGTAGGGAAGGTTGGCGGTGTCGTACTGCGCTGCGTGCAAATTCAACGGCCTACCCCAGCATGCGTGCCGGCCGTCGCGCCGATACCAGCATTGGTGATGAGCTCGCGGATGCGCGCCACAGCCTGCGCAGATGCGGGCGCGAGCGGCAATCGCACTGCACCAGAATCGAGACCAAGCGCGGCAAGCGCGCACTTCACAGGCACTGGATTGACGTCGATTGACAGCAATCCCTTGGAAAGCGGCAACATAGACATGTGAACATCAAGAGCAGCGCTGAAGTTGTTCGCGGCGAGCAAGCAGCAAAGTTCTGCAACACGCGCGGGCACCAAATTACTCACCACGCTGACTACGCCCTTTGCACCAACCGCCGCAAAGCTCGGAGTAAGACTGTCGTCGCCAGAGAGAACAGTGATGTTGCAACGTTGACGAATCTCGCTCGCGGAATCCATCGATCCGGTTGCTTCCTTGATTGCCTGAATGTTTGGATGCTGAGCCAGGCGCTCAACAGTTTCCGGCGCGATTGCAACTGCTGCACGACCCGGGATGTTGTAGAGCATCACTGGTAAATCGCAGGAGTCGGCCACGGTCATGAAGTGTCGGTAGATGCCCTCTTGCGATGGCTTGTTGTAGTAGGGAGTGACCTGCAAGCCAGCATCCGCACCAAGTTGCCGCGCTAGTTTCTGCAGATGAACGGCATGCGCAGTGCAATTGGAACCGGCTCCAGCAATGACCTGCAAACCAGCGGCGCGACCAACGCGCACTGCAGTCTCCACGACTCGCGCGTGTTCCTCTTCGGTGAGCGTTGGGCTCTCGCCCGTGGTACCGCACGGGACAATGCCTGTTACGCCTCCCGCTGCTTGGCGACGAACGCCTTCTTCAAGCCAAGCAAGATCAACTGTGGATCCATCCGCTGAAAAAGGCGTGACGATTGCGGTGTAACAGCCGTGGAACGAGATGCGTGCGGTCATACAAATCAGTGTACGGTCAGGGCGGCGCTATCGATGCAGGAGCGCATGCGCGCGACGGCTGCTCGGAGCCCAAGGAACACGGCGCTACTGATGATGGCATGACCGATGTGCAGTTCGCCCAACCCCGGGAGCGCGGCGACTGGTCCGACATTGAGATAGTTGAGCGCATGCCCTGCGTTGAACTGCATCCCAAGGGACTGAATTGTTTCGCCAGCAAGGCGAACCTTGCCAAGTTCAATCATGGCAGCGGCGGATCGGCAGTCATCGCCGTGATCATGGACGGCGTGCGCCCATGGCCCGGTATGCACCTCGCACACTGCGGCACCGCAGCGGCGTGCCGCCTCGATCTGCGCAGGCACTGCATCGATGAAAATACTCGCGCGCACGCCGCCAGCGTTCAACTTCGCGATCACCTCGCGAACACGCTGCTCCTGAGCAAGAACATCAAGCCCGCCTTCGGTGGTGACTTCGTGGCGACCCTCCGGAACAAGCATCGCCATGACCGGTCGAATGCGAAGTGCCATTGCCACCATTTCATCCGTAGCGGCCATCTCAAAGTTGAGCAGCCCGGGAAATGCGTCCGCGATTGCGACAACATCTGCGTCTTGAATGTGCCGCCGATCTTCGCGCAGATGCACCGTGATGCCATGTGCACCGCCAGCCATCGCTTCATGGGCCGCGGCGATGGGGCTTGGCTCATAGGTACGCCGCGCTTGGCGCACAGTAGCGACATGATCGATGTTCACGCAAAGTCGTGCCATTGTGATAGGAAGTATAGGAGTGCGTGTGTCATGCGATGCGCAGGGCGATGTACGATCCCGTCCATGCACACCTTTCAAGAGCGGCTCAGCGCGCTCGAGCACGATATGGTCCTACAGGGAGCGCGGGTCCTCAATCTCTGCACTCTTGCTGTGGAGAGTTACTTTGACCTTGACCTTGTAAAGGCGATGGGGATCGAAACGCTCGATACCGAAATTGATCGCATTGACGTTGAGATTGAAAAACTCTCCGTCCCACTCCTTGGCATGGGGCAGACCGACGAGCATTCGATTCGATCCGTGCTAACGATCGTGAAGTGCAACAATGAATACGAGCGAATCGCCGATTGCGGCGTGAACATTGCAGAACGGGTTCTCGAAGAGCGCACGCGACACATGCGCGTTCCAGACACATTCCGCGTGATGTCCAACAGCGTGATCGGCATGTTGCGCGACACCAACCGTGCGCTGCTCCGCCATGATGCGAACCTCGCACGACAAGTGCTTCTCTTTGATGACACGGTCGATCGCTTTAAGAAAGAGATAGTGATGAATGCGCAGGAGCAGGTAGCCGCTGGCCATCTGACCGTTGGCTTCGCATTTGGACTGATGAGCGTGACGAAGAGCGTCGAGCGCATTGCCGACCACTGCACCAATGTGTGCGAGCAAGTGATCTACCTTGAGAGCGGCCTCATCGTCCGCCATCGACCAGAGGGCTGGAGCGCCCCAGTCGAACCAAAGGTGTGACACCGATACCCGAGCTAGGAAGAACGACCGATGCGTACAACACCATCAGTGGCGGAAACAAAGCAGCGCCTGGAACGAACCGGTCAGCAGCATCTGCTGACGTTCTGGGATTCGCTTGACGAAGCGCGGCGCGAGGCACTCCTTGAATCAATAGTGCACCTTCCGCTTGAGCACCTCAGCTCCATGCTTTCGCAAGCTGCTTCGCTGGCACGGCCAGCCGCGGCGGACATTCGTCCGGTGCGCCCCTACCTACGCAACATGGCTGAGGCCAGCAAGTTTCGCGCCATCGGCGACGACTTGGTGAAGCGCGGCAAAGTAGCTGCATTCATCGTCGCTGGTGGTCAAGGAACGCGTCTTGGATGGCGCGGACCCAAGGGCACATATCCAGCAACGCCGGTGGCAGGCAAGCCGCTCTTTCGAGTGTTTGCAGAGCAAATCATGGCCGCCGAGCGCGCATACGGAGTGCGGATTCCATGGTTCGTGATGACCAGCGAAGCGAACCACCACGAGACCGAGCGATTCTTTGATGACAACCGCTGGTTCGGGCGCCCGCGCGGCGACACCATGCTCTTTGCGCAGGGCATGGTGCCGAGCGTCTCGCTTGATGGCCAGGTGCTCCTCGAGCAAGCATGGCAACCCGCGCTCAATCCAGATGGACACGGCGGCTCACTGAAAGCGTTGCGTCAAGCAGGCGCGATCGACCACATGCAAGCCTCTGGAATTGAGCATCTCTGCTACTTCCAAGTGGACAACCCGAACGTGCACGTCATTGATCCGCTGTTCCTTGGACTGCACGTGGCAGCGCCGGATTCCAGCGCAGAGATGAGTTCCAAGAGCGTACTGAAGCGCGACGTCACTGAGAAAGTGGGCGTCTTCGTCAAGGCACCACGGCTCACCGTTCTTGAGTACAGCGATGCCCCAAAGGAAATTGCCGAGGCGCGCGATGCCTCAGGCGAGATCGTGTACGGCGAGGGTTCAATAGCGATCCATGTAATCGGTGTCGAGTTCATCCGAAAGCTGACGGACCATCCGCTCGGCTCGGTGCTGCCATGGCACCGCGCGATCAAGAAGGTTCCTTTCGTTGACCCAATCACTGGTCAGCGCACTGATCCGACCGAGCCAAACGCCATCAAACTTGAAAGTTTCGTATTTGACGCACTACACGAAGCTGAAAGCCCAATAGTGCTACGCACGGACCGCGTTGAAGAATTCGCTCCGATCAAAAACGCTACCGGTGAAGACAGTCCCTCGACGAGTAAAGCGATCCAAGTTGAACGCGCCGCCCGTTGGTTAAAGGAAGCCGGTATTGCGGTGCCATGCCACGCAAATGGCCAACCAGACTGCATTGTTGAAATCTCGCCACTCACCGCACGCGGTCCCGAAGACTTACGCCGAATGATGCACGGCAAGTCCATCACCGCCGGCAGCGAAGTACTGCTCTAAAGTCACAAGACTCGGTTTGCAATCCGCCGGACTCACGTCGCCAGGCGAATGTCCTGCACCACGAGTTGTACTCGTCGCACCCCGCGATAAACCTCGATGGACGGCTTCACAATCAGGTCGATTGGAACGCCCTGCCGCACCATGCTCGAGCGATCGACTGCGCTCCACCAGATGCAGCGCGAGCCGCCAGGAAGGAAAAACTCCACATGGTTCTTCGCCGAACCAAAGAGTGTCGGAGCAGATACCGGCCTGACATTGCGAATGAGAAATGCCGGCTCCGGGTTGCCACGACCGAACGGACGAAGAATTTCCAGTGGTTTGAGCTCGGTTGCCGTCATTTCCGCTGGCTCTGCCTCTGCGTCGTAGCGGCGGATCGGCCCAACCGCTGCACCAGCTGTGACAGCGACGCACGCAGCACTCATTCGGCGCGCAAACTCAGCGACATCCTCCCCGCGGACCGTGAGGCCCAATGCAAATGCATGACCTCCGCCGCGAATCATGAGGTCGGAGGCAACCCGCTTGACGATCGCCAAAATGTCTATGCCTTCAACACTCCGACCACTGCCCTTCGCGGTGCCGTCAGTGCGTAGCGCCATAAGAATGGCTGGCTTCCCATGCCGCTCGGCAATCTTGGCTGCCACGATTCCAACAACGCCCTCGTGCCAGCGCTCATCCGCAAGGACGATAGCTCCAGCATCAGCAATCGCCGGATCCGCATCGATGCGCTCACACGCTTGGTCAAAGTACAGCCGGTCCATCTTTCGACGCTGCTCGTTGAGATCCGCCAACGTCTTGACGATGGCGCGCGCACGTGCGGGATCTTCAGTGATCAGAAGTTCAACCGCTTCCTTTGCATGGCCAAGTCTGCCGACTGCATTCAGTCGTGGTCCAAGTCGAAATCCAACATCGGATGCGTCTACACGACGTCCCTTCTCGATCTCTGCATCGTCAAGAAGTGCACGCAATCCAGCCACTTCGACGGATTGAATCGTTGCTAAGCCGCGCGCCACGAAGACGCGATTCTCATCAACAAGCGGAACAACATCTGCGATCGATCCAACCGCCACCATTGGAATGCACGCCATCAACGCGTCTTTGAGTACCACAGCAACATTCTCGCCGCCGCACCACAGGCGCGCGAATTCCGATGCCACTTTGAAAGCAACCGCGGCACCGCATAAATCAACGAACGGCGCACCTTCGCGCCCCGGCAGCGCCGGATGCGCAATCGCGATCGCCTCGGCTACCGAGCCTTCGTCCACATGATGGTGATCAGTGATGAGTAACTCAAGCCCCAGTTCGCGGGCATGTCGCGATGGTCCCAGCGCGGACGCTCCGCAATCCACGGTCACTACAGTGCTGACGCCATCAGCAGCAAGCGTGGCGAGCGCCGCGTCATTCAGGCCGTATCCCTCATCAATACGATCAGGGACATAGAAGCAGAGATTCGCGTCGGCACGAGCGGCCTTGATCACGCGCCACAGGATTGCCGTTGCCGTAATGCCGTCCGCGTCATAGTCGCCGTAAATGGCAACACGCCGACCCGCCCGCACTGCCGATTCGAGGCGCTCTGCTACCGCTGTAGCACCCGGAAGCGTGCGCGCCTGGTGCAGCAAATTGGCGCGCGGAGCATTGAGCAGTTCACGACCACGAGCATCCATTGGATATTCACGTGCCGCCATCACTCGGTCAAGGAGGCTTCCAGACTGGTCTTTTTCGGCCCCCAACCAACGGCTCTCGATCGCTGTCATCCCCGCAGAGTATCGGGTTCGCCGGGCGAAGTGATCCCGACGGTATTTAGAGCAATATGGAGTGAATTTCTCTGCAGCACCCACCTTCGCTACTAGCAGCCCACTCACCCCGGGCTGTAGGCTGACGTCACATATGGACCGCTACAAGACCATCTTGCTCTTCGGAGCGCCCGGAGTAGGCAAAGGAACGCAAGGCAAGATTCTCGGGCATATCCCCGGCTTCTACCACTTGGCGTGCGGCGATGTGTTTCGCTCGCTCGACATGACGAGTGCCCTTGGCAAGAAGTTCTTGGAGTGCAGCTCCAAAGGCGAACTCGTTCCGGACGAGCTGACCATTGCAATGTGGAAGCAAAATATCCACGCACAGACCATTCTGAGCATCTACAAGCCCCAACAAGATCTACTCGTCCTTGACGGCATTCCGCGTAGCACTGGACAGGCAGTGGCACTTGATCCGTACCTTGAGGTATTGAATGTCATCCATCTGGTGTGCCGAGATGTAGACGCCATGATCATGCGCATGAGGCGCCGCGCGCTCAAAGAAAATCGCCTTGACGACGCAGACGAGAAGGTCATTCGTAGACGCTTTGAGGTGTATAAAAAGGAAACCGCACCCGTCCTGAATCACTACCCAACGAGCATCGTCCATGAGGTGGATGCGGTGGGGCCACCAGCAGTGATTCTGCAACGGATTCTGGAGATCCTTGCCCCAATTCAGGATGGGCATTTCCGGAATCCACTCGCTGGCGATCCGAAATTGTGAGCAAATTTCGGAGCACCGATTTGACAACGCGAGCCATCAGGTCTTTACTCTTACTAGTCGGATTTCGGTAGTCACTCCATCCAAGCCCCCGGAAGCTCGTTGTGTTGACTTTACGGTCCACAACGAGTTTTTATTTCAGCGCGACTTTGACTGCGGCACCACGATCGATTCCGGGCGCAACTCTTCGGGAATGAGTTCGCGATATCGCTCTGCTACTGCTTTGAACCACGCGCGCTCATCATCATTCAGACCAGGTGCTCGAGCCGATGCCTCGAGTGCATCGAGCCGCGCGCGCAGAACAGATCGCACGCCGGCACCCAAACCCAGCCCATCGGGCCGGGCGAGCTGTTCCTTCAATTGGACGATGTCCGGATGCGAATCAACGGCGATTGATTCGCCAGGCACTTGCTCCACGCGCACCATTCGCACTGGCGCGGGAAATGTGTCAAGAAGCAGTTGCGACATGCGGTCACGCCCGGAGTCGAAGATGGGTGAATCCATCCCCCCACCGCCGAACTTTTCAAGATCAACGCGGGAACCCACCTCAAGTTCCAACTCATGACGAGTCTCGACAGGCCGTCCGTCTGGTCCACCAACCACTCGTCCGACTGCATCACGCTGGCCACGCATGACCACGAGCCCAATGCGCTCACCAGGACGCTTGGTTTGCACGATCGCCGAAAGTTCCTGGCTCACTTGAATTCGCTTCCCATCAAGTTCCACAATGCGGTCCCCGGCACGCAGGACCTTCTGCGCTGGCATGTTTGGAATCAGCGCCGTCACAGTAACGCCATCGAATTCACCCATTCGAGGTGCCATCTGAATTCCCAACGCCCCGCGCGGCGCGTCTTTGATACGCGCGTACCCAATATCAAGAAGTCGCGCATGAGCCTCATAGGAGAGCCCGCCGGGCGTACTAGAAAGGTGAATCCAAATCTGCTCGTCTGGCACCTTCGGATCGCGGAGTGCAGCGTTTGCGGCCTCGCGCTTGGCAGCATCAGTTGCTCCAAGCGCACGCACCATGGCGGTGACCGCTGGATCAGCGACAACCGTACGCATACGCGCCGCTGCCCATGGCGGCGTTTCCTCAGTGGGTAGGAATATTCGATCGAGGCGACCAGTGCTCCCAACTATCCGGGGAATATCACCGCGCAACTTTCCTTGTGGCAGCAACTGTGGCAGCAACTGTGGCGGCACCTGCGGCGGCACTTGTGGCAGCGGCTGCTGCGCATCGCGCACCGGGGCGTCCTGAATAACCTGAACATTTCCGAACGCCGACGCCCCGGCGACCGCAATAGCGAGCGCGCCTAACTTCACAGCGCTTCGATGAGCTCGGCGTTCGCTTCGATCCATGCGGTCTTTCGTTCAATGAATTCCAAGAAGCCGTCCGCGCGGAGATGCGCAAATCGACCCGTGCGGGCAATCGGCACGATGCTCTCGAGCGTGCACGACTCAATCATAAGCCAGGGCAGCGCCTTTCGTTCCTCCGGCTGGAGCATTGCGCCCATGCCATGACCGATGCCGGATACCACCGCTGCCATGCGCCGCACATCAAGTTCAGCGCGCCAACCCTCAACTGGAACCCCCGCAATTGGATCATTTCCAAAGTGAACCAAGGCATTCGCCGCTTCGCAGGCGCGATAGTCAAGGCGGGCGCTGTCAAAGTCAAGAAGTGCCCGCACCGTTCCAGCATCAAACAACGCATTGCCGGGATGAGTATCGCCGTGCACACAGATGCGAGCGGACGGGTCGAGGCCGAGCGCTTCGACGCACGCATACGCACGCGTTCCCCGCTCGAGCAACGCTTCGGTGGTTGTACGGAGGGCGGCTTCATTAGTATCGGGGTCAGTCCGCATTGCCGCGGCGACGATTGGCGCGGCTGCACCCTCGAAGGTGCCCGCGCGGTGAAATGAAATCGCCGGCACATGCGCACCAGGAATGAATGAACGCGAAGACTTCAGCATGCTTCCAAGCGCTGCACCCATCGCCGCTGCTTCCACCAATTGTTGCGACCAGCGAGTGCCATCAACCCACTCAAAGAGTTCGTATGTTCCTAAGGGACCAACCACCGCAGTAGTCCCTGAAGCCGTGCGCACAAGGCGCGGCACGGGGACTCCGGAATCAGAGAGATGCAATTGAAACGCATGCAGAAATGACAAGCGATCCGGGCCGCCCATGTCCGCCGCGCGGCGCTTCAGCATGAACCGACCGCCCGGCGTGCGCAGACTGCTTTTTGCACTATTGCGCGATCCGCGCCCGATCGGCTCAGCCTCAATCGGACGCCGAAGACCGAACTGTCGAGAAACTTCACGCACTTCCTCAAGAGAGAGGAGCTGGCGCTGATGAGCTTTCATTCAGCGTTCTGTGCCTGTTCCTTGATGCGATCGATGGCGGTCTTTATTTCCACCACGCGGCGACTGATTTCAACGTCGCCGCTCTTTGAGGCGATCGTGTTCGCCTCGCGCAGCATTTCTTGGGCAAGAAAGTCGAGCGCACGTCCTGCAGGTTGCGGGTTTGCAGGCTCAATGATCGAACGGAACTGTTCGACATGTCCGCCGAGGCGGGCGATCTCTTCGGCAATGTCGGAACGCTCGGCGAAGATAGCGACTTCGCGAATCACATCCGCGTCGCTGACGGTCGAGCCTAACTCCTTCAGTGCCGCGGCGAGACGCACACGGAGCCGATCCTGATAGCTAGCCACAACTGCCGGGGCTCGAACGCGCACTGCATCGAGGCGCTCTTGAATCTGTTCGCCAAATTCGCAAAGGAGCGCGCGCAGCGCATCCCCTTCCCGCTCACGCATCACGATCAGCGCATCGCATGCTTCGGACAGAAGCTTCATCACCATCGGACGAGCTGACTCCGACACTGCGGCGGATCGATCATCAGAAACAACGCCCGGCAGTGCTAGAAGATCTGCAATACGAATCTCCTGCGACAAGCCCGCAGGCGCTGCGTTGCGCAGTTGTTCGGCATATGCCTCAAGCGCTGCCACATTGATGCGCGCCACATTGCGCGTCGCAATCTCGGTCCAACGAATGGTGATCGTCACGCTGCCGCGCGTCAAGCGGCGCATCACGACTGACTCGATGTCTGGCTCAAGCCCGTCAAAGTCCGAAGGCAACCGCATGGTCGCCTTGAAGAACCGATTGTTCACGGAACGAATTTCAACGGAACAACGCGCACCATCCTGCTCGCGTGCAGCAGAACCGAAGCCAGTCATCGATCGAATCACTGTGGTGCCTCGCGAGTCAGGTCAGGGCGATATCAGGGAGCAGAGGGAGCCGGTGCGGCCGGTGCTGGTGCGGCCGGTGCAACAGTCGCTGGAGCCGCACTCGCCGGCGCAGTGCTCGGTGCTACTGGCGCAGGCGTCGCCGCGGGCGCCAATGGAACGGTCACTGAAGTTGTGCCTGGCTCAGTTGCGGGCGCCGGGGTGGCGGGAGTCGAAACTGGCGCGGTCGCTGCCTGATTTGCAGCGGGCTTCTCTTCTTTACTGCCCTTCTGCAACTTGAGGTCAATGATGTTCAGCGAGATAGCCAAGGCAAGGTAGAGGCCGAATGCCGTGACCGTTGCATAGGTCAGTGCGTCGCCAGTACGACCGCCGAAGGCCGTGTCTGTGCCGCCGCCACCGCCGCCGAATGCCTGCGCGAGTCCGCCACCTTGCGGCCGCTGGACCAGAATGATCAGGACGAGGCAGACGGAGACAACGAGGAAGAGGATGGTGAGGAGCGTGAATGCGACGCCCATTGTGGTAGTCCTTCAGTGCCCACCAGCTGCGGACCAAGCCTCCGCCGCGGCGCGGCAGATCGAAGCGAAGTCATCAGCCTTCAGGCTAGCGCCGCCGATCAGCCCCCCATCGACGTCCGGTTCCACGAAGATCGCCTGTGCGTTCTTCGCGTTGACCGAACCGCCATAAATGATGCGGGTCTGCGCGGCGAATCGAGAATCATACAGGTCTGCCAACACTCCACGGATCGATGAGTGCATGGACTGCGCATCATGGGGCGTGGCGGTTCGCCCGGTGCCAATCGCCCAGACCGGCTCGTAGGCCACCACCACGCGATCGGCGGTCTCGGCAGTGAGTGTCCCGAAACATCCGCGCAATTGCTTCGCCACGACCGCTTCGGCGTTGCCACCATCGCGCTGCGTGAGCGTTTCACCCACGCAGAGGACCGCCTGAAGCCCGCTTTCGAGCGCGATCGCAAGTTTGCCGTGCAACAATTCATCGCCTTCCGCCAAACCGTGTCGGCGTTCAGAGTGTCCAATAATAACAGATCGGCACCCAATATCGCAGAGCATGTCGGCACTGACTTGGCCGGTGAAAGCACCGCTCGCCTCGGCGGCGCAGTCCTGACCCCCAAGAAGCACCTGCGAGTGCCCAAGCGTGCGACCCACTGTGAAGAGATAGGGAAACGGCGGATAGACCGCAGCGTCGATCACCCCTTCTGCGCCCGCGGCCACCAATGCCGCAAGAAGTGCGTCGGCAAGCTCGGTGCCGGACGCAAGGTCAGTGTTCATCTTCCAATTTCCGCCGACAAAGGGTCTGCGTGAAGCGTGCATTGCCGCAGTCTACGTCCGGAATGGACCGGGCCGCCAACTCCGCGCCAGCCTGCCGGCAAGCCAAAGTGCTGCAAGCGCCGTCCATACACTGCGCCTCCCATGCACACGCCCGCCCGTAATGCCGCCGATGTCCGCCGCGCCTTCCTCGCGTTCTTCCAGGAGAAGGCTGGCCACACCGTTGTGCCATCGAGCCCGGCGATCCCGTTCGAGGATCCCACCCTGCTCTTCACCAACGCAGGCATGAACCAATTCAAGGATGTGTTCCTTGGTCAAGGAACGCGCAACTACACGCGCGCCGTGGACACCCAGAAGTGCATCCGCGCCGGCGGCAAGCACAACGACCTTGAGGATGTGGGTCGCGATACATACCACCACACATTCTTTGAGATGCTCGGCAACTGGTCGTTCGGCGACTACTTCAAAGTGGAGTCGATTGGCTGGGCGATGGAATTGCTCACCAAGGTGTATGGACTCGATCCGAATCGCCTCTATGCAACGTGGTGCGCTGGCGATCCGAAGCAAGCGGTCGCGCCTGATGATGAAAGCCGAAATCTATGGCTGAAATACTTGCCAGCTGACCATGTGATCCCTGGCAGCATGAAAGACAACTTCTGGGAGATGGGCGAGACGGGACCGTGCGGCCCATGCACTGAGATTCATTACGACCGCATCGGCGGGCGCAATGCCGCAAGTCTTGTCAACAGTGGCGATCCCGATGTACTTGAAGTTTGGAATCTGGTGTTCATTCAGTTCAATCGCGAGCCGGGTGGAAAGTTGGTTCCGCTGCCAGCGCGCCATGTCGATACTGGCATGGGACTCGAACGACTCGTGAGCGTGCTGCAGGACAAGCGCAGCAACTACGACACTGATTTATTCACACCGATCTTTGATCTCACCGCAAAGGTCACCGGCGCACGCGCCTATGCAGGCACGCTCGAAGGCGCGGCAGATATCGCTTACCGGGTCATTGCAGACCATGTTCGTTGCATTTCCATTGCTGTAGCCGATGGCGCGGCACCCGGAAGCGAAGGACGAAATTATGTTCTGCGCCGCATCTTGCGTCGCGCAATTCGTGCCGGTCATCAACATTTGGGCGCGCGCGAGCCGTTCATGTTCAAGCTTGTGCCAGCAGTGATCGAGACACTTGGCGAAACATTCCCGACATTGGTGCAACAGGCGACGAAGGTTGTGCACACCATTCGCGAAGAGGAAATTGCCTTCGGCAAGACACTCGAGCGCGGCATTGCGCTGTTCGACGAAGCCGCCAAGCGCGCGGGTGCCGCAAAGTGCATCTCTGCTCGGGACGCATTCAGTCTGCATGACACGTTCGGATTTCCTGTTGACCTCACGCAAGTGATGGCCGAAGAACGCGGCTTCACAGTTGATGTGGCCGGCTACGAAAAGTTAATGGAAACCGCACGGGAGCGAAGTCGCGAGGGCGGCAGCAAGGCTGAGGGAATGCGCATGCCGCCACCTGATGCCCTAGAAAAACTGCGGACAGCCCTGCACATTTCTGGCACTGACGATTCCGGTCGCAATGAGCCAAAACCAACCAACACCGACATCGCTGCTATCTGGGATGGCCATGCGCTGATCAACAAGGCGATCGAAGAACAACGCGTCGCGTTGATCACGCGCAAGACTCCGTTCTATGCGGAAGGCGGCGGACAAGTTGGCGACGCTGGCTTCTTTGAGGTTTCATCCAATGCTGGAAGAACCCACCGCTTTAAAGTAGAGGACACCCAACGCTCTGGTGAATTCGTGATGCACCTTGGCCGCATCGAGCACGGGACGGTCTCGGTTGGTGAGCATGCAACACTCACGGTTGAGCGCGGGCGCCGCGAGCGCATTGCCGCCAATCACACGGGGACGCATCTCATGAATCATGCGCTGCGCGAAGTGCTTGGCGAAGATGTCGAGCAGCGCGGATCACTTGTATCTGATGATCGGCTGCGCTTCGATTTCACGCACTCCAAAGCGATGAGTGCTGACGAATTGGCGCGTGTCGAAATGTTGGTGAATGCGGCGATCGCGCGCACCATGTTGGTGGATGCTGTGGTAGTTCCGCTTGAACTAGCCAAGGGAATTCACGGAGTGCGCGCGGTGTTCGGCGAACGCTATCCAGACCCGGTGCGAGTGGTCTCCGTGGGTGCCAAGGTAGCGGACATGCTTGCCGACCCAACCAATCCGAAGTGGCGGCGATGCTCCGTTGAATTCTGCGGCGGCACGCACACGCGTAATTCAGAAGAGGTTCAGCATTTCGCCATCCTGAATGAAGGAGCATCAAGTGCTGGCGTACGAAGAATCTTCGCGGTCACTGGTACCGCGGCACATGCTGCAGAAGCAACGGCGACTAACATTGAGCAGCGCCTTGCAGCGGCGCGCAAGTTGACCGGCGAAGAACTGACCGAAGAAGTGACGGCAATCGCTGGAGCGCTCGCGGAACTTCCAGTCTCCACCGTGTTCCGCCACCGCATGGAACCGGCTGTTGCGGAACTACGCGAACGGGCGAAGGAATGGCGCAAGGCACAAGAAGGCGCAAATCGCGATGTCGTTGTGAGTCAGGCTCGCGCGATCGCTGACGAAATGACTACTGGCGCAATGATTGTGGCGAGCATCAGCGGTGCTGATCCTGCAGCACTGCTGTCAGCACTCAGTGCTGTGCGCGCCAAGCGACCAGAGAGCGCGATCCTCCTCATGAGCGCCGACGATGTCGAAGGCAAAGTGGCTATCGCAGCGGACGTCCCAAAGTCGATCCAGGACAAGGGCCTCAAAGCCGGAGACTGGGTGCGCGCAGCTGCGGAAGCATGCGGCGGCAAAGGCGGTGGACGGCCTGACTTCGCGCAAGCGGGTGGCAAAGAGCCAGCGCGCCTGCCGGAAGCATTGCGCGCCGCAAAGGCGTTTGCCAGCGCACGCATTGGTGAATGAAGCAGACGCAAGACTCCCGCATGCGCTGCTTGGAACCCGCTCACCTGGCCGCACTCGCCGGAGAGGACAAAGCCGCGCTCAGCGGCTGTCCTCGTAAGGCGATTGCGGGCCAGTAAGAAGGCGTGATCGAAACCGCCCCGCCCAACGCGGTATCGTCGCAACTATGTCGAACGACTCATCTATCCAGTCCGTCCAATCCGAGGACCGCATCTTCCCCCCGCCAACGGACTTCGCCGCGCGCATGGGAACCGTGCATGTCCCAGACATGGAGGCGTACCGCGTCATGCACGAACGGTCGATCCGTGATCCGGAGGGATTCTGGGGCGAGGTTGCCGCCGATTTCCATTGGTACAAGCCGTGGAGCAAGGTGCTCGAATGGAATCTGCCGGACGCCAAGTGGTTTGTCGGTGGTACTACCAATGCGTGCTTCAATTCTGTAGACCGACAGGTAGAGAATGGATACGGTCATGAATTGGCGATCCTTTGGGAGGGTGAGCCAGTTGCAGGACACGGTCCAGAAATTCGCCGCATCACCTACAGCGAATTGCGTGACGATGTTGCCCGCTGCGCGTCCGCACTCGAGTCGCTTGGTGTCAAGAAGGGCGATGTGGTCACCCTGTACATGGGCATGGTTCCGGAACTTGCAATTGCTGTACTTGCCTGCGCCCGCATCGGTGCGCCGCACAGCGTGATCTTTGGTGGATTCGCGGCACAAGCGATCGTCGACCGCGTGCATGATGCTGGGAGCGCCGTGATCGTGACATGTGATGGCGCATGGCGACGCGGTTCCGTGGTGCCACTCAAGGCAAATGTTGATGCGGCATGTGAGCAACTTCCAGGCGTGCGCAAGGTGCTCGTACTCAAGCGAACCAACAACGAAGTTGCCATGCATGCCGGCCGCGATGTCTGGTGGCACGATGTAGTTCCCGCACAGCCAAATACACGCGCATGCGAGCCCGTCGACAGCGAACATCCGCTCTTTCTTCTTTACACATCAGGAAGTACTGGCAAGCCCAAGGGCATCTTGCACACCACTGGTGGATACATGGTGTTCACCGCAGCCACTGCGCGCTGGACCTTCAACTTGGTGCCCGAGCAGAAGCAGATGTATTTCTGCACGGCGGACATCGGCTGGATCACCGGGCACAGTTACATCGTCTATGGCATGTTGCCCAACCGGGTGCCAACGCTCATGTATGAAGGGGCGCCAAACTTCCCGGCAGAGGATCGATTCTGGGCGATCATTGCTCGCCACAACGTGACGCATTTCTATACAGCGCCGACCGCCATCCGCAGCTTCATGCGTTGGGGCGATATGCATCCCGCAAAGCACGACCTTTCGAGCCTGCGCGTCTTGGGAACCGTCGGCGAACCGATCAATCCGGAAGCGTGGATGTGGTACCACCAGATGATCGGTGGAAGTCGCTGCCCGATCGTTGACACGATGTGGCAGACAGAGACTGGCGGCCACATCATCACCCCTCTTCCTGGTGCTACCCCGACCACGCCTGGAAGTTGCACGATGCCGATGTTCGGAATCGATGCTGCCGTGGTTGATGATGCTGGCAATGAGCAGCCTGCGAATACTGGCGGATTGCTCGTCATTCGCAAGCCATGGCCGGGCATGTTGCGCGGCGTGAATGGTGATCGGCAGCGATTTATTGAAACGTATTGGAGCCGAGTGCCCGGTATGTATCTCGCCGGCGACAGCGCGCGTCGCGATGCGCGCGGCTACTTCTGGATCATGGGCCGCATTGATGATGTACTGAATGTCAGCGGCCACCGTCTCGGAACGGCCGAAGTTGAAAGTTCACTCGTGGGGAGCAAGTTGGTTGTGGAAGCAGCGGTCGTTGGCATGCCGCATGAGATAAAGGGCACAGGAATAACCGCATTCTGCGTACTGCATCCCGATCATGAGAATGACGCCAGCGACGCCATGCGCAAGCGGCTGATGGAATATGTTTCGAAGGACATCGGCCCGATTGCGCGCCCAGATGTGATTCGATTCACGACAGCCCTTCCAAAGACGCGAAGCGGAAAGATCATGCGCCGCCTGCTCCGCGATGTAGCTGCCGGTAAAGAAATCACGCAAGACACCACAACGCTTGATGATCTCGGCGTCTTGGCAAAGTTGCGTGCAAGCGACGGAGAATGAATAGGCACGCCACTGCGCTTTGACAAACAAGGACGCGCAGCAACCGGCTACAAGCCGGTGCTATCACATTAATTACACAAATAAATCACAGGAACTGCGATCCCCTGCAAAAACCATTGCGTAGGAATTCACGGGCTTGTCCCCTGCGTGACTGTGATTTATTCAGTTCGGCCGTCATTTACAACAAGGAAGACCATGATGAACAGAACCATCTGTACTGCGATTGGCTGCCTGCTTTCCGCATCCGTCAGCGCATTCGGCGATGCGACCTTCTCATTTACCAACCAATGGAGCGGCGGTGGCCAAGCCGCTTTCCGCATCACCAATAGTTCCACTCAGGCTTTACAGGGGTGGACGCTTGAATTTGATTGGAACGCGGACATTGGAAATCTGTGGAACGGCGTGATTCAGAGCCATGTAGGCAACCATTATGTGGTTGCTCCTGCTGCATATAACGCCGCACTCCCCACTGGCGGCATCATTGACATCGGTTGCGTAGCTAGCTTCGCAACCGCGGGTTTGCTGCCAACATCATTGGTGTTTAGTGGCGGCGATAGTGGCGGTGGTGGCGGCGGCGGTGGCGGTGGCGGCGGTGGCGGTCCCGTCCCAACTATCAGCATTGCCGACGCTTCCTTGACCATTGCAACCACAAGCGGCAATTCACCCGCGAGCGGGTTCCTTTCAACGGTTGGAAACCAGATTGTTGATTCCAATGGAAGCCCAGTGCGCATCTCGGGCGTGAACTGGTTCGGATTCGAAACAGCCAATAAGGTGTTCCACGGTTTATGGACGCGCGGCTACAAGTCGATGCTCGACCAAGTGAAGCAACTTGGATTCAACACCCTTCGCATTCCATTCTCGAACGAGGCACTCCGGGCGGGCGCAACCACCAACAGCATCAACTATGCGCAAAACCCTGATCTACAAGGACTGACACCGCTGCAATGCATGGACAAAGTGATTGAGTACTGCGGCAGCATTGGCTTGCGCGTGATCCTTGATCGACACTCGGCAAAGGCGGACAACTACCTGAGCGAGGACGTGTGGTTCGTTGCAGGCGACAGTTACTACACAGAGCAGCGCTGGATTTCTGATTGGGTCATGTTGGCGCAGCACTATGCAGGAAATCCAACCGTCATCGGTGCTGACTTGTTCAATGAGCCAAAGCGAAGTGCAACATGGGGAACAAGTTCGCCACTCACAGACTGGAACAAGGCAGCTGAACGATGCGGCAACGCGGTGCTTGCAGCGAACTCATCGTGGCTGATTATTGTTGAGGGCGTTGAGCGCTACAACAATCAAACCACATGGTGGGGCGGAAATTTGAAGGGCGTCGCCACTGATCCCGTTCTATTGAGCGCCAACAACAAACTCGTCTATTCCATGCACGAATACCCAAAGAGCGTCTACGCGCAAACATGGTTTAGCGACCCAACCTATCCAAACAACATGGATGATGTCTGGAACGTGCATTGGGGCTACATCTTTAAGAACCAGACCGCACCGCTCCTTCTTGGTGAATTTGGAAGCAAGCTAGAGACCACAAGCGACGCGCAATGGCTTGACAAGTTGACCGACTACATCGATGGTGACTTCAACCTCGATGGCACTCGCGATTTGCCTGCTGGTCAACTCGGAATGAGCTGGACTTACTGGAGCCTGAATCCGAACAGTGGTGACACTGGCGGAATTCTGAAAGATGACTGGACCACTGTGGATACGGCCAAGATGGCCTATATCCAAGCAAGCCAGGCACCACTGATTGGCTCCGGAGCTGCTGCCTCACAGCGAATTGATTTCCCCATCACTCTTTCGGTGGCTCCAACCAGCGCCGTCAGTGTGACCTGGGGTACCGCCAACGGAACCGCACTTGCGGGCACCAATTACCTATCGGCATCAGGCGTTCTCACCATCCCTGCTGGGCAGCTTCAAGGTCAAGTGTCGGTAGTGGTTCCTGCGCAGGCAGCGAGTGGCACAAAGCAATTCACTGTGCAACTCTCTGCACCGGTGGGTGCCACACTGGCGGATTCAATTGCCACGGGCACCTTGCGCACCGCATGCGCATCGGACCTCGATGGCAATGGAATCGTTGACGGTGCCGACTTGGGTCAACTGCTCGGCGCATGGGGTCCATGCTCCGGCTGCAACACCGACCTCGACGGTGACGGCGCAACAACTGGCGCAGACCTCGGATTGCTTCTCGGCGCATGGGGGCAATGCCCCTGACAGGCGCACCAGCAAGGTGGGGCGGTTTAAACACCGCCCCACCCTGACCTGGCCGCACTCGCCGGAGAGGACTGGGCCGCGCTCAGCGGCCGTCCTCGTAAGGCGATTGCGAGCCAGTACGCAGGCGTGATGCAACAACGCCGACTACTTGCGCAGAACAAATCGTGCCCCCGTATCCAGGATGCAATTTAGGCGCGCTTACTTGCCAATCCACCACTCGCGCTCCGGCGCAAGATCGCACCAGCGCGTCATATTCCGCAGCGCATCGACTTGCACCAACTCGACGCCGCCATCGATCGTCCCGATGACTACTTCGTCGCCATGTCGCGCACTGACTGATCCAAAGCTCAACGAGTCATTCGGGTCGTATTCAGTCGCCCAGCGAGCCGCTGGCGTATTCAGCCACGGTGCATCGACGCGAAAGTAACCCTCGTTTATCACACCATCTGTCGTAGCGCCCGTGCGCGCGGAAGCAAACACAATGGTCTGCTGCGGCCGCTTCGCCGCGGATAGCCGGGTTACACAGTATTTCGCAAACGGATTGTCGATGCCATTGGGCAGAACCAGTTCGCTCGGAAAGCGAGCGTCATCTCCGCCCACAAATGCGCTGTTCATCCCAAAGCTCGGGTAGAGCGATGCAAAGTAGTAGTACTTGCTCCGATCGCCAGCCTGCAACTTAGCGAGCGTCTCCGCATTTGCGCCAACATAGAGGCGACGAAAGTCATCATCAAGCCATGGTGCAAGCCGCCAAGGGAATCGCTTCGAGATCTCAATGTCGCCCCCGTATGCGTCGGTCGGAATGGCATTTCCGTTCTCGTCGCGAGCGATGTAACCCGCCTTGTAGCCCGGCAACACGAATCCATTCTGATCAGCCGCGTAGGAAATCCAACCAGTCATCACTCCGCGCAATGCCGATACCTCGGTCATCCGACCCGCAGCCCGACGGGCTCCGAGCGCTACCGGGACGATAATGGCCACAAGGACGCCGATAATGGCCAGAACGACCAACAGTTCCACCAGCGTGAAGCCACACAATCGCGGTGTTCGAGCCGTCTGGGGCGAACTAGTCGTCCCGCTCACGCGTTTCATGGCATATTCACGTGTCGGCTGCATGCGGCCTCCATACTATTCGCTTCTCCCCTCTCCCATGCAAACCGTCGCTCGAGCCTTCCTTGCTTCCGCCACCATCGCCACCGCGATCGCTGCTAGCACCGCGAACGCGGATGTGATCAACGCATCATTTCCGTCACCCACTCTCGATCGTTGGATGTACCCATTCAATTCAACTCCGGGAACACGCCCCGTCATCAGTACATTCGGCAGCACGCCGGGCGCCACTGACTTTGATAGCCGCGACGGTCAGATGCTTGTTGGCTTCGATACCGTTTCGCAAGTCCCAAGCGGCCACGGCAGTGCACTCACTGTGACGCGCGCCACACTACTAGTGGAAGTTTCAAACGATCTGATCTTTCAATACGACGATACGACCGATCCGTGGCAATGCTTCGTAGCGACCACTGATCCGGCATGGCGTGCCGATGCAGATGCCGGCCAACCGGTGGAGTGCTTTGGTGTCGGGTTCCGGAACGGATGGTCGCTGCAGACATTTCAGGAGAACACTGCCTTCGCCCCATCCGGAACGAATTTCATGGCTCCCGGCGTGCGCAATGCATTCGCTGCGAGCATTGATGCCAACGGGGCGCTGATCGACGTATCGCAGAGCACACGCCAGCACTTTGATCCGAAAGTATTTGGCACTGGCAAGATTGTCGGTCTTGCCCCTGGTTCATTGGTTGCCGCTGGCTCCAGCATGCGATTTGAGATTGATGTGTCAGACCCGGGTGTTCAGGCATACCTACGAACTGGAATCGATTCTGGTCGAGTGATGCTCGCGCTGTCGAGCTTGACTATGGTGCAGCAACAAGCGGGGCAATTCCCGGCGTTCATTGCCAAGGAAAATGTCTATGTTCAGCTTGGATTGGCTGCCCCAGCGCGACTTGAACTCGATGTCCAAATCGGGAACAGTTGTGCGCTCGCCGATATCAATTGCGACGGACATGTGAATGGAGCAGACCTTGGGCTACTACTCGGCAACTGGGGCAATCCAGGTCCAAGCGACCTGAATAACAGCGGCACCACCGATGGCTCGGACCTTGGCCTATTGTTAGGCGAGTGGCACTAAGCGCGACGACCGGCTCGGATTCGATGCCTCGACCATTGCCTCAATGAACACGCTTTGCGCTGCACGAATAGTGCGTTCAGCGGTATCAATCAAATCGCGAACGATCGTCTCCGGAAGATGCATGCGTGCAGCCACTGCATCAGGAGTCAGCCCATCACGATGACGAAGCCGCAGAGCCATACGCTCGTGGTGCGAAAGCAATTCAAGAACGCGTGACAGATATTCATCCGCTGAATTGAGCACTTCACTCGATTCGCTAACCAATGAACGTTCTGAACTTGGACGCTTTCGCGGCCGCACTGTTGGCTTGGTAAGAGTTACCACGCTGGTTTCTTCAGCTCTTTGAAATTGAAAATCATTGACCATGCGTGCACTCCTTTGCAACGCTTCGGCTATACGCCACGCCTCGAACAGTTGGCTGTACGTCAACATCCTTGTCGACTGTGCTCGGCGAGCACATGAGATCCGACGCCAACCGTCGTGCCCGAAGTTTAACCATAATTACGCTGCAATAGGCAAGGATTCCATGTGGCTTGCAAGAGAAACCCATGAATCCTGAAATCCAGCGGAACCAACCAATGGACCAACAGTAGCAACGATGAGCGGATCAAACTGGGCTCCAGACTCGGATTCGAGCTCGTCAAATGCCTCATCAAGGCTGACCGGCTGGCAATAGGTGCGAACCGAAGTCATGGCATCCAAAGCGTCGGCAACTGCCACAATTCGAGCGTAAAGGGGGATGGCATGGCCAACAATGCGGTCGGGATAGCCAAGGCCGTCCCATCGCTCATGGTGCCAGCGAGCGGTGGATGCCGCAAATGCCAGCACCGGAATCCGGCGCAGGATTGCACCGCCGTACACCACATGGCGACGGACTTCCGCAGTTTCACTACTGTTCAATGACCCATTTTTCCTGAGAATTTCACTCGGAACGAGAATCTTGCCAACGTCATGAAGAAGCGCTGACACACGCAGTGCCCGCAGTTCCGTCACATTCATACCGATCGAGGATCCGAGCATGGTGGCAAGGGCCGCAACGCGGACGGCGTGGCCGGCCTGCGATGGATCTGCACGGTCAACCTGCTCAACGAGCTCGCTGACGAGGGTCGTCAGTGGGCAATCGGCTAGCAGGGCTTCGCCTGAAAGCGACGTTGTATGGTCGCGCGGCTCGGCTCGCATCCATTGCACACCGCTGTTCGCTGTGGTCAGATCGGTAGCATTGCGCTGCTGAATCGCAGACACCAGGTCAGTTGGAACAAGTTCAAGACGGATACGAGGGAGCGGATTGGTCACTTGTGTTCTCCTATGGTTCGCGGCAGAGTGGCCGCGCTGAGGGCATCGGCAGGAGGAGTAGGTGGCTGAAGCGCAACAGGTAAAAATCCGCAAAGTTCCCGACTCCCGTAGGGAAGTGCCCGTAAAAAACCCGAATTTCACCGTCCTGAAGAGGTTCGGGCTAGACTTCAGCCCCCCCGATGCGAATCGCTGCACTACCAATGTTCCGTCCCCCCAAGGCCCGTGCGGTCGAAGTGGCTTGCGCCCTCGACACCGCTGGCGATCTTTCTGCCCTGCCCGCCACCAACTTTGCGCATGTGTTGGGCGGCACTGCAGGCGGTACCGCCGTGCGTGCGGCATTGGATGCATTGGTCACACTAGGTGCGTTGGTAGCCGACCCGCTACCGCGCATGTTCGTTTACCGAGCAGCGCACGGCGGGAAACGCTGGATGGGTCTCGTCTGCGGCGTAGATACACGAGACTTGGTGCACCTCTTCCCAAATGCAGCGGCCGACGAGGCAATCTCTGCCGCAGAAGCCGATCTTGCAGTCGTTGATGCACAACTAGTACCGGGGCTCGTGTTCATCGACGCATCACCCGATCTTTCTTACCTCTTCGTCTGCGACACGAACGAGCGCCCCGCGTATCACTTCGTGGCGACAGACGGCGCAACCCACAGTGCATGGGAAGTGCGTCATCCTGATACCTATCTTCCCGCCCTTGCTGATCTTGCAGCAGATGAATTGAACGCAGGCGCAGCACAGGTAATTGCCGCGCATATGGCGGGGCAAATGCCACTGGTCATTCTGACATCTGACCGAGATATCGCCACTGCCACCGGGCCACTGGCACCCCGCTGCGGTCTGTTCGTACCGCGACCATCGCAGCGCTGAGCGGTACCGCACTACACTAAAGACATGACAGCGTTCGCAACGCCCGGCCCGTCTGCAAGCAATCTCGCCGGACCCGCCAAGGTCCTCGTCTGTGACACGCTCGCCAAAAGCGGGCTCGATGCACTGCGGGGCCTCGGGTGCATGGTGATGAACGACCCTGAACTCACCGAAGCCACCTTGGCACGCGCGGTAAAGGACACGAGTCCCGATGTACTCATCACTGGCACCACATGCATTTCAGCAGAAGTCATTGAAGCTAGTCCGCGCCTTGCGATGATCGTTGTGGCAGGAACGAGTACCGATCATGTCGACATTGCAGCTGCAAGCCGGCGTGGCATCTTTGTTGCCAACTGCCCGGGACGCAATGCAACAGCCGTCGCGGAACTTGCCTGGGCATTGATCTTGGCGTGCGACCGACGAATTCCTGAGCAGGCGGCCGCACTACGAGCGGGACAATGGAAGCAGCGCGAATTTGCGCAAGCAGTTGGACTGCACGGGCGCACACTTGGAATCGTTGGGCTCGGCCAGGTTGGTCAGGAAGTAGCACAGATCGGCCGAGCATTCGGAATGGATGTGATCGCTTGGAGCCGAAATCTCACTGAAGAGAAAGCACTTGAACACGGCTGCGGCTTCTGCGCCAGCTTGATCAACCTTGCGAAACTCAGTGATGTAGTCAGCATCAGCGCCGGCGGCGGCGATGATTCCGACAACCTGATCAACGAGAAATTCCTTGCCGCGCTGAAGCCCGGAGCGATCTTGGTGAATACCAGTCGTGGCGGCGTGATTGATCAAGCGGCACTCACGAACGCCGTGCGCACGCGCGGCCTGCGAGCCGGGCTTGATGTCTGGGCCAACGAACCAGACGGCACTGAAGGACCATTCGCTGATCCACTCGCGCAGGAGCCGGGCGCCATCGGTACGCATCACATTGGAGCGCTCACTGAACAGGCGCAGCGTGCTGTTGCTGATGAAGTGGTCCGTGTCGTGCGCGCTTGGGCGGAACGCGGTCATGTTCCACATTGCGTCAACCGCGCGGTGGCAACCCCGGCGACAACGCTGCTTGCGGTGCGCCATGTGAATCGACCAGGTGTCCTTGCGCATGTGTTCGAAACGCTCGGGCAGGCAGGGATCAACGTCGAAGAGATGGAGAACATCGTGTACGCCGGCGGCGAGGCGGGCCTTGCGCGCATTCAGATGGATCGCGCTCCAAGCGAGGCGCAACTCACCGCCATCCGCGAGAACACGAACATCCTGAGCGCAACGCTCAGCACGATCACCCGGCGGGTGTGACGAAGCCTTCGAAAGCAATGGCGAATTCACCGCCAGTGTGGCGACCGAAGGCAACACTGTGCGTGTCGTGGCGTGATGCGTCGCGGCATTTCAATCGCTGAGCAAGTATCACGCGCGGTTGCGCTACACGCCAAGCGCCGTGCGCTTGCCATCGGTGAACACGATGTGATTATCGAGGTGCTTGACGTAGATCTCAAGAATTTCACCAAGCGTTACTTTGCCGCGTTGCGTGTGAATGCCGACACGTGCAAACGCTGCGGGTTCGAGCGTGCGAAGCCAACGCGCCGTGAATCGGCGATTTGCATCAAACAGTTCGAGCGCTTCATTGGCATCCATAGATGCATTGTCAAGGCGTGCAATGAACGCGTTCTCGTCGTAGCTCACTAGTAGCGGCATGTCTTCGGCGGCAATGCGACGCATCCGGTGACTCGCTGCCTGATCGCTGTCGACCATGTGCACAATCACCTCTTGAATGCTCCATGTTCCAGGCGCTAGACGTGTATTCAGTTGCTTCGCAGTCAGTCCGCTTGCCGCATTTCGGAGCGTTCTTGGACCGCGCTCATAGGCATCGATTGCGGCGGAGTACGGATGTGCTTGGGTAATCGTGGTCATGGCGCAAGTTTAGGATGGAGCAGGGGTGGAATAACACCCCGCAGAATTCCTTGGACATCCTTCCGATTCAACCTATACTGTGATGTTCTGATTCTTTGACAATTTGGGGCCGTACCGGCATCGACCGGACAGGCAACGCACAGTGTGGCGCGTCGTGGAGCATGCCGGCCACGTTAAAAAGCATGCAAATTCACAACTGCCAACAACACGCAGTACGCTCTCGCAGCCTAATTAGGCTGTGCAGTGAGTCCCCCCACGCCTGAATAAGGGGGCCGCTGTCAAAAATCAGGCTGGTTCCAATGGGCTGACATGCCTCGGCGGAACGAGACTTCGCATGTCTTGGTTCGCACACCCCGTTGCGGGGGTCTGTGCGGTCGACAATCAATCCGCAAACACACTCGTAGAGGCATTGTGCGGACTGTTTCGGCACAGGGGTTCGACTCCCCTCGGCTCCATTTGATTGTTTGGTCATCGGTCTTCATCTGACCACTGACCATGTTTAGACCCCGCGGTGCCTTTTATGGGCACCGCGGTGGCGTTTTTAGGACAATACTGCTCGTGACCCCATGAGAAACGAACAACTTCTCTGGCACTTGCCGTATCTCCTTGCAGTGCTTTCATGCAACCCGTCCCGAAACATCAAATGACCGCGCCTCCCAACGAAGCACATGAATCAAACGATTCTCATGGTGCGCATGGTTCGCATGGCGCCAATGGTTCGCCCGATGCCGCCCGCGCCGAGCGCGAAATAGCGCCGCGAACAAGCGACGAAGCTGCGGTCCGCTACTGGGGGTCGATCTACGCGTACATCCGTCAGAGTGGCCGCCGAGACGAAGAGGCCCGCGAACTCACCCAGGGCTTCATCGCGGATGTGCTCCTCGGTCGGAATCTCTTGGGGCGCCTTGACGAGAACCGCGGGCAGTTTCGCACGCTTCTCCTGAGCGCTGTCCGCAACTATCTCGCTGATGTGTACCGATTCAATCACGCTGCGCGACGACATCCGGGCGAAGGGCGCGTCATCCACAACGATGATGGCAGCAACGATGCGCTGCCGGATCGCCAGAATCCCGCTCCCGAATCTGCGTTTCACCGCGCGTGGATAAGCATGCTGATTCGTGATGCAGCCAAGGCAATGCACGCAGAGTGCACCGCCAACAAACGCGATATGCAGTGGGGCATCTTTGAATCCCGAATCCTGCGACCGATGCTCGAAGGCGCTCCGCCGCCGTCGTACGAATCACTCATGGCGCGCTGGGATCTCACCGCGCTGAGCCAAGTTTCCAACACCATCGTCTCTATGCGCCGCATGTTTGCAGCGCATCTCGTTCGCGGTGTTAGTGCGACAGTGGATACCTCGCCAGCCGGTGCGCGCGGCGAACTCCGTGAATTGTTGGCCCTACTTGAAGGACGAATGTCATGACAAATCCTGTTGATCCAACCACTCGTCCTGAGCCATTCCAAGACGGATCCTTGCGCGACACGCTGGCGTGGGTACTGCGCTCACTCGATCAGCCCGCCGTCGCCTCTGGCGACTGGATCGCGTACGAAGTGGACGCTTCCTGAGGCACGGCCGTTACACTGCTCACCGATCCGACCACGCCGCTGGCCCGTCTGCGCCGCGCCCGCATTCTCTGGGGTGCGTTGCGCTCCGAAGGCGAGCGAGCCGAAGATCGAACCATGGGCAGTCGCTTGGCGATCGCAGCTGCTGCTGCCGCGTATCTCTTCCACAGCGAACGCATCTCAAATCATGATGATCCGGCACTCCTTGCAGCTCTGCGTAGCGCTGTGGCAGACGATGCCGTCCCGGCCGAAGTGCGGATCATGATGCAGATGGCGGAGCAAAAGTTGGCTCGGTAAATCAGCTGGGTGCGCGATCGCGCGGGACGGCGACCGATCACACGGGGGCAGCGCTCAACTTGCTGGAACCACAGCGGGCGCAGCCACGGGGGCGGCTTCCGGGGCGACTCTCGGAGTGGTCACTGGAACATTGACTGGCGCTGCAGCTTGGGGATTGGATGCCGCAGGCTGAAGCGTGGTCACAGGCTCAATCACTCCGTCGTTGCCGGTTTCCGGAACAACTGCTGGATCGCGCGCGCGCAATTCGTCCCACCGAACGCGCGAGCCACCAACGACTGTGCCCGTAGCAAACGCGGCATCAATGAGCGCAATCTCATAGCCAGCGAGTGCATTCACTTCACGAGTCTGCGAATCACCGAGTTTGCTCGCTGCTTCAAGCACATCAGTACTAGTTCGCAGCCCGACATCAAACTGTCGCTTCTCTGCTTCGTAAGTGCGGGCAGCCAGAATCGATTCAAGGCGGGCCGCCAAAATGCGCTGCCATGATGTATCGATGGCATCGACCGCGTTGAGCACCTCTTGTCGAATAGCGAGCGCACGCGCATCTTTAGTAGCCATGCGCTGCACGCGCTGTAGCACAGCGCGCCGCAATTGGCTCATGCGCGCTTCGTTGCCGATGGGGATCTCTGCATGGGCGGCGACCTGGTACTGGTCTGCGTCGCCCAGATTTCCAAACGAATCGGATACTCCACTACCAGCACCGAGCATCTGGTAGGTGTAGTCAACGGTAAAGAGCGGAAGCGTTCCATTGCGCGCGACTTCCACATTCGTGGCATCCACCGCGAGTTGCAATTCCAACTCCAACATTTCCATGCGATTGCGCACCGCGCCATCAGCAAGGGTATTGGCATCCAACTGCAAGCCGAGCGGATTCGGCTGGGTGGCTGGAATCAACGCACACCCGTCGGACATGGGCATGTCCGGATCATTCATGATTCGCTTCAGATCTCGCTGTCGATTTCGCAGCGCCGCATCAGCCAAGATCAGATTTTCCAATGTTGCCCCAACGCCACTCTGCGCTCGCAACACTTCCACTTGCGGCGCGTCGCCATTGTCAACGCGGCGCTGCGCTCGATCAAGCTGCGCGATTGCAAGGTCATATTGCTGTTTACGCACTTCTAACTCACGGAAGGTGCGGTACTGGTTCCAGTAGGCCTTGTCCGCGTTGGCGAGAATGCGAATGGCTTCAAGCTTTGTCCGAGAGTCAGTGATTTGACCCTGTAGTTTAGAGACGCGAATCGATGCGGTAGCCACGCCAACCCCCGCATCGCGCAGAAGCGGCTGACTGATGGACATGAGAACTCCACCCTGATCCGTGTCATTCGTACCGTTCACGAGCTGTCCCGATTGCGTGTACTGCGGTTGAAACTTCACCACTCCGCCGGTAGCGAGTGGAACCGCTACACCCATCTTCACCTGATCGGAAAAGAGACCCTCATTGTTCTGCAACTGCGTCAGCAAATTACTGCCGTTACGACTGTAATCGGCATAGAAGAGACTGTTGAACTTGGCCTCCTCCTCCGTGATACTTGCCTTGGCAATGTCTGGGGCCACCAACTGCACGCGCAAATCCAGGTTGTTGGCGAGTGCTAGCGCCCGCACCTCGGCGATAGAAAGCGTCCGCGTGCGCTCATAGCGCGTTGCTCGAAAACTACCAGCGGTTGCCTGCGCCACCGCATCTTCGGCCGGAACCGGCGGGCCGTAGGTAGCAGACGACAGATCAACCGGCTCGATCGCCTTTAGCGCATTGTCGGGTGCAGTGAATGGCGTCTCTTCGGCACGAAACAAGTCGTTCTGGCAGCCAGCGGCCAAGACCGAGAGCGTGGTGAAGATGGCGGGAAGGAATCGACGCATGGGGTCACTCGTGGCGCAGAGCCTCGATTGGGTCGAGCCGCGATGCCTTGTATGCGGGGAACATTCCGAAGGCAACTCCAACGCCCGCACTGAAGACGATGGACAGGATCACGGCCCATGCTGGTACATCCGCCTGCTCCAAATTGGCGCCTGGGATAAATGTCAGGCTCACCGCCATCAACTTTCCGATCACCAATCCAACGATTCCGCCAAGCACTGTGAGCGTCACTGCCTCTAGTAGAAATTGCAGAAGGATGGCTGCAGACGTAGCACCAACTGCTTTGCGCAGTCCAATCTCGCGGGTGCGTTCGCTCACCGATACCAACATGATGTTCATGATGCCGATGCCGCCAACCAGCAACGAAATACCAACGATTCCACCGGCAATTGCGGTCACGCCTGAGGCCAGACTCTTGAACTGGTTGATGTACTGATCGAGTGCGGCAACCCGGAAAGTGTCCGGGTCTTCGGGCTGCAGGCCACGTTGACGGCGCATGACATATTCCACTTCCGCCTTCGCTTCTTCGGCGGTCTCTGGGCTGGTGGCAATGGCGGCAAACTGCATGAAGTACCAACCGTCGAGCAACTTCTCTGCGACGCTGAATGGAATAAAGATCTCCGCCTCGCTGGAGTTCATACCAAGCATCTTCGCCTGAGTGGTTTCCACAACACCAATCACTAGGAACCGGCGTCCGCCAAGAAGTATGTGCTCGCCGAGACCTCCGCTGCCGTCGGCATCAATCTTGAGTTCGGCGACCGCGGCCTCGTTGAGTAGAGCCACTTGCCGTGCCGTATCAATGTCAATCTGACTGAATGGCCGACCGCGCATCACTTTGCGCCCCACCGCGTCATGCCACGCGGGCCAGATTCCGTTCACAGTCATGCCATCGATCAGCTCAGTGTCACTCTCAACACTCATGGGCAGATCAACGATCGGGGAAATTCCCTTGATCGAAGGGCACTGATCCATGATCGCCTGCGCTTCACTGGTCTTGAGGCGACACTTTTCCCACGGGAACTTTGCGCGTGGAACATTGTCCGGCCGGTTTGGAAAGACATACAGCCGCGCAGCACCAACGCTCTCAAATTCTGAAAGCACCTTGGCCTTGAGCCCGGTGAGCGCCGCAATGACGGCTGTGACACTGGCAACACCGACGATGATGCCGAGCGCCGTCAGGAATGAGCGCGTCTTGTTTGCCCAGATTTGGCTCAGCGCCATCCCAATCGCCTTCATAAAGAAGAAGATGCTGAGACTGCGTCCTTCGCCCGGTGCTTTGCTCCGAGACTTAGCCTTTGCGTTCGTCATGCCGCCGCCTCTTCAGCAGCAGCGCGGCGACGCTGCGTTTCGCGTGCCTCTTCAACGTAGGGGCTCACTTCAAAGTCTTCTTCCGCTGACAAGTCACTGAGAATGCGACCGTCACGCAAGCGCACTACCCGGCGGCAATGCGCTGCCACATCATTCTCGTGCGTCACGATGATGATTGTCTGTCCCTCGCGGTAAATACGCGTAAACAATGCAAGGATTTCCGCGGTCGTCGCAGAGTCGAGATTTCCTGTTGGCTCATCGGCCATCAGAATCTTGGGGTTATTGAGAATCGCGCGGGCGATCGCCACGCGCTGCTTCTGTCCGCCCGAGAGCTGGTTGGGACGGTGATCAACACGGTCGCCGAGTCCGACGCGCTGCAACGCCGAGAGAGCGCGTTCGCGTCGCGCACGGAACCCGCCTGCGGAAGCGGAGTACATCAATGGAAGTTCCACATTCTCTAAAGCGGTCTGCCGAGCGAGCAACTCAAAGCTCTGGAAGACAAAGCCAATTTCTTCGTTACGAATGAGCGCCAATTCGTCAGGCTTCATAGCGCTTACAAGGCGCCCACCGAGCGTGTACTCGCCGCTTGTCGGGCGATCGAGGCAGCCAAGCATATTCATCAAGGTGCTCTTGCCGGAGCCGGAACTGCCCATGATGGCCACCATCTCATTGCGCCCAATATCAAGATCAACCCCGCGAAGTGCGTGAATGGTCTCGACGCCTACGCGATAGACCTTGGCAATTCCGCGAAGTTGGATGATCGAATCACTCATGTCTGTTTCTATTCACAAGCCTGGTCGTAATGACTGCCGCGAGCGCAGATCAGAAGCGCATGCGCATCCCGCGTCCGCCACGACCACCACCACCGCCACCGCCACCGCCGCTACCACCCCACTCCGACTCTTCCGCCTTGACAGCATCGCCGTCCTTCAAGCGTTCAAGAGACTTGTATGGGCCAACCACAATAATCTCGCCTTCTTTCACCCCGTCCACAATGATCGTATTTGTGAGATTCGATGGGCCAGTCGACACCGGCGTAGCGACGGCCTTGCCATCGATCACGCGGTACACAATGCTCAAATTCTTTGAGCCTGGTGCGATCAATGCACTGGTCTTCAATGCCTCTGGCAGATCTTCGACCTTGCGATCAACGACTGCTTGGCTTGGAACATTGAGGCCACTGTGACGTGCGATCGAAATATCAACATTGCCGCCAAGCCCACTGAATATCTGCTCGCCATTGAGTTCAAGAAGTACTGCCGTCTTGAAAAAGCCCGTGCCATCTTTGTCACTGGTGCGGCTGAGAGCCACTTCCTCGACCGTGCCACCAAAGACACGCTTTTTGTATCCGTTGATTCGAACCTCGCCCGGCTGACCCTTGGCCACGCGCGGAACATCCGATTCACTGACTTTCGCGGTGAGCTTCATCTTGCTCAGATCTGAGATGGTGAGAATCTTGGTTCCCGGGTTGTTCATCGTGCCCACCACCACTAACTCGCCGACCTCGGCATTGAGCTGCGTGATGATGCCGTCGATCGCTGCCACAACGACTGTCTTGCGGAGCGCTTCGCGCTGCTGTTCAATCTGCGCCTCGGCTGCGGCCAAGCTCTTCTCAAGTTGGACGATGGTGTTCTTCTGCGCTTGGAAGGTTGCGTCAAGATCAGCGGCACGCGTTACCGCATCCTCATAGGCCTGGCGACTAATGTCACCTGCGCGAAAGAGCGACTCTTGGCGTTGCGCCGTCGCACGCGCGTTCTCGAGCGTGTTCTGCGTGCCAACGATGCGTGATCGCTCTGCTTCAAGGCGGTAACGCTCGCCATCGCGGCGGGCTTCAGCGCTCTGCAGCGCAGCCTTGAGATCGCGGTCGTCGAGACGCATGATGAGATCGCCGGCGCGAACCCGCTCGCCTTCACGATGCGGCAATTCAACAATGCGCGCAGACACTTCTGCAGACACATCGACCTTGCGTTTTGGTTCCACGATTCCCGGGGCGGAAACCGTCTCCACCAACACCCCCACTGCGACCGGTTCCATGCGTACTGAGGTGGCTTCTGGGCCGCCAAAGTGCATCCAGGCCCAGATGTCCTTTCCAGCGAAAAGCGCCACCAAGGCAACAACCAAAGTGACGGCGATCGTGACAATGAGTGCAGGTCGCATATCGAGGCAGGATCCTGAGGAGGAGCGGAACGAGAACCGTTCCGGTAGACCTGAGAATCATACGCCGTGCGCTAGGCCGCAGGCTCGATCGTGACTGTCAGTCCGCGGGTCTGGAATTGCTCTTGGATGAGCTCGGCACGCTCGCGATGGGTGACCATCAGCAGCGCAACGCCGGACTCATGCGCCTCGACCGTTCGCTCCACGGCATCACTGACTGTCAAACGTGCAAACTCCACCACTGAGCGCGTGACGAGCGAGAAGTCGTTCACATCGTCATTGTGGAGCAGTACGGCCCAACCAGGCATTTGCTTACGCTGCGGCGGAGCGACCTCTGGAAGCACCGCGGTGCCACCTTCTGAGGACTCTGTCGAAGAAACAATCGGAGCGATGAACTGGGCGGCAGCTGCTGAAAAGTTGAACATTGGGGGCAATCACACCGCAATCAGCAAGTGAAATCAAGAGCAAATTAGTGTTATCGGCGGGATTCTTTCGGTGCTCACCACTGAAATACGAGCTTTCCGAACTGCTCGCCGGCCTCCAGGCGGGCATAGGCGGCTTCTGCGGCCGCCGGCTGGAAGACCTCATCGACAGTTGCCCGAAGCGCGCCGCTCTGCAGCAACGCAATCACGCCGCGGAATTCATCCATTGAACCCATCGTGGAACCGATGATCGAAAGTTGGTTCCAGAAGATCCGTGCCAAATCCGTGGTCCCATCTGGGCCCGTCGTGCAGCCGCACGTGACCAATGTCCCACCGCGGGCCAAACTCTTGATGCACGCCAAATGCACGGCCTTGCCAACGCTTTCCGCAACGATGTCAACACCGCGGCCAGCGGTTGCCTTGCGTACTTCTCGCGACCAGTCGGCGCCCGTATCAAGAATCGTGACGTTGGCGCCGAGTGTCTTCGCGCGTTCAAGTTTCGCAGCGTGACGACTTGTGACGATAGTGGTGCAACCAAAGTGTCGAGCAATTCCAAGGGCGGCAAGTGCAACGCCTCCACCGATACCGGGAATGAGCACCGTCATGCCAGCCTGCAGTCGCGCGCGCGTCACCAGCATGCGCCATGCTGTGAGATGCGTCAGTCCAAACGCAGCTGCGTGGACCGGATCAATGTCGCCGATTGCCAAGACATTGGTTGCCGGCGCAACGAAGTACTCCGCATGGGTACCGGGGCAATGCTCACCGATCATGAAGATGTCTTCGCCGGACGGCGCATGTCCAGGCCGCGGCGATTCCGGGCGCACCACCGCCGCATTCAAGATGACACGCTTTCCAACCCACGCAGCATCAACGCCAGTACCAACCGTGTCGACAATTCCAACACCATCGGAGCCGCCAACCGTTGGCCAATTCACGTCGATGCCTGGGAGGCCACGGCCCACCCACAGGTCAAGGTGATTGAGCGCGGAAGCCTCCGTGCGCACACGCAGTTCACCCGGAGCGGGAACGCACTCCGATCGACCGCCGGTAAAGCGGACATTGGGGGCGACAGGGGTTCCTTGACGGAGGACTTCAATAGCGCGCATGGGGTTCGAGTGTAAGAGGCGCAGACCTATGATGCACGCAAGGAAACCCCATGAAACTGAACTTCTACCCCACAATTCCCGGTCTACTTTCCTGCGCAGTCACCGCCGTTGCGATCGCCTGCGCGCCACTCGCCTACGCAGCGCCGCAGCAACAGCAAATGGCTGACCGCGCCCGACAGATCGCCGAGCAAATGGCGCTGTGCCCAGTCAAAGCAATGCCAGCATCACTTGATGCAGGATTCGTTGCGCCGCAGACAGATGTTAAGTTTGAGGCAACTCTTCTGAACACACTTGATCGCCCGGTGAAGTGCATTCGCAGTGCACCGAGTTGCACATGCACCACCGTCGACATGCTCGGTAAAGAAATTCCTGCGGGCGGCACACTGAAAGTTCCGCTCTCTATGCGAACCAGTGGCGCAACCGGCGAGAAATCTGCACAAGTGATGCTGATGTTTGATGGCGTCCCGGGGCTCATCGAACTGAGTATCAAGGCAGAGGTGAGCTACCCGGTTCGGGCTATTCAGCAGAGTGTGGACGCGGACGGAAAGCCGCGTCGCGATCCGTACATCAACGCCTTTGACAACAAGGCCAATGTCACTGGTGAAATTACCGTGGAGTCGATTGACGGCAAGCCATTCCGAATCATGTCGGTCGGAGGCGACGCCCCGGCCTTCATTGACTACAAGCCAACTGAGCAAGGTCCGCGCGAGAGTTACCGCGTGCGCTATGACTTCTCCGCCCTACCCTGCGAGCGTGTTCCAAAGTATTTAGTGATCGAAACCGATCGCGCAGACGCGCGCCTCATTGACATGCGCGTCCGTCACGAATGCACGAAAATAAGTGCGAATTTTGGCTTTGCGCAGTACCGTGAGAACGTGGGCGTCATGGCTCCCGGAGAGACCAAGGCGTTCGAAGTAGAGATTAAGCACGCCAACGGGGTGCGCATTGATTCGGTGACGAGCAGCGATCCGCGTATTGATGCAAAGCTCATTGATCAAAAGTCTGGCGCCGAAGATGGCCTTCTCGTGCACGTAGCCGTCACGGCGAAACCAGATTCCGCTGGAATGGTTCTGACGCCGTTGCGCTTTGTAGGTGTTGGTCCTGATCCAAAGCAGCCAGTGCCGACTGGCCAACCTGCCGTAGGCACTGCGCGTGAATCGGATTTCCTCATCTACCTAAAGATCGAGCGACCGATACCACCGCTCCAAGCGAAGCCTGTCACCCAAGCGCCACCCAAAGAACTCCCCGCAACAGTGCGAGCTGCCGTGCTCGCGCCAGCATCTGTTCCAACTGACGCGCGCGTCAATGCTGCAAAGATCACAACGCTCGGCGCGCCGAATGTTCCGTCGCGGGTCATTCAGCCACTTCCAGTGATCCTTCGCATCGCCGATCGCGCCGAAGACGTGCCCATGGACGCCGCGCGTTTCGCCGCAGCAAAGATTGCGGTGAGTAAAGGTCTTGCATTCATGCGCGCCGCACAAGGTCCCAATGGCGGGTGGATGGAAAGCACCGCTGCGAAAGCAACCGACCAAAGCACGCCATCAACCGCCGTTCCAAACGCAGTAACCGCATTGGCGCTGAAGGCCTTCGCGCAAGCTGGATTCACTGCAAATACAGATGTAAATGCGCGGCGCGCGCTTGCGTTTGTGACATCCGGAACACAGTTGGGTGGCGCATTTCAGCCTGACCTTGGAGGCGGACTTGCAAACTATGTAGCAAGCATGGTGTTGATGGGCCTCGCCGCACAGCAAGACCCCGCGCTATCGCTCGAGGTGGAAACCGTGCGCACGTGGCTTGTGAAGAATCAATGGAATCAGTCGCAAGGGATCAGTCCCAATGCGGACTGGTTCGGCGGATCGGGATACGGAAGTCACGGACGCCCCGATCTTTCCAATACGCAACTCATGCTTGACGCATTGCACGATGCCGGCGCATCGACCGACGACCCCGCCGTGCAACGCGCATTGGTATTCGTAGAACGCACACAGAACATCAAGAGCAACGACGCGTCATGGGCGCAACACGGAAGCGGCGACGGCGGCTTCGCATACACAGCCGCGAATGGCGGCGAGAGCTTTGCAAGTGACGTCGCTGGCGAGGGCAGATACGGCGAGAAGATGCCCCCGGAAACACGCGCGCTTCGCAGTTACGGAAGCATGACTTACGCGGGCTTTAAGAGCATGTTGTACGCAGGGCTTGCACCCAATGACCCACGCGTCACCGCCGCGTTTGATTGGATTCGATCACATTGGACATTCACAGAGAACCCTGGGCTTGGCTCGCAGGGCCTGTACTACTACTTACACGCGGCCGCACGCGCGCTCAATGCATCGGGCGCAATCAGCGTCACCGTGACAAGTGATGTTGCAAAGACCACCGCCCCGGCGAACCCGTCAGAATCACAGGAAATCAGCACAAGTTCACGCAATTGGCGCAACGACCTGACCGATGCCGTGTTGGCATCACAGCGCGCCGACGGCAGTTGGGTGAACAGCGCCGACCGCTGGCAAGAAGGTCAGCCGGAACTCGTCACGGTCTATGCGATCTTGGCTCTGGAAGAAGTACTGAAGCCAGTTACGCAGTCGCAGTAATTGTTCGTCTTGCCAATACCGCCATAGTGGCGACCTCTGCAAGGAGGACAGCGCCGAGTGCTTGGTGCGCCGTGGTTGTTGCAACTTCCCAGATGGGAACTGCCTCTCCCCTTCGCATCAGCACTACTACGAGGGCAGCGATACCGAGGGCGACCTGCAATCCAACCGTGTGTAGTGCTGCCTTCCCAACTCGACGCAAGGGCGGCGCTTCAACAGCGCGGCCGCAGCGCATGCCGGCGAGCAGCACCAAGATGAAAGCAATCACCGCCATAGTGACGTGACCATGCAGCGCCCACTTTGGAAGTTGAGCACCATCGTCCCCAGTAGGTGGAATCTGCAAGTGCCGCATCGCTGCACCAAGGAACAATTGCATAGTGACGGCGAGCAATGCCAACGCACTGAGGAGCCGCATGGCTGCCACGCCCTGCACCACCACTCGCACTCGCTCCCATGCACCGCTGACCATAAATGCTGAAACCAGTGCCAACGCAAATACAAACTGGCCGAGCATGCCATGCACAATGGCGAGCGCGGTGCTCGGTGAAAGATCCACCGCATTCATGCTTGAAGTTACGTTTCCCGTGACTCGCAATCCGCCCAGAATTCCTTGAGTGACAACCAGTGCCAAGAGAACAGTTACGGCGATCCGCGCATACTTGCCTGCGCCACTGCGCCAGACCGTGGTGGCATACGCGAGCACGGTGGCCCCAACGAGCATTCCAAAGAGGCGATGGGCGTGCTCGTAGAAGATGCCGCCCTTCATTTCACTGACCGGATAGAGCAGCATGTTGTGACCAAAGCTGTTCGGCCAATCCGGCACCGCGAGTCCAGCTTCGTAGCCAGTGACGAGTCCACCAATCACGATCATCACCAGAATGTTGGCTGTTGCAACAATGCCCATGAGTGTGACTGGCGGTGGTAGCCGCCGTGCGGATGACCGCGCGCTGCCAATGCGCTCGCCGATCGAACCGAGCAGCGCGCTCGCTGCAAAGAGGCCGATGACATACGCGGCTGGTCGCACCGGCGTCCCGCCCTGCTCATCGCGAAGAAATGCACCCAGCACCATCAGGTTGATAGTTGCGGAAACCAAACCAACGGATAAGCCGCTCGCTTGTCCAGGGGCAAACCGCCCGGCCATGAACCCGCCGAACAGTACACACGCCAGAGCTCCCACAAACAATGCCTCTCCCGCCACAAATCCTGGCTGCAAGAGCGCAACGTAACTCAGCGTCCACATTGCCACGGTGACCACGAAGCCAATAGCTAAGTTCATCGGTCGGACCCAACGCGACCATCCGATCACGAATCCGCTACCTACAACCATCAATAACACAAGTACGGGGATACTGAGCGGCGCGGCAGCAGCGGCGGGCGCCGGCGCCACCACGGGCGCGGCAAGTACGGTGGCGGTCGCGGAATCCTGAATCGCAATCAGCATGTGCATCGTGAGGCTCCGTTGAAGTGGGACACCTATGCTATTCACCTCGACCCACCGTCGATCGAACCCGATGCCAGTATCAACCACGCCAGCACCCGTACCCGCCACCCCGGGAGATCAACAACCGGTAGTTCCGGGCATGGACGTCGTTAGCGCCACACTGACACCCAGCCACGCGGCAATATGGAGCCAGCTGTCCAAGGCGCGACTCAGCCTCTTAGTACTGCTCACCGCCGCCGTCGGGTTCGTAGTGGCGCCAGCCGATCCACAGGGCTGGTGGATGCGCCTCCTCTGGACCTGCCTCGGCACAGCACTCGCGGCCGCAAGCGCAGCGATGCTCAATCAAGTTGCCGAGATGCGGCGCGATGGTCTGATGCGTCGAACCGCCAAGCGCCCGCTGCCCGCGGGACACGCGCGACGAACCACCGTCTTCGTAGTTGCAGTCCTACTTGGCTATGCGGGGTGCACGGTGCTTGCCATGGGCACGACCGTCATGGCAGCAGCCTTCGCCTGCGTCAACATCTTGCTTTACGTGCTGCTCTACACGCCGCTCAAGCCGCGCACCACACTCAATACATTGGTTGGCGCTGTCACTGGCGCCATTCCACCAGTGATTGGATGGACCGCAGCCACAGGAAGCATTTCACCGGGCGCATGGGCACTCTTTGCTGTGCTCTTCGTCTGGCAGATACCGCATTTCTTGGCACTTGCGTGGCTCTATCGCGCGGACTACACGGCGGGCGGATTCGTGATGTTGCCATCGCGTGACCCGGACGGAACCGCAACTGGTCAAGCGTGTCTACTCTCGAGCATCATGCTCATTCCGGTGTCATTGCTCGGGACGATGTCTGGCGTTGCTGGCTTCGGCTACGCGGCCGTCGCCATCGCCGCGGGTCTCTGGATTTCATGGCTCTCCCTTCGTTTCATGCTTGAACGCAGCGATGCGCGCGCGCGTCGGCTCTTCTTCGCAAGTCTCATCTACTTGCCAGTGATTCTGGGGGCAATGGTTATTGATCGCGGCAGCGTGGTCACTACTGGAACGCCAGTGGACGGCGCAGTCATACTTGAGGTACCTACACAGTGAACGCGCCGCATCCGCTTGGATTCCCAACGCTCACGCTACGCGGTGGTGGATGGATTCTCTTGGCGTTCGTTGCGATCACCTGTGGTTTCTTGGCATGGGCCATGAGTGGAGTGTTCACCGGCGACCGACCAATCGGCAGTGGCAGTGATCCTGCCGCATATGGATTCACGCTCGATCCGCTTCGTGCTGATCGTGGCGTGTTGGTTGGCAGCGGCAGCCCGCGTGACTTTCTTCCATCACTCGACGCGCCCGCAGTGATGCGCGGTGCTGACATGTTGCGCTGGAACGAAGAGCATCGAACTCGATATGTAGTCAGCAACGATCGCGTGGCAGGAGTGGTGGTGAACGGAGAGGCGCGCGCATATCCGCTTGATGTGCTCAACGCGCATGAAGTGATCAATGACACGCTTGGCGGTGTGCCAATTGCCGTGAGTTACAGCCCCCTGACAGATAGCCTCGTTGTGTTTGACCGTCGCATCGACGGCGCAGAGCGAACCTTCCATGTCAGCGGTCTGCTCTACAACAGCAATCTTGTGATGTATGACCGCGCAGCCGGAACTGCTGGCAGCGCAACTCCGAGTGCGAGCACGGCCGGTGCATCACTCTGGAGCCAACTGGGTATGCGCGCGATTGCTGGTCCCGCCGCAGCGCATGACGCTCAACTGATTCCGCTCCCCGATGCAAACATCACTTCATGGCGAATGTGGACCGCCGTCTGGCCCGATACCACGGTGATCATGGGCGATCCCGCACAGGCGAATCGATACAAGGAGTTCAGTTACGCGCGCTATTACCTCTCACCGCGCGTCGACTACCCAGTCAGTGGCTTGGTGGCCGCACTCCGCGAACCAACGAGTGCCGCCATTGCAATGGCTGAGGCTGCCAAGGGCGACCCGCGATCGCGAAAGACTGCGGTCATCGAAGTGCGCCAAGGAGACGCCCGCGCGGTGTATTCGCTTGCTGAGTTAGCAACACGCGCTGACAAATCTGGACGAGTAGCGATCGACGTCGGCGGTCGAAACTTTGAAGCAACGGTGCAACCGTCACCACTTGCAGCGCTCGTGCGCGCCACTGACGGCAAGCCCGCATTGGTGATCCCGCAACTCTGGTTTGCGCACGAAGCGAAGTGGTAAGCCACGCTCAGACAGCGAGCACAGCGAGCGCCGTGCAGATCCACAGCGTCGCGTAAAGCACGATCCAGATCACGTCCAATGCGTGCCAATACATGGCGCACAGCACCACGCCTGTGAAGTTTGTTGGCGTATAGCGCCCTTCCATGCTGCGGCGAAACACTTGAACCATCGGAGGGATTCCGCCGATGACGTGCAACGCGTGAACTCCAGTCAGTACATAAAAAGTCCACGCATACAAGCCGCTTTCTATGGTGACGTGCCGAGTCCACAATTCCTTCCACGCCAATGCCTGCACCGCTAGAAAGAGCAACGCCAAGCCGAGCGTCGCCCCCATCGCGTAACGAAGTTGCGTCTGCCGATTGAACCGCGCCGCACGAACAGCCATTTGCACGGTGTAACTCGAAATCAGCAGTACAACCGTCGAAAGCAGGAGCGCAGGCGGCAGACCGGGCGTTCCTTCCGGCATCCACTCGCGCCCCGGGGGCTGATCAAAGCGCACCACTAGATACCCCAGGATGCATGCCAAGAAGATCATTGCCACTACGGCAATAAAGACCCACATACCAAAGACCCCCGCAACGCCGCGCTCCTGCGCATTGTCGAAGGGGTCAATGAAGTTTGCAGTCTTGATGGCCATGAGGCACCTCGGCAGCGAATGCGCGCCGCGGCGCGTGTATCAATCCGAGCTACCAACACCGCCGTTGGTCGAACGGATCTGCGCAACAGGTGCACCCGGAGCATTGGCTTGCATAACGCTCTCCGCTTCCGGAGCATTCCCATTGAAGATGGTGGGGGAGTTCTGGTGAACATCCATTGCTGAGAACGCAAGCATGATGCCCACGAAGACGATCGACCCGATCAGCACGAGCAAATTGAACGGACGGTCCCAGCGCAAGTGCATGAAGATCAGCGCAACGATGGTCGCCTTCACTACAGCGATCGCGAGCGCAAGCATCAGGTTTGCCTCGCCAAGATCGATGTAGCGCACTGCTACCGTGATCACGGTGAGAAAGAGCAGCGCAACGCCGGCGCCGACGAGGTACTTGACGGGAACGACGTGGCCCACTTCTGGGTGGACTTCAGCGGCGTGTGAACCAGCGTGATGTGTGGCTTGGTGTGACATAGCTTTATTCCGTCCAACTCAATGGATGAGATAGAAGAGCGGGAAGAGGAAGATCCAGATCAAGTCGACGATGTGCCAGTACAGGCCGCCGGTGTCGACCGCCGTAAAGTTCTTGCTTGAGAAATCACCGCGTACCGAGCGCCAGATGAGCCAACCAATGAGGCCCATACCTGCCACCACGTGAACTCCGTGCAGACCGGTCATGCAGTAATAGATGGCGAAGAAGAGATGCGTGTTCGGCGGCATCTTGGGGTCTTCCAAGTGCGTTCCTGGATGCGCTTCCTCGGACTTGCCAGGGGCGGGAGCAACGGCGTGCTCAGGAGCAGGAGCGCCAGAAGCGCGCGCCATACCAACCGGGCCAACGGAAGCAGACTTCACTGCGGAGACATCAACCGCAGGCTTCGCAGCAAGATCGGGAATGGCAAACAGCGTCGGATCTTTCACCGTGATGGCTGTTACCGCCGTCGGAGCGGTCTTTAGTTCCATTGCCTCAGCGTGACCTTCAGCGTCATGCGGAGGCACGTAGAACGAAGAGCCCCACACCAGATTGTCATGGAACTTGTGGGTGTACTCAAAGTACTTGATGACCAAGAATCCAATCGCGCCCATGAATGTCAGCACGAGGCACACGATGAGCCCACCGCGCCGGTCAGTCTGCGCACAGCGAACTGCAAGGGCCATGGTCAAACTGGAAAGAATCAGCACGCATGTGTTGATTCCGCCCATGATGGTGTCGAGGTAGTGACTGGCGTAACTGAAGACCTCGGGATTGCGCATCCGCAAGATGGCATAGGCCACAAACAGGCCGCCAAAGAAGAGGATTTCTGTAGCAAGGAACAGCCAGATGCCCAACTTGGCGCTGTCAAACTGCTGCGCCATGCTGTCAAAGTGGTGTGCCAAATGCGGATCGTGCCCGTGCGCATGCTCATCATGGCCGTGGGCGTGATCTGCTTGGGTAGTGTGCTCGTTTGCGGTTGTCTGACTCACATGATGCTCCGGGGGAGTTCGTTCGGGACGAAGGGCAAAGCCCTCGTCAGTGCGCAGCCTTCGTGCCCTGCGCGGCGGGATTCACTTCGGGATCGTTGGATTCATCAACTCGGTAACCACCGATCTTTGGATCCCAGTGCACCACGGTGAAGTCGTAGCAATCGCCAACGCGCGGTGCCTTGGCGAAGTTGTCAAAGGGCGGCGGACTGGCGCATTGCCATTCCAAGCTTCGACCACCCCATGGGTTGGCCGGTGCCTTCTTGCCATTGACAAGACTTCCAAACAGTGTGATGGCCGTCAGGGTGAACCCGACCGCCATGATGTAACTACCAATGGTGGAGATGACGTGATAAATCTGGAATTCCGGCTGATAGTCGTAGTAACGACGCGGCATGCCCTGCGAGCCAAGAATGAACTGAGTGAAGAAGGTCACATTGAAGCCGATGAAGATGATCCAGCAAGCGATGGTTCCGAGGCGCTGGTCGTACATGCGACCAAAGATCTTCGGCCACCAATGGTGCAGACCGCCGATCATGCCGATCAGGGCGCTACCCATCATGACATAGTGAAAGTGCGCTACCACGAAGTACGTGTCATGCAAGTGGACATCGGTGCTCAATGTGGCCAAGTGCAGACCGGTGAGGCCGCCGATCGTGAACAGGAACAAGAATGCCAACGCGTACCACATGGGGGTGGTCAAAGAAACCGAGCCCTTGTAGAGCGTGGCGATCCAGTTAAACACCTTCACGGCGCTGGGGATAGCCACACTGAAACTAATGGCAGAGAACAGCGTGTTCATCAAGGCTGACTGACCTGAGGTGAACATGTGGTGACCCCACACGATGAAGCTGAACATTGCAATGGCGATCGAACTAAACGCAATGAAGCGGTAGCCGAAGATCGCGCGGTGGCTATTGATAGCAATGATGTCACTGATGATGCCCATGGCGGGCAGAATCATGATGTACACCGCGGGGTGGCTATAGAACCAGAAGAAGTGCTGGTACAGCACCGGGTCGCCACCCATTGATGGGTTGAAGATTCCGATGTTCACGGTGCGCTCAACAATCAGGAGCAAGAGCGTGATGCCGAGCACCGGCGTTGCCAATACCTGGATGATGGCGGTTGCATAAATGGACCACAAGAAGAGGGGCATGCGGAACCAAGTCATTCCCGGGGGGCGCAACTTGTGCACCGTGACAATGAAGTTCAGGCCAGTGAAGATGGAACTGAAGCCCAGGACGAATGCGGCTGTCAGCACCGGAATCACGCCGCCAGCAGTCGTCGTGGTGGAGTACGGCGTATAGAAGGTCCAGCCAGTATCGAATCCGCCCATCGAGAGCGACACGATGCAAAGGATGGCACCAGTGACCCACAGGTAGTAACTGAATAGGTTCAACCGCGGGAAGGCAACATCCTTGGCACCGAGCATGATTGGCATGATGATGTTGCCAAGCGCCGCCGGGATACTCGGAATGATCACCAAGAACACCATGATGGCGCCGTGCAGCGTGAACCACTGGTTGTAGGTGTCGGCGCTGTCGGTGATCGTGGGACCAGGGGTCAGCAATTCGGTGCGCAGGAGTAGCGCAAACGTGCCGCCGAGTAGGAAGGCTCCAAGCACAGACCACATGTACATCACACCGATGCGCTTATGGTCGAGCGTGAAGATCCACGACAAAATCCCGCGCGTGTGCGTCAGGTAGTTGTCGCTTTCGGGACGCGCCTCGATGGTGTCCGAGATTGCGCCGGGAGATGGGAGTTGAATGGTGGTCATGGTTAGAACTTCCTGTGCTGGTTGAGTCGGAGCGCTCGGTGGCGCGTCACTTCTTCATGCCGGTTGCGGGGTCAAATTCAGGCTTGAGTTTGCCATTCTTAGGGTCGAACTTGTCGAGCTGCTGCATGTAGGCGATCACTGCATCAATGGCCTTGTCGTTCAACTGGCCCTTGAAGGACGGCATCACATTGCCGTAGGTGGGCACCACATACTTGCCGGGAATGAGGACCGAAGTGCGGACATAGTCCTCCCACGTTCCGTACTCCTTGCCCTCGCCAACGAATGGATACGCCTTCACGCGTTCAACAATGCCCTTCCACGATGGCCCAATTCCGAGAGCGCCGTCAATCGAGTGGCACTGCTGGCAGCGCGCGTAAATCTTCGGACCAGCCTTGAAGTACAGCTCTTCTTCCGGGATCTTGTCCATCCACTGGCTCTGGTCGATCATCCACTGCGCAAAGGAAGCTTCGTCCAGAACATAGACGTAACGATTCATCTTGGAGTGACCGGTGCCGCAGTATTCAGCGCACGAAAGGCGATGAGCCTGAGCAGGGTCTTCCATACCAGTGACCGTCTTTGCGTTCGGATCGCGTGGACTCTTACCGGGCTGACCAGTCGGGAAATCGCACTGGAACCACGCGTACGTGTAACGACCCGGAACGATATCGCGCTTGACGCGGAAATCTGGGATGTAGAGCGCGTGAAGTACGTCACTTGAACGGAGCACCAATCGGACCGGACGACCCGCGGGCACGTAAAGATCATCGCTGATCGCGCCGTTTGGATATTGGAAACTCCAGGCCCACTTCTGCGCTGTCACCTTAATGTCAAACGCATTCTTAGGAGCGGTATAGATGTCGAGGTAGCTACGGAAACCAACCACAAAGATGCCGATCACAATGATCGTTGGAATCACCGACCAAGTGATCTCAAGTGGCGTGTTGTGGTGTGGGTAATCGGTGCGGAATTTGTCACCGGTGCGGTGGCGATACTTAATGACAAACCACACCATCAAGCCGATCACCAGCGCAAAGGACACGTAGCAAATCCAATTGATGACGTCGAGCGTGTAGTCAACGCCCTGCGAAATGGTGGACGCGCCAATGGGCATCCAGAAGGTCGGGGCGGTCGGCGCAGCGGTGCTGGTCTGCGCATATGCCGCGAGCGCGGAAACCTGCGAGGCTGCGTGAGCGAGGATCTGATGGGTCATGGACATAGTGTTCGTCTCTATCGGGAATTCGTGTGTAACGCGCGTTAGTGGTGCGCGACTCCAGGTTGTGCGTTACTCGGCGGCGCCAAGCGGCGCGCGTGTGCCTCTTGCCACCAGAACCAGCCCAGTCCGCCGCCAAGCAAGAGCAGCGTTAGCGCGCCGCCAATCTGCATGACGCGCATGGCGAGCACTACATAGCCGCCCGCCTGGGCGTCGTAAATGTGGCACCAAAGAATAATGCGGTCGAGGGTCGTTCCAATCTTGCCTTGCGACGCTTCCAAGAGTGCCATGCGCACCGTGTTCGACTCATACTTCACGCCGTACAAGACGCGACTCAGGCGCCCGTCCGGAGTGATGATGAAGACTGCAGCAGCGTGCGAGAACTCGCCGTTCGGCTGAATTCGGTATTCAAATCCAACAGACTCAGTGAGTGCATGGATCGACGGCTCTTCACCAGTAAGGAAGTGCCATCCAGAAGCGGTCTGCGCGCGGCCATACTCAGCCACGTAGCCAGCCTTCTTGCCAGCGGCCAACTCTGGACCTTCCTTCGGATTCACAGACAACGAAATGATGTCGTACTGCTGACCGACGGTCCAGTCCATGTCCTGAATGCCGCGCAACAATGCATTCATCACCAAACTGCAGAGCATGGGGCACTTCATGTACCCAATCTGCAATATGGCTGGGCGATCCTTGGGCAGCACGTCGCGGAGGTGCACTAGGTTGCCACGATCGTCGCGGAATGTCGCGTCGAGCGGGAGCTGGGAATCCAACTTATCAATGATTGTGACGCCAGCAAGTTCCGGTATCGCATCCACCGTTGGCGCCGGCTCTTGATAGCCACCGCCGACCGACACCTGTGCGGCGATCGACGCGGTAGCGGCGAGTGCACTGAGTGTGGCGAGGATGAATCGAGTGGGCGTCATCTGTTAACAATAGGCAACGATTACTTGTGAGCGGGGGCAACAGCTGCGGGAGTAGCGGCGGAGTTGGTGACTGGAACAGTAGGAGCCGGGGCAGATGCTGCAGAAGGCTGCTTCGCAGAAGCCGAAGGCAAAGTAAGTGCCGGATTCTGAGCAACCATCTTGATGGCCTGCTCTACCGGAATACGCTCCCTGGTAACGGGCTTCCCGACAACATCGACCGAATAACTGCCCGATGATCGGAGCAATTCCTTCTGCTTCATCGTCAAAGTTTCGAGCGCGATGTATTGCGGCTCGATGACCTTGATGTCGACCTCGGTCTGCTCAGTCTGGAAGTACATCACGCTGAGGGCGATGACCGTGGCGGAAAAGATGATCACGCTGATCAGCGAGACCAACCACGTCTTCCCCGCTTCCGGATCGTCCCAAAGGACGCCGGCGGATGTTTCAAATTCGTTGTTCTGCGTTACGGTGGACATGGGTGTATTCCGTCAGGTGATCACATGTTCTGGAAAGCAAGGCTCTCGCCGAGCGAAGGATCTCGAGATGCAAGCAGTGATTTCCCCTTGAGCGAACGCATCGTCATGGAAATCACCAGGCACAACATGCCGAGCGCAAGTCCAAGGAGCGTCGGGTCCAAGAGGTGCGGCGAATCGCTTGCGTGCGCCGCGGCGAATTCTGAGTAACGGGAAAAGTCTCCAACGTCATGGGGGACATGCGGCATGATCAGATAGACCAAGTCAATGAACGCAAAGACCAGCATCCACACGCAGCCGATGGCGAGTGTCGTTGGCCAACGCTTGGGCCAGCGCGAAATGAGCAGCACGAAGGGGATAAGGAAGTGGCCAAAGAGCAATGCCCAACTGAGCCAGAGCCAACCGCCCACTTGTCGTGAGAGGTACCACGCGGTTTCCTCGGGCAGATTTCCGTACCAGATCAGCATGAACTGGCTGAAGGCGATGTACGCCCAGAAGACCATGCCGAAAGCAAAGAGCAACTTGCCAAGATCCTGGTAATGCTCGGGAGTGATGATGCCCTTCAACTTACCGTCGCGCTGCAGGCGCAAGCACAGGAGTGCCATGCTGCTGTAGCCGCAGGTGGCGCACACCGCAAAGAAGTACACGCCGAACATGGTACTGAACCATGCTGGTGACAGACTCATCATCCAGTCAACTGCGGCGAAGGTGATCGAGAAACCAAAGAGGATCATCGCTGGTCCCGACCACTTGCGGTTCGCGGAGGAAATCGCTGGATCGCCAGTCCTGTCTTGCCGCAAACTTGACGTCCACAGATAGTGGGCAATGCCACCCCACACCACGAAGTACATCGCAGCTCGAATGAAGAAGAACTGCTGATTCAGGAACCCGGCCTTGTTCTTGACAAGTGCTGCGTCGGCAGGAGAGACCTTGGCCATCTCCGCAAGATCAGCCCATGGGAAGAGCTCAAAGAGTCGACCCGTCCAGCCCATCCATGCGATCGGCAGGAAGAGAATCCACATCCAGCGCAAGTTCTGCATCAGCGCTTCTGCCGGACGGCGAACCACGACGCTCCAACCAGCGCGGGTGAGGTGCTGGATGATGACGAAGAACATTGATCCAAGACAAATAGCGAGGGCAAACATCATTGCCACCACATAAGCGCGTGCAAAGTGCTCGGTGTCGCCGGACCGGAAGCCGGTCCATGCGCCAATGCCGATCAGCAACACAGCGGCGAGGCCAAAGTTGCGTGCGTGCGCACCCAAGCCGGATCCGGTCAAGTTGCCGGCAGAGAGGTCGGGGGTGTTCGAGTGGTCGTGGGCCATGTCTTTGATTCTTTCCAGTGATTCCGTATTCAGTTGGATGCTCCGGCGACCTTCGCGCCGGCGGATCCCGCGTCCTGGCTGAACTGCAACGCCTTCACATATGCAACGATCGCCCAACGATCAGGAACGCTGATCTGTGAGCCGTAGCCAGCCATGTTGCGAATGCCGTGGGTGGCAGTATTGAAAATCTGTCCCATTGGCTGATTGCGCGTTGTTTCGTCGTGCAAACTCTTGGCGGCTACCCACTGCGTGCCGTTGACTGGCCCGTTGGCATTGGAAACAAGCTCCAGTGCGCGCTGGTTCACAGCACCGTCACCGAAGCCTGCGTAGCCGTGGCAAGCAGAGCAATAGATATTGAAGCGCTGCTGACCGCGGTTGAGCGTTGCCTCGTTCAGTGCAATCGAAGCTGGCAGCGTGGTTGCCCACTGGCCATCAACAACGCCTTCATAGAGATGCGTGTCCACATACGACTCGCCGCGCGCCACTGCGCCTTGCACCAGTGGGCGCATGGCACGATGATCAGCGAACAGCGGATTGACCGACTGAGTCTTGTACTTCGGCTGCAGATCCATGTCCCAGAAAATGTGAATGGGAGCATTCGGGCTTGGTGTCGCACGCATGCGCGCGAAGACCAGCGGCGGGATCAGGGCCAAGCAGCCACCAATCATGAGCACATAGATGATGATGCGGGGAATCTTCGGCATGTCAGTCCTCCACCACGGCTTCGACGGCGGCGGCGCCGCACGACTTGAGATCTGCCTCGGTCTTACTGCGGTAGAAGCGCGGATCACGCGCCTCGATCGAGATGAAGAACCGGTCGTCCGATGCACGACGGAAACGATCGCAGGTGAATAGCGGGTTATGCAGTTTGGGCAATCCGTTCATCAGGAACATCAGTCCAACGCAACTGAGCGCGGAGAACAGAATGGTGAGTTCAAACATCACCGGCACGAATGCCGGAATGCTGAGCGCGGGCTTGCCACTGATCAAGAACGGGTAGCCCGTCACCCACACCAACGCCCAAATGGTGAAGTTGAACGAGTTGGTGAAGAGCTGCAGACCAAGGCCAGTAGTGCAACCAGCCGCACCCGCAACAAAGACCAAGACTGGCAAGATGGTGCGCTGAACGCCCATTGCCTTGTCCAATCCGTGCACAGGGAACGGGGTGTGGCAATCCCAGTAGCGGTAGCCCTTGTCGCGGATCTTCTCTGCCGCGGCAACAATCTGCGCCGGGTTCTCAAACTCCGCAACCAATCCATACAAGCGCGCGGGCGCTGCGGTGGTCGTTGATGTTCCGGTTTGTGTAGTCAATGTGGTCACGAGTGTTCTCCGTTAGCGGAGTGCGCAGCGGCGGCGTTCGAGCCAGCGCCGTGTGATTGATGCCAACCTTCCCAGTGTGGGTCGGCCTGAGGCATGACGCCCTTCACTTCCGAGATGGCGATCATCGGCAGGAAGCGGCAGAACAGAAGGAACAGCACGCCGAAGAGGCCGAAGGCCCCGAGCATGGTGCCGATGTCAACCCAAGTGGGAACAAAGCGATCCCAACTGGACGGCAAGAAATCGTTCGCAAGGCTGGTGACGATGATCACGAAGCGCTCGAACCACATGCCCACGTTCACAAAGAGGCTCAGGATGAACATCAGCGGAATGCTGGTGCGGACCTTCTTGAACCAGAAGAGCTGCGGAGTGATGACGTTGCAGCTCACCATGATCCAGTACGCCCATGAGTACTGACCAAACGCGCGGTTCATGAAGGCGAACTTCTCGTAGAGCGCGCCCGAGTACCAGGCGATGAAGAACTCCATTCCGTAGGCGTAACCAACCATGCATCCGGTCACCAAGATGACCTTGTTCATGTTGTCCAAGTGGCGGAGCGTGATCAGGTTCTTCAGGCCGAACAATTCACGCGCCGGCACAGCCAAGGTAACCACCATGGCGAAGCCGCTAAAGATGGCGCCGGCAACAAAGTACGGAGGGAAGATGGTGGTGTGCCAGCCCGGAAGCTGACTGGTTGCAAAGTCAAAGGACACCACGCTGTGCACCGAAAGCACCAGCGGAGTGGAGAGCGCTGCAAGCAAGAGGTATGCGCGCTCGTAGCGGTGCCAATGACGGTTCGAGCCGCGCCATCCAAGCGAGAAGAGGCCATAGGCCATCTGCTGAACCTTGCCCTTGGCGCGGTCGCGCATGGTTGCCAAGTCTGGCACCAGACCGACGTACCAGAAGAGCAGCGAAACCGTGAAGTAGGTGCTCACTGCAAACACATCCCAAAGAAGTGGACTGCGGAACTGCGGCCACATGTCCATCTGGTTTGGGATTGGGAAGAGCCAATATGCCAACCAAACGCGACCAACGTGAATGCCCGGAAAGAGTCCGGCGCAGATCACTGCGAAGATCGTCATCGCTTCAGCGAATCGATTGATGCCCGTGCGCCACTTCTGGCGGAACAGGAACAGAATTGCACTGATCAGCGTTCCTGCATGGCCGATACCAACCCAGAACACGAAGTTGGTGATGTCAAAGGCCCACATCACCGGGTTGTTGAGTCCCCACACGCCAACGCCGGTGAAGATCAGGTAATGAACCACGAATCCGAGGTTCATGACCAACATCATGCTGATGCCAAACATGATGTACCACGCCATCGGAGGCTTGCGCATCTCGTTGGGGCGGCAGATCGTGTTGGTGACTTGATGGAAATCGGTGTGGCCCAGAACAAGCGGGGCGCGCTTGCCCGGGACATCGCCGGTGTTATCGATTTCGTGAGCGTGGATGGTGCTCATGCCTTGCCTCCCTTGGCAGCAGGTGTAGCGATGGCGGCTGGTGCAGCGGCATGAGCATCATGCCCGTGTTCATCACCATGTCCTGAGTGGTCGACGGACGGATTGTCGACGCGAGCCAAATACTTCAGACGTGGCTTGGTGTTGAGTTCACCAAGCAAGTCGTAACTGCGCTTGGATCGCTGCAACTGCAGGACATCGCTGCCGGCGACATTCAAGTCACCAAACACGATTGCACCGGTCGGGCACGCCTGCTGACACGCGGTCTGCACCATGCCGTCAGACATGGAATTTGCTGCGCTGCCAGAGTCAATGCCACCCGCGCGGACCCACTTGTTCTTGGAGGAAATCTTCGCCTGCTGAATGCGCTGCGTGCAGAACGAGCACTTCTCCATGACGCCTCGCATGCGCACGGTGACCTCAGGGTTGAACTGCATCTTGGTCATGTCAGCCGGACCATCCTTGAGGTAATACTCAGGCTTGGTCATCAGAATGCCACCCACGCGCACCGGATCACGGCGGTTGTAATCAAAGAAGTTGAATCGTCGCACCTTGTACGGGCAGTTGTTGCTGCAGTAGCGCGTACCGATGCAGCGGTTGTAGACCATGTTGTTGACGCCATCCAAGTCATGGACGGTGGCAGCAACCGGGCACACCTGCTCACATGGAGCGTTCTCGCAGTGCACGCACGTCACCGGCTGCACGCGATATGCCTCCGGCTTCGCTGCGGTGCCACCCTTGAAGTAACGGTCGATGCGGATCCAGTGCATCTCGCGACCGCGAGCCACTTGATCCTTGCCAACGATCGGAATGTTGTTCTCAGCTTGGCACGCCACAACGCACGCACTGCAACCCGTGCACGATGCCAGATCAATGGTCATTGCCCAGCGATACTTGGCGCCGTCGAGATTTGATTCCTCCCACATCGAGAGGCGGTGCGCCACGTGGGACGCGTGCTTCGCAAAGTCGGGGTGTTCCTTGTAGTGCTCAAGCGATGCTTCGCGAATGAGGGTTGGCAGACGCTCTTGAATGGAGTCGAGCGGAACAGATTCGATGGCTGCGTCAGCAGTTCCGTGATCTTGCGTGTGCGCAAACGAATACGCGCTCTGCGCCTTATCTGCAGTGGCCTTCACACCAGTGGCCAGCCACTGAGCATTCTGAGTGCGGAGCACAGATGATGCGAATCCAGAGCCAGCCGCGATGCCGCCCGCAGCTTCGCCGCGTCCGTAGCCCACAGCAAGTCCAAGAGTGTCATCAGCCATTCCCGGCACGATCCATGCTGCTGCGCTACCAACAGAAGGCGCGCCAGTGACTGTGAGCGAAACCATGTCGCCATTCTTTACGCCCAACTTTGCAGCTGTTGCGCCGGACATCAGAAGCGCGTTGTCCCAAGTGATCTTGGTGATGACGTCTGGCAGCTCTTGCAGCCAGCCGATGTTCGCGAAGCGACCGTCAAACATCTTGCCGTCAGCGAAGAATGCAAGTTCAAGACCATCAGTTTCCGTGCGCGCATCGATCCATGCTGCCATTGCCTTCGCAGCGAGCGCAGGCGCGGGCGTTGCCTCGCGGCTTTTGGCGGTGTCAGGGCAAATGCCCGTGTCCAAGTTAGTGCGGAAGATTCGCTCGAAGTCAGCGCCGGACTTGCCGGAAACCGCCATGTGCGTGCGTCGCACGAGGTCCATGCCTGAGCGCATTTCATCGCCAGAAAGCGAAGCGCACAGTTCGATGGCGCTTCGTCCACCATCAGCTGGATCAAGGAGTGGGGCAACGAGCGGCTGCGCGAGCGCAATGGTTCCATCAGCGGCGCGTGTATCGCCCCAACTCTCAAGGAAGTGCGTCATCGGCACGTGCCAGGTGCACCCAGCGGCGCGTGATGTTTCATCAACGCGGTATGCCAAGTGCAACACGTTCTTCGCTTTGGCCATCGCGGCAGCGAATCCGAGATCAACCGGTGCATCAAAGACCGGATTTGCGCCCATCACCACCAACGTATCGACGGTGCCGGCGTTCAGAGCAGCAACCACCTTCTGAATTCCAGCGGTGCACATCTGCGCATCTGTGGCGCTGGTGTCAACGGACATTCCGTACGCACCGAGCTTGCCGTTGATTGCAGCAGCAAGCGCGTGTGTGACGGCGGGTTGGCGCGGGCCAGCAACAACGAGTGCCTTGCGACCAGCCTTCTTCAGATCGGTCACGAGCGCATCAACAACTTCTTGATCATGCTCGCCAAGCTTCGGTGCAAACGCGGCCATCTGGCGCGCGCTTTCGACGCCCACTCGGTCAGCAACAGCTGCAGCGAATGCTGCCACCTGCGAAGGCCGCATGGCGATGCGTTGGTCGGCGTTCATGCCGGTCAGCGTGAGGAGCCCTTCCACTTGGTAGACGCGACTCATTGTCGCGGCGGCGGGATCCTTGGAAACCAAGGCGCCGTTCTCGCGCTTCACGAGGGAGCGACCCGCAGCCCATGCGCGCGCGTTGGCGACGCTGTGCAAATCCTCTTGGAGGAAATCGCAATCAAGACTGAGAATCACTTCTGCTTGATCAAACTTGGGGTGCACACGTCGTGACGAACCAAACGCCGCGGCGGTGCCGGCGAGCGATGCGTCGTCATTCACTGCGCACCATGATGCCCACGTGGCTTTCGGGAGCGCCTTCAAGAGGCGCGCCTTCATCTCGAGTTGTGTTGGCGAAGATGTGGGCTCTGCAAGCACCACGAGTCCGGCGCCGCCGTCCTTCTTCCATTCCGAGCGACGCACATCAATCCAAGCATCGAGTGCACCGGCCGTGGAATCCTTGCCGTCATGCAATGCAATGCGGCTGCGATCGGTGTCGTAGAGCTCAAGCACGCGCGCCTGAGTCATGGCGTTCGATGGACCAACTTGCGGAACACCACGCTTAGCGAACTCAGCTGGATCGATGGCAGCAGCGCCACCAGCGAGTGGCGACGACGGATGCATCGGATTGCCATCAAGCTTGATCGGGCGACCGTCGTAACTGGTGGCCAAGAGACCAAAGCCAACGCCGCCAAGTTCAAAGCTTGTTGCGAACGTGACAGGAATTCCAGGAGTGCGGTTTGCGGGACGCGATGCGTACTCAGCGAACTTGGTTTCCGGCAAGCGTCGGCATCCAGTAGCAGCAAGGCCGGCGAGCGCGAATGACGCGCCCATCACCTTGATGAAGGTGCGTCGATCATCGTCTGATGCCTCACTGGCGCCAGGCTGGAATTCATTGTGCATATAGGCACGGAATTCCGGCGAATCGGAGAGCTGCTCGATGGAGCGCCAGTAGACCGAGCGGCGCGCAGGACCACCTGTCTGCGGCGCTTCGACTGCGGCGTTAGTGGGTTCAGCGGGACCGTGGTTGCAACCGTCATGCATGTGTTCTGTTCCCTGTGTGGGGGTCGTCCGTCGCCGTTCGCGTCAGCGGTGGCAGGTCGAGCAGTAATCGTTGGGATGAATATCGTTTTTCTTGATCAACTCAAGGCGTTGATCCTTGGTCCAAGAGTCGGTTGGCTTCCAAATTGCGAAGACTTCCTCGGGCGGACGCACATGATCAATCGGGTTGCGGTGGCACTCCAAGCACCAACCCATCGCGAGCGGCTGCGCGCGATGCACCACTTCCATCTGATCAACGCGACCGTGGCACTCCACGCAACTCACTCCGCGCGTGACATGCGCCGCATGGTTGAAATAAGCGTAATCGCCGAGCTTGTGGACCTTAATCCATTCGATCGGCATACCAGTCTCGTAGCTCTCGCGCACCTTCACCAAGCGCGGGCTGTCCTTGTGAATCTGCGTGTGGCAATTCATGCACGTCTGCGTCGGCGGTACCGCTGCATGCGATGCGTTCTCCACAGTGTTGTGGCAGTACCGGCAATCAAGTCCAAGCTTGCCAACGTGCAGCGCGTGGCTGTACGGCACTGGTTGCTCAGGTTGATATTGGCCGTCGAGCGTCTTCGGACTAAATCCGTAGGCGACGAGTAGTGAGACATAGAGCGGTGCGATGGCGCCAACAATCAAGACAAACGGAAGCAGCGCGTTCGACCAGCGGGGAAACAGGAATCGGCTCATCTATTTGAGATCCGTGACGGGGGTCCTGGCAGGCGTCACACGGGGTAACGCCAATGAACATTGTGCTTTTTTTCACAATGTCTAATCCCCTATGGTAAGGCAGCGCCCTTCAAGTGGTCAAGAAAGGCATTCGCACGTGGTGCTACCCTTGCGGGCGTTGCGGAAACTGGCGTTCAATGGCGGATGACCCGTCCTTGATTCACGATAAATAAATGCTTGAAACGATGTTATTATTGGACACTATGGCAAAGCCGCACGTATTCCGCCTGAACTTCAAATAGCCCGTGATCGATACCCACTGCCATCTTCTCTATGACGGAATCCAGGAACGCCTCGAACGCGTCTTGATCGATGCACGCAGCGCGGGCGTCAGTGGCTTCATCACGATCGCCACCACCACGAGTGACGCGGTGCGTGGCGCCGAGCTTGCCGCGCAGCACGGTGACGTCTGGTGCACGTCGGGCATTCATCCACTACACGCTGCGGATCCAATTTCCTGGGAAGACATGCATCGCGCCGCCCTCCATCCCAAATGCGTGGCGTGGGGGGAACTTGGTCTTGACAACCATTACGCCGAGCCGCCGGCCGCGCTGCAGGTCCGCGTTCTTGAAGAACAACTCACGCGCATTGCTGCGTGGCGCAGTGAAGGCCTCGTAAAGCCAATAGTGATTCACTGCCGCCGTGCTGTGCCGCAACTCCTGCCGATGTTGCGCGCAAGCGGATTACCTGCGGATCGATTTGTCTTTCATTGCTTCACTGAAACGCCCGATGACGCGCGCGCCGTTCTTGATTTCGGTGCGTGGATCAGTTTCACCGGCGTCGTTACGTTCCGCAGCGCGCCTGAAGTTGCCGCCGCCGCCAAATTGGTGCCTGATGACCGCATCATGTGCGAAACCGATGCGCCGTTCCTTTCCCCCGAGCCCATGCGCGGCGCGCGTCCGTGCGTGCCCGCCTACGTGATGCACACCGGGCTATTCCTTGCAGCTTTGCGAGGAACTTCGTTTGACGTCTTCGAACGCACCGTTGATGCGAATGCAAGGCGTTTTTTCAGCCTTCCGGCGACCGCTGGGCGCCCCGCCGCTGCCCCGCCTACCTCGCCAACGCCGCACGACTAGCCTGACCCACCGTTCCCTCGATTTCCGAACGCCTGCCACATGCCACTCGATCAAGACCAGCACACGAATGACGGACTGATGAGCAGCTTCATGTCGCTCGGCGGGCATCTTGATGAATTGCGCAGTCGCCTCATCAAGGCGACCATCATGCCGCTCGTGCTGGGATGCGGACTCTTTGCGGCTGGCACCTACGTGCGCGGGTTCCTCGTGCAGCCACTGATGGACGCGCTCGCTGCACAAGGACAGCCCACCAACCTTCAAGTATTGAGCCCCACCGAAACACTGATGGTGGATCTACAGATCGCCATCTGGGCATCGATCATGCTGTCGATGCCGTGGATTCTGTATCAGCTCTGGAAGTTTGTATCCCCAGGCCTGTATTCGCATGAGCGCCGCTACGCGCAGTTTCTGATTCCGCTCTCTGCGATCTTGGTGGCGGTTGGTCTGACTGGGCTGTACCTAGCCATGCCGTACATGTTGTCGCTCCTCATCAGTTTCGGCGTGGAGGATCCGCGCACGATTGCGCCGCCACCATCAGCACTGGTAGAGGGAACGCCGCGCATTCCTGTTCTTGAGACAGATCCTGCGAGTGCAAATGCTGGCGAGGTGTGGATGCTGAAGAAAGATTCGCAGCTCTACATTGCACTCGACACCGCTCGCCCAGACGGGCGGCTTGAAGTGCGAACGATTCCTACGCGCACCACCGGCAACCTCACGCAGCAGTACCGACTGGAAGAATTCATCAATTTCCTGCTGTTCTTTGCAGCAGCCATCGCATTGGCATTCCAAATGCCAGTGGTGGTGCTGCTGCTCGGATGGGTCGGGATTTTGAACACGAAGATGCTTCGCAAGTACCGCCGCCACGCGCTCTTTGTGTGCGCCATCCTGGCAGCCGTCATTTCACCGACGGTGGATATGTTCACCATGCTCGCGCTGATGGTTCCGCTCTATCTGCTCTATGAGCTCGGCATCATCCTCTTGGTGGTTGCGCCAACGCAAGCAGTGGCTGAGGGCGGCGTCATTCGAAACACGCTCGGCACGATGATCGGTCGCCCAAAGTACAAGGCCAAGAAGACTGATGGCGATGAAGGCGATGAGGGCGACGGATGAGTCGGCATTGGCGCGGCGGAAACGCGCTGCTCCGAATGGCCGGTCCAAGCGCACTGCGGGCGGGCGCGCGAGCAAATGACGTCGGCATGATGTTGCGCGCCATGACGCTGGCGCGGAACGCTGCGCAGCGCGGCGAGGTGCCCGTAGGCGCAGTGGTCTATCACGGACGCACGGTTGTCACTGAACATGCCAACGATCGTGAACTCACCGGCGATCCAACTGGCCACGCTGAGCTGGTTGCTATGCGCGATGCTGGTCGTGCACGGAGAGCGTGGCGACTCTCCGATTGCTCACTTGCCGTGACGCTCGAGCCATGCGCCATGTGTGCGGGGGCGATCGTCAACGCACGGATCGGCCGCGTGTTCTTTGGTGCACATGACCCGAAGGCGGGTGCGTGCGGCAGTTTGTGGAGCATCCCGGCGGATGGGCGACTCAACCACCGACCGCCGATTGTTGCGGGAATTCTTGCGAAGACTTGCGGCCGACAGTTGACTTCGTTCTTCGCCCGCCGCCGTCAGGAACGCACGGCATCGCGTGATGCGTCAACGAAGCCGTCGCCAAGAATCTCGCGCAACACCACGGTGGCGTAAGCACCGGCAGGCAAGTCAAACGCCACGCGAACATACGGCCCGTGATCGTCGAAGCCAGATTCAATCTCTGGGTTTGCAACCTTGATGCGAAGCGGTCGACGATCGCCTGCCGGGCGTCGTCCCGCCTCTTGGAATCGCGCAGGATCGCCGCCGAAAGTCACGATGGCAGCACGCTCGCGCTCAGCAACTGCGCCGGAACTTTGCAACCCATCAGGACCAGGCAGTGGACCGGTTGCGGAAATCTCAAATCGAGCAGCGCGTGCCGCGAGTGACTCGTCGCCACTCACTGCGCAGTCTTCTTCGCTGACGATGAACTTTGCACCGTTCCCATGCTTGAACGCCACGTCGCCTTGCTCAACTGATCCGAAAGTTCCTGCCGCGATTCGTTCATCAAGCACGCGATTGAAGACCGCCGACTGCCACGCATCAGTCCAAATTTCTTGGATCGGGCGCGGCACCGCGCGGACTGCTGTGCGCGCGTCAGTTCCGCGCATGAGCGCTCGCGTTGCGGTGCGTTCCGCATCAAGACCGCGCGGCCACAGCCCCACCGCTTCGGCATAAAGGCCAGCGTCCACCGCCTCGCGCGCGGCTCGTTCTGATTCAGGAAACGCGCTGCCCTTGGTTGAAATGAGTTCACCCAATATCTCAGCGTGCCGAGAACTCAGAAGCAATGCGCCCAGAATGTGATTGTTGTTGCGCATGCCAAAGCGTTGCGGTCCAAAGTGATTGGGAACGCCCAGTGCCTCTAACTCACGCAAAGCGCGCCACACTGGCGGGGCGCGGAACGGCTCGATGCCGCGAATGCGAATAGAAAATCGGTTGCCCACCAAGTGCCCACGGCGCAGTTTGTTGGAATGCCATGTGGACCAAAGCACTTGAACCCGCTCATCGGTGATGGCGTGCATCTCAGGCTTTCGCGGCAGGTGAATGCTCACCGTCTGACTCGTCACCGCCACGCGATCCTTCATGCCCGCGGTGCCAATGGCTTCTGTTCCTACATCAAAGTGCTTACACAGCAGGCCGACCATCTCATGATGGGTCATCCCTTCTTTGACAATGCGTAGATAAAGATGCTCGCCCTCGCCACATGGGTCGTAAAGCTGCAGTTCTTCCACAAGAAAGTCGCCGGTGCGTTCCTTAATACGCGCGCCTTCAATGTCCGCAAGCTGCACTAAGCGCCGCGCCGACATGGGCGATGGAAGAACAAGCGCGGGTGCGCAAACGCGTGGATCAGTTTCAGTCACGCGAGCGCCCCATGAGCGCGCAGACCAGCCAATACCTGCGCGGCGGTGTCACGAGTGTGATCAATATGAACAGCGTTCCAACCACACGCGCGCGCAGCTTCAATGTTCTCTGCAAGATCATCAAAGAAGACGATCTCCTGCGGCGTAGTTTCTGTGGCTATCTCAAAGGCGCGATAGATCCGCTGATCTGGCTTCACAAGGCCCATCAAGTGGCTGGCATGACGCACCTGAATGCGGCGGAATGCCTCGCTCGAATCAAGTTGTTCCCAGTGGTGCGCGTTGGTATTGGAAAGACAGGCGGTGCGCATGCCGGCGTGGTGAATGCGATCCATAAGTTGCGCCATGCCGGAATAGTCACCCAATATCCACGCGGCATGCACCCGACGCACCTCATCAGTTGAGTGATCCTCAAGCAACTGCGCAAGCCCATCAAAGTATTTACCAGACTCCACTTCGCCACATTGATGAGCACGCAGAAGTTCCACCTTGCGCGGCGAATCAAGGCGCGCCTCTGCATTGGGATTGTGCACAACCCCCGCGGAGTGGCATGCCTCCTGCCAAGTTCGGCAGATGCGAACAACAACACCGCCAAGATCGAAGACCGCAAGGCTTGGAATGCTCACGACTCGCTCTCGCCCTCGTCGTCTTCATCATCAGGTTCAACTAGTGGAGGGAGCTCTACTGCCGCTTCTGCGGCTGCTTCGTCCAATACGCGATCGTCGACCAGCATGGGGACGCCGTCCGCAACTCCAAGGGCAATCGCATCCGAGGGACGCGAGTCCACCTCAATAATCTCCCCATCGCGCTCGATCATGAGTTTGGCAAAGAAAGTGCCTGCCTCGAGGTCATGAATGTGAATCGCCTTGAGCGTTCCCCCGAGTGCGCGAATGGTTTCCGCGAGCAAGTCATGAGTCTGCGGCCGCGAAATCTGCACACCTTTGATGCGGCGATCAATTGCAAACGCCTCCGGCAATCCAATCACAATGGGAAACTTGCGCGTTCCACCCGTCTCAGTCAGTTCAATCACCTGCATATCCGCCATCTCGCGAATCAGAATGCGAGAGAGATGCATGGGAACCATCATGATGTGAGGATTCTAGGCGAGCCCCAGGTACTTCCGGTAGTGGCCTCAACCCCGCTCGGCGGTGCGGAACAACTCAAGCAATTGCGCTGGATCGGTGGCGGCATACACCTGCTCACGGAACGCAGGGTTCGTCATCAAGCGCGAAATGCGCCCGAGTGCCTGAATGTGATCGCTGGTCCGCTCGGGCGGTGAAACCAAGAGCACCACGAGCCGGACTGGCTTGCGGTCAATGGAGTCGTATTCGATGGGAGTGGCCATGCGGCCAACGGCCAAGCACAGCCCGTGTGCGGCGGCGGTCTTACCGTGCGGAATGGCGAGACCTTCACCAATGCCAGTTGATCGTTGCAGCTCCCGCTCCCACACGGCCTTTTTCACCGCGTTTGCATCGGAGATGCGACCAGTCAGCGAAAGCGCATCAACAAGCGCATCGATCGCTTCGCGCTTCGTACTAGCGACCAACGGAACGACCACACATTGTGGGTCAAGAATCTCGGTAACGGTCATCGGCGCTGGCATGCAGGACTCCGCGGTTGATCCGAACTGGCGAATCGGAAAATTATACCAATGCCCGGCGCGCATATTGCACGACGGCACGATGTCTCCGTTCGATATCGGTTCAGGCCGGGGAAATCAGGGCGCCAAAGCCACCATCCGCATATGCCGAATCCGGCTCTCCGGGCATGCCACGGGGCTCACGGACCTCAGTCCGGGCAACGCGACGGCCGATTCGCCCTGCCGCCCACTGCGCCTGAGCGAGGTTTTCCGGCGGCTCAAGACTGCACGTGCTGTACAGCACCGAACCGTTGGGCGTGAGGAACGGACGATGCTCTTCAACAATATCGCGCTGGACCGCAGTGATGGAATCGAGCCGCGCGCGGTTGAATCGGTACTTCGCCTCTGGTCGGCGAGACAAGACGCCCGTGTTGGAACACGGAACATCAAGCACCAACAGATCCACCTGACCAACAATCCGGCGCAGACCTTCCGGCGTGGTGACCTTCACTTGCGGATGATCAACGAACGCCAGCGCCAATGCTCGCAAGCGCGCACCATCGACATCGGTGGCAACAATTTCAGCAGTCGGATGCAACGCCGCAAGCTGCCGCGTCTTTGTGCCGCGACCTGCGCACGCATCAAGTATCAACTTCGGACGCAGGCTGTCGGCAAGCCGCATCGGCTGCGCGCTCGCAGAATCCTGAACACGCGCTTCGGGGTACGCATCGAGCAATGCAATGAGCGACGAATGATCGCCACTCCACACGAATGATCCAGGATCGCTGTGCGGCGTGAGATGCGATGTGAATGGCGAATCAGGGAGCACTGCTTGCTCAGGAACTCCAGAAATTACTGTTGGCGCCGGGCGCAACGAATGCACCGCGCGACTAAACGCAAGATCTTGGCCAGCGGAATTGATCCAGTGCAGCAAGAGATCCTCGCCAACACTGGCGGCTTCGGCAACACGCAACACGCGATCATCAGAGAACACCGGACGCTTCAGGCGCATAGCGCGGCCATCAGCGAGCGGCACAAGATCACGCCGATCGCGCCAGACGCGCGGAGCGGCATCGGCGCCTTCCACAAAGTCGCCGCGCAAATCAATCATCTTGCGCAGCACCGCGTTTACAAATCCAGCCGCGCCGCGATGACCCTTGCCCTTTGACCACTCCACGGTGTCATCAACAACCGCGTGATCGGCAACATTTCCAAACAAGAACAATTGAGCACCCGCAGCAAGCAATGCCGCTTGAACGCGCGAGTCAACATTCTCCCAACGTCGATCAATGCAGGCCCGAGCGATAGCAGTGAGCGTCATCCAACGATGCGCCACCGTGTGCTCAATGGCGCGCGCAAGCGAAACATCGCGCGCGTCGAGCGCGATGCCATCCGCGGTGGGCGCAACGCCCATATCGACAAACTCAAGATCAGGAAAGCGACCAGCCTGCCGCGCGAGGCGGTCAAGGGCCGCAACGCGGGCAGGCGATGGTGCTGACATTCGTGGTGTATTCGTTACGGAGGTGCTTTCGGCGGGTACGGTCACTCAGAAGCTCCGGTCATGCCATTGCCAGTTGGCGCTTGGCCTTCGTACTGGCCTTGGAACTGACCTTGGAGCCCGACTTACTAGCAGCCTTCTTCACTGGCTTCGGCTCAACAACCGTGCGCGGGGTGCCGATCACGCCGGCCTTCTCGGCAGCCTTGCGGAGCGAAGCAGCCTTGTCGGTCTTCTCCCAACTAAAGGTGCCAACGCCACACTCGCCCGGGCGGCGACCGAAGTGGCCGTGCGTAGCGGTTGCGTGATAGATCGGCTTGCGCAGACCGAGCGACTTGATGATGCCCTTCGGCGTCAGCTCAAACTGACGCTGCACTTCTTCGGCGAGCCACTCGTCCGCAACCACGCCAGTGCCTTGGGTATCCACCAACACGCTCGTTGGCTTGGCCACGCCGATGGCGTAACTCAGTTGCACTTCGCAAACATCAGCAAGCTTTGCGGCAACGATGTTCTTGGCGATGTAACGAGCCATGTATGCAGCACTGCGATCGACCTTTGATGGGTCCTTGCCGCTGAACGCGCCACCACCGTGACGACCACGGCCGCCGTAGGTGTCAACGATGATCTTGCGACCGGTCAGACCGCAATCGCCGTGCGGGCCACCAATTTCAAACTGTCCAGTTGGATTGACGTGAATGGTGATTTGATCGTTCCACCACTTGCCCAGGATCGGCTTGATGATGTGCTTAATGACCTCGGCCTTGAGTTTCTTCTGACCAGCAACGCCGTTCCACATTGGATCGTGTTGCGTGGAAAGAACCACGGTGTCAATGCGTGTGGGCTTGAGGCCGACATACGCAACAGTGACCTGGCTCTTCGCATCAGGACGAAGGCCCTTGATGATGTTCTTCTCGCGCACCAGTGCCTGGCGCTTGACCAGTTCGTGCGAGATGGCGATCGGGAGCGGCATGAATTCCGGAGTTTCCGTGCACGCGAAACCGAACATCATGCCTTGGTCGCCTGCACCTTCGCGGTCAACACCCATGGCAATGTCTGCGCTCTGCTTGCCGAGCACAACACTGACGCCGCAACTCTTGTAATCAAAGCCCTTGTCTCCGCTGTCATAGCCAGCCTTGCGGACAGCTTCGCGAACGATGTCCGGAACGTTGACAACCGCATTGGTAGTGACTTCGCCCGCAATGACTGCGAGACCGGTGGTCACCAGCGTCTCACATGCAACGCGACTCATCGGATCCTGCGCAAGCATCGCGTCGAGGACGGCATCACTGATCTGATCAGCAAGTTTGTCAGGGTGGCCCATCGAGACGGATTCGCTGGTGAACAGGTAGCGCTTGTCAGACATGTCGGCTCCAGTGCTGGGAGAAATGTGCGTTCGGAACGGGGATCAATCCAACCATCCGGATACTCGGATGGATCAGCCTCATGCTATCGGTCGCGCCTGATTGCCGCAAATATGGCGCTCCATGATGAGTTCCCGGACTTTGACGGAAGACTCAGGTGAATTTCGTGGCACTCAACCGCTCACACCTTACTGTTGATCAGACTCAGACTTTCATGACCACCCGGCTCTCCGGGTGCGTATCGATTCTTCAGATGGCACTGCACACGTACCCACTCTTCTTGAGCGCCGCGCTTGTCGCGGTTGCTGCCACCGCACCAACGGTGTGGGCAGCACCACCAACGGCGGAACGTGCGCTGGCGCTCGCGGGTGGCGCTGCAGGCGAGTGGATGTGGGCCGCAGACCGCGTGGGTGGATGGGCGACTGATCACGTGTTGGTGAAACTCGTGGCCGGGGCACGCATCACGATCGACGCGAACCACACCGTGACTGCCACACAGCCGAACGGACTACGCGACGCGGCGCTGACAAAGATGCTGTCGCAGGTGAATGCCACCAGCGCAACGCGTGCCTCAACCGTTGGTGTTCAGGATGCTGTTCGAGCCGCCGCCATTGGACTTGATCGATGGATACATATTTCCGTTCCTCCGGGCACCGATACACAAGCGCTCGTTGTTCGCCTGAATTCTGCGCGCGGCAGTGTGCAACTTGCCGAGTTAGACGCCATCGGCGGGATTGCAAGTGATGCACCGGCTCCAAACGATCTCTATTACACGCAGTGCTGGGGCTTAGAAAATACGGGGCAGATCGTCAATGGTCTTTCTGGAACGCCCGGCGCCGATGTGAGCGCACGCGCTGCGTGGCACGTCAGTACTGGATCATCGGCCACCGTCATTGCCATCATGGATAGCGGCGTGTCTGAACACGTTGACTTTGCTCCACGCATGATTGCTGGCTGGAATGTGCCGTCTGGAACGAGTGATGTGGCTGATCAATGCTCCGGGCACGGCACCCACGTCACGGGAATTGCAACAGCATCAGGCAACAACGGGGTGGCGATCGCTGGCGTGGATTGGCAAGCACGCATCATGCCGGTGGTTGTTCTCAGTGGCTGCACTGGCTACTCATCGTGGCTTGCAGACGGGCTCGTGTGGGCCACCGATCACGGCGCCAACATCATCAACATGAGCCTGCAGTACTCCGTAGGAACGCAATATCTGCACGATGCCGTCACGTATTCGATCGGCGGCGGCGCGCTGCTTGTTGCAGCATCAGGAAATACTGGAGTGAATGGAGTGGCATGGCCAGCGCGCTGGACCGAAGTGATCGCCGTTGGTTCTGTTGACGCGCTTGACGCTCCAGCAGGTTCCACCGCAATTGGTCCGGAAGTTGACGTTGCAGCGCCCGGTGTCTCGATCCTTTCCTGCGTTGGTACTGAAAGCGTTGAGTTCAAGAGCGGAACAAGTATGTCGGCACCGTTTGCCGCCGGCACTCTGTCTTTGATGCGCGCGGTTGCGCCGAGCCTGACGCCAACGCAACTGACTGAATTACTAGTGCAGTCATGCACCGATGTTTCAAACGCCGGGTTCGATGAACGCACCGGATGGGGACGGATCGATAGCGGCGCCGCGGTGCGCCTTGCTCGGGTTGCCGTTGGTATCGGCGACCTGAATCACGACGGCTTGACGAACGGAGCGGATCTCGGCGTTCTTCTGGGTGCCTGGGGCACGAGCGGCTATGACTGCCGTGCTGACCTTGATGACGATGGCACTGTGGGCGGCGGCGACTTGGGCATCCTGCTCGGGCACTGGGGCGCAACGAACTAAATCAGCCCCCCCGCTCTATCAACCACCTGATCCGGCCGCCCCGCGCTGCGCTTTCGCCTCTTCAAACATTGAATGAATCACCTCGGAGTTTGGCTCCAATTCCAGAGCGCGCCCGAACTCCGCCATTGCCTCATCAAAGTGCTGTTGCCGAACGAGCCCGCGCGCAAGTGCAGCGTGAGCAAATCCGTTGTCCGGGGCCATGCTGATAGTGCGTCGAATCAACTCAACGCCCTCGTCAATCTCGAGTGGCATCGTGCCACGTTCAACGAGTGCGAGCGAGAGTCGCCGCATAGCGAGCAAATCATTCGGGCGGGCTGCAAATCCCTGCCGCGCACTCTGTATCACGCGCGCGTATTCACCTTGTTGATCGAGCCAAGTGACCTGCTCTTCGCGCAATCGCTGCCACTCAGGATGCGCGCCGAGAGCCTCGTCGTACCACGCGATGGCATCCGCCGAACGCGACAAGAACGAGCGAATGATTCGACCAATGACTGCGGCGGTCGATTCGTCAGCGCCATCGCGTTCCCATGAGTTGCGCACAAGGCGCTCGGCGGCGGGCATATCCCGAATCGCCGCACTCAAATAGGCTCGACGCAGATCAACTTGCTTCCACCCGGCGGGGATGATGGACCACCCTTCCGGTGCGGCGGCCACGAGCGCATAGAGACGTAGTGCGCGTTCGGCGCTTTGCTGCATGGCAGCATCGGGCGCTTGCGCGTCGGTCGAGAAGATGTACTCCGCAGGAAGCGTGACTTGTGCATCCGCGCGATCGGCGAGCCAGGTGATTCCGTTGAGCACGCCGACATAGGTAACTGCTGCAAGGAGCAGTGCTGTGGCTGCGATCCAGATAACGCCGGATCGCCCTACTTTTCCCTTGAGCCGCAGGCGGATGCCATGGAAAGAAACCGATGGATCACGCACGATTCGCCACGCCTTCCACGTCACAAAGACCGTGCATGCGGCAATGCCTGATGCAAAGAGGAGTGGTACTCCGATGTAGATGCCGCGCACGGCAAAGAGCGTCAGCACGCCAAGGAGTGCAAGCGTGATCTCTTCTGCCCACGAGAGGTCCCAGCGTCGTTCCGCTGCTGCAGCGGAGCGCGAAGCAGAGCGATCAATCATGACCGCGGGCTTTCCAAGGCCGAAGCTCAGCGCTTCATTTGGGCAACTGCTCACGCAGTCCATGCACTTCATGCATCCAGCATCAACCACCATTCCGAAGTCCTTGATTTCCTCATGGACCCGGACATTGCTTGTGCACACCGCGGTGCACACGCCACATGCGTGGCAGCGGTCGTGGTCAACCACGATCCGCATCGGCGCGAGTTCTTCCACCGGAGCGAAGAATCCGCCGTATGGGCACGCGTACGTGCAATAGCCCTTCGAGCCAAGGAGCCAGACCACCATCACACCGGAGACCAACACAAATGGAATGCCCATGGCAAGACCAGGGAACGTTGCCCAGAAATCTTGCGTCATCACATGTGTTGTGAAACCAGGCCAACGCAGGTCGGGCTGGATCCATGGTGCCACGGCGAATCGATAGAACAGCGGCCAGGCAAACATGTAGAGCGCCAAACACAGCGGCATCCACACCAAGAGGCGTGATCGAAACGGCTTCGGGCGAATACCAGCACGCGCGAGCGCCCATGCGGTTGCATCCTGGATCGCCACCCAGTGGCAGCCCCAACCACAGAACCATCGACCAAGAAGCGCGGTGGAAAGCAGCGCAACGGCAAAGAAAATCGCGCCCACAGTGATGATTCCGTCCTTCACGGTCTGCATCGATTCACTTGGCTCAATCGGCGCAAGCGTTGTGCCGATCGCAAGCCACTGGACCAAATGCCCAATCATGAAGATCCAGACGCCTGCGAGCACTGCGGCGCGCACCCAACCCCGACGTGATCCGAACGACGCGCGGTGTGGCGCAGCGGCAGACGGCAGTACAGGAAGAGCGATTGAAACGGCGCGATCGGTGGTTCGTGGGGTGCATGAGTCCATCGCGCGGGGAATCGTACGCCGTAGTCGGTGCAGGGAACGCGGCCTGTCGCCCATATACTGCGCTGCTCTGACAATGGAAAGTGACCTCTACAAGCTCCTTGGCGTAACGAAGACCGCCAGCGCGGATGACCTGAAAAAGGCGCACCGCGGGCTCGTTCGCAAGTTCCATCCCGATGTGAACAAGGATCCAGGCGCAGACGCGCGCTTCAAGGAAATTCAAGAGGCGTATGACATTCTTGCAGACCCTGAGAAGCGCAAGATGTACGACCAGTTTGGCATTGCCGGAGTAAAGAGCGGTTCAGCAGGCGGAGGCGGCGGTCCGCGCGGTGCGGGCGGTGGCGATCCGTTTGGTGGTGGCAGCCCCTTTGGCGGTGGCGGCGGACAGTCGTGGCAGAATGTTGATCCATCTACATTTGAAGATGTATTCGGATCAATGTTCGGTCGCGGTGGATCGCGCAGCGCCCGCGGTCGCGGCTTCGGCGGATTCGAAGGTGACGAAGAAGACGAAGCGCCGCAGGCTGGCAGAAACGCACCTGCTTCGGAGACAATCGATTTCACCACTGCTGTGCTTGGCGGCACGCGCTCGTTCCGAGTGGAAGGCGAGTCCATCGAAGTACGCATCCCGGCTGGTATTGCAAGCGGCACCAAACTGGCAGTGCGCGGCAAAGGCGGAGCTGGCGCGGCGGGCGGCCCGCGCGGCGATCTGATCATCACCATTCATGTTTCACCGCACCCGTGGTTCCGCCGTGAAGGCGATGACATCTTGATGGATGTCCCCGTGACCATTGCCGAGGCGACACTTGGAACAACTGTGCGCGTGCCGTTGATTTCTGGCAGCGTGCAACTGAAAGTTCCGGCTGGCGTAAAGAGCGGTCAGCACCTGCGCGTCAAAGGCAAAGGCATACAGCCTGCCAAGGGCGCCGCTGGCGATTTCCACGCCGTGATTCAGATTGAAGCTCCAAAGGAACTCGATCCAGCTGCACGTGAGTTGGTGGAGAAACTGGCATCATCGCTGCCCAACCCGCGCATGGGCGCGCAGTGGAATCTGTGAAGACAGTTCAGCGGCGGTAGCGGCGGCGAGTTTCTTCAATGAGCGCAAGTACTTCGGCGGCACGCGGCACCATGACCCATGCTGCGTCATAGTGCCCGGCATGTCGCGAACTAAAGGTGATTGTTCCTGAGAGGAGCGCGCGGTCAATGCGCGTCTGCAGAAGTTCCACGCGTTGCAGTGCGTTCAGATTGGCGGAATACACGGTTGGGGCCAAGACACCGCGGCGGCGCAACACGCGGCGATCGGTGAGGACATAGACGCGGCTCGCCCATTCCGCTCCGGCAGCGCCGATACGCGCGCACACCAGCACTGCACCAGCCTGCAGAACGAGCCATTCCCATGAGTGCTGTGCCCATCCAGCCGAAGCAGCGGCGAGGAGCGTGACGACAACTAACACCGATACGCCGCGCGCAGAACGCAGGGCGATCCACGCAATACTTGGACGCCACACGCCAACGATGATCTCGCTTGGCTCAAGCATCGACGCCGCGAAGAGCGGGACGTCAGCCTCGTCGAGCGCAGTTGCCGCAAACGACGCGCGCTCTGACTTCACGGCACACTCGCTGCCGGATGGAGGATGCGCACTTCAGGAAGATTGCGGAAGCAGCCATCGAAATCAAGGCCGTAACCAACCACGAATTCGTCGGGCACATCAAAGCCAACGAATTCGCACTTCGTTGCGAGTGCACTTGGAATGGTCTTGCGGAGTAGCACGGCTGTTGCGAATCGCGCAGGGTCTTGCTGTTCAAATTGCGCCCGCAGGAAATTCAGTGTGCGACCGGAATCCAAGACATCATCGATCACCAACACGCGGCGACCCTGCAGTTTGCTGGGGAGTTCGCCAAGTGGGCGTACACCCTGACTGGTAGTGGAATCGCCTGGGTAACTCGAGACCGTGGCAAGCGTGATTTTCATCCGCACCGGCATATGTCGCACCAAATCAGCGGCAAATATGAATGCACCGGTCATCACTGGAACGATCACAACATCATCGTCGCCGTCACCCATCCATGCGACGATTTCGCGCGCGAGGGCAGGAATACGCGCGGCAATAGCATCGGCGGACACAATAACTTTGCCGAGCGTTGCGCGTGCAGCGGGGGAGTCAGTGCTCATCAGGAACCCTCTCGAAGTTTGGAAACAATTCGTTCATTGACGGTCTTGGCATCAACAGTGCCACCAGCGAGTTTCATGACGGCGCCGACGATGCGACCGATGGCATTCATCTTTCCGGCCCGCACATCATCGGCGGCCTGCGCGTTAGCGGCGACTGCTTGCGCGATCCATCCATCGAGTGCGGCGTCGTCGCGCACCACCAAGAGACTGGCGCGTGCGGCGGCATCGGAGGCAGTGTCGGTGCTGCCAGCAAGCGCGTTCACCAGGGCATCAACATTTTGCGCGCCAAGCGAACCAGATTCGCGCAGCGTCACAATGCCAGCCACCTGCTGTGGCGAAAGGCCAGCACGATGCAAGCCCACACCCTGCTCGTTTGCGCGCTTTCCTAACTGATTTAACAGGAATTTGCCGGCCGCATACCCCGCCTTTGCGGTACCGCCGAGCTCGGCGACGCACGCTTCAAAGAAGTGGCATGGGTCGCGGTCTTCCACCAGCGATGCTGCGTCCTTCTCCTCAAGCCCGTACACCCCAACGTAACGCGCGCGACGCGCGAGCGGCAACTCCGGGACCTCGGCATGCACGCGAGCAAGCCACGCATCGTCCACTACTACGGGCACCAAGTCTGGGTCGGGGAAATATCGATAGTCGTGCGCGTCTTCCTTCTCGCGCTGCAACACGGTGACACATTTGACGTCGTCCCAGCCGCGCGTGCTCTTGGCGCCGGGACCCATCACTTTGCCGTCTTCGCGCCAGCGCGTCACTTGTGCTTCGGTTTCAAATTCAATGGCGCCGCGCAGTGCCTTGAAGGAGTTGAGATTCTTTACCTCAACAATCGGCGTCTTCACTTCTGTGCCATCGTCAAGCTCAATGATCAGGTTGATATTGGGCTCGAAGCGCATATGGCCCTTCTGCATGATTCCCTCGGTGACGCCAAGGAATCGACAAACGCCGCGAAGTTCTTGCGCAAATACCACTACATCTGCTGCACAATCAAAGTCCGGTGCGGTGACCACTTCCAAGAGTGGCGTGCCTGCGCGATTAAGATCGACAAGCGATCCTTCGTAATGGAAGCCGCCGGGAAGTTCATGACCAAGCTTGCCAGTGTCCTCTTCGAGGTGCGCGCGAATGATGCCAATGCGGCGCGTTCCACCAGAGGCGATTGGCAAATCAAACGCGCCATCATGACAGAGCGGCAAGTCATATTGACTGATCTGATACCCCTTAGGAAGGTCGGGGTAGTAGTAATTCTTACGATCCCACTTGGAGCGGCGCGCGATGGAGCAGCCAAGCGCAAGCCCCACCATCATGCTCATCTCAACAGCACGAAGGTTCATCACTGGCAACGTGCCGGGTAGCGCGGCAACGGTTGGAGTCACCAGCGAGTTGGGCTCGCGGTCATAGAACTCCGGATTACCGGGACTGCCTGCACGCGCAAACATCTTGCTGCGCGTGGCGAGTTCAATGTGGATTTCAAGACCAACTTTGAGGCGAACGCTCTTGATGGCCACGGGTGCTGCAGCGGGCATCGGCGGATCATACGGACGCGTCGCAGGAGCGAATCACCCGCATCGGATGGTGGCTGGCGCGGCAACAACGCAATCGCGACCATTGCGCTTCGCGTCATAAAGCGCTACGTCCGCGCGGGTCAGCAGGAGGCTGACGACCGTGTTGGGTTCCGCTGTAGCAACGCCCACGGAAGCGGTGATCTCTAGATGGGCAGAGTGCCCGACAGGTACCCGGGTGGCACCGATGCACGCTCGAAGTCGCTCGCCGACCACATGAGCATCATGCTCGTCACAGTCAGGGAGGACCACTACAAATTCTTCGCCACCGTACCGAGTAACTGAATCGACCGAACGAGCAGCGGCGCGAAGCCTTCGTGCCACCTCCGCGAGCGCCATATCTCCCGCACCGTGACCGTACAAGTCATTGATTTTCTTGAAGTGATCAATGTCCACCATGGCCACGGAAATTGGCCGACCGGATGCAAACGATTGCGCGAATTCGCGCTCGAGGATGCTGTCAAGACCACTTCGATTCCAAACGCTGGTGAGGTCATCCATCATTGCTCGCCGCTGCGCTTCACCAAGTTCCGTGATCATGGACTTCTGTGATGCCGTCAACTGACGCCGATGGAATTCATCTTCAGTGATCGCCGCGAGGTCCCGCAGGAAGCCAACATCGATCGCCGCATGGTGGCGCGGTTCGGTGTCCATCACGCTCAACGAGCCGATTTTTGCGCCATTCGGCGAGCGAATGGCGATACCCGCATAGAAGCGCGCGTACGGCGCATTGACAACCATCTCACAGCGAGCGAAGGACGGATCAGCCAATGCATCGGGGATGAGCAGTGCGCCATCGTGATCCATCACCGAGTTTGAAAACGTGTCAGCGCGCGGCAGTTCGCTGATCACCGTACCCACGCGCGACTTGAACCACACTCGCTGATCGCCCACCACAGAGAGGGTGGCAATGGGCGTTGCAAAGATCCGCGAAGCGAGGCGGGTAATTCGGTCGAAGCACTCCTCGGCTGGCGTGTAGGTGACCGCCAATCGCTCGATTGCCGCTAGGCGTTGTTGCTCGGTGATGGTGTCTGATCGACGCGCGCTCTGCGGCATTGGTTTGTCTCGAAAAATGCTTCCCCGTTCGGACAGCGTGACAAGTAAGGGTGAAATCCGCAAGGAGAATGCTTTGAAATTCGTAAATATCCGAACATATGGCGTTTGGTCGCCTGAAAGGCGCCGCGCTGCTCGAGCGTAAAGGCCGCGGTGGGATTTGCCGCCCCCACGGGCGCCGAAGCCCAGGCGGCCGCGCATGCGGACGCCGCGGACCGGGCAACGCCCGGGACGCACCGT
>CANJHD010000002.1 GCA_947474065.1 Planctomycetaceae bacterium
GTGTACCAAGGAAGGTAACCGCCGCCCACGCCATCGGAGATGAAGTCTGGGAAGTTGCCGGTCTGGATATTGAACTGGCTCGCCACTGCAAATCCCGCTACGGTGCCCCACGCAATGGTGCCGTCAGCGCTGATCTTGCGAACGCGCAGGATCTTGTTACTGAAGTTGGTGGTGTAGCGCACAGTCGAGAGCAATACGGCGCCGTCCGTGGATGGCTGCATGCCGGCAGTCATCTGCTTTGCACCGACCTCGCTGACGTAGATGGTGGAGACCACCGCACCGGTCGTTGGATTCACTCGGGTGACCGAGCTATCGAAGCCCACTCCGTGAGCGGCCCACACGAAACCATCAGAAGCCACCACGCATCGACCGTTGCCGAGGTTGGCATAGTTGGTGTCGGCGGCGGTGTAGAGCGGAGTCGCCCAGCGGATTGCACCGCTTGAGTTGACTGAGGTCATCCGAAACTGCGCGAATCCCGTCACGGGATCAAGCGAGTTGTAGCAAACGTAGACATTGCCGGACGAATCGCTCGACATGCCGTAGTCAGTGGTGGAGGTGAGGGCAGCTGGGCGATCCTCAGCCTGGGTTGTCCAGACGATTTGACCGGTCGGATTAACGCGCATCACGTAAACGTCGTAGCCAACGCCTGAGAAGTACGAGATGTACTGGTCACCGTTCGGTGCCTGTGCCATCTTGGTCTGCACGTCATCATTCGGCGTGGTGACGAGCGCATCTGGAGTCGCTGGATCGGATGAGTATTGGGCAGACGCAAATGGCGCGATGGCCAAGAGGGCCGTGGCGACAACGATAGAAGTGGTGCTAGATCGCATGGTCTGACAAGCATGCCTCCGTCTGCAGGCATACGCAAGCACTGAAGTCGCATTGTTGTAAATATTTTCACTTGTATGCCGGCCAATCTGATGGCAGACTGCAGCAGGTCATCCTGGGAGCTAACCTCATAACGTGTTGAAATCAACGGCAAATAATCCCCGAAATGGCACCCTTCCGACGGTCGCAGGGAACCCTGGCACGCCCGAGGGAGTGATCGCTCGGGCACTTGCGACGTCACTTCGACGCGTGTTCGCCGAGATACCGGACGCGCCACAGCGACCATCTGCTCTTGCCGCGCACCTTGGTGTCAGTCGAGTATTGATCAGTCGAACCTTGGGCGCGATTGTGCTCACGAACCCGCTCGACACCCTGCAGCGCGTTCCGGGACCGGAGACCCTGCGCGGAATCGTTGAGGCCGCCGTGGCGCAGGGTGCGCCGCAGCCAACGGCAGACGCTGCGATTGATGCCATCGAACAGTTCAGCCGGATCATTCGCGATTCATTCGGCACGCGCGCTGCGCTCAACGCTGCCATCTCTGCAAATCAACCAGACATGCAGCGGCGGCTTGAACTCGACAGCCGGTACCGCGTCTTCAAAGGGATGCGCGAACTGCGTGGTGTTGAGGCCGCGACATGGCTCTCCACCACCTTTGTGACGCCCAATAAAGGGAATCCAGAGATTCTGTCCGCCACCATGCTGCAAGGATTCATTGCACTGCGGCGGCTACGAAGCGATGTTCCGGTGACATTTGCGTTCGACGCAATCGGCGAGGTGGCGAATGCGCGCACTGATGCTGTAAATATCCCATCAAGCACGCTCTCACTTGAGGATCTCTATACGAACAAGCCGGCGGCACTTGATCTCGACACCATGGGCGGGAAGATGATGTATCGCCTGAGGCAATCGGGACTCGGCAAGCACGCTTTGACCGACATGCTGGCGATCGTGCGATTACCGGAATGGCGATCGCGCTATGCGCGGCCCGAGCGACCGCTCGTCGGACCGTTTGCGCAGCCGAATGCGCCGGTCAAGTTGTTGGTCTTTGACATGCTCGCCCCAGTCGGCACTTTCACCGATGAATTCCCGCTACTGAGTGTCTACGCGCCGAGCATGCGAGGCGCAGCGAACCCAAACGATGCGTGGCGCGACATCGACCGAGCCGCGGTTCCCGAGACCGTAGAGATTTATCAGGCGCGCAACCACTCGTTCGAGCTGCCGGAAGTGCCCAACTATCGCCAAATGTTGGCGCGCGTCGCCGGGGAGTTAGGGCAAGACTTGAATGCACTGCAACTGTATCGGGTGCGGATGGCGTACCCCGTCTTCGGGTTTCAATTCGTCATGTCGCTCCATCTTCCGCCAGCCCCCGCGAAGATAGAGTGAGCGTTGCGAACCCGCTGACACAGAGATGCTACGACTGAACGAACTGACACTTCCGCTTGAGCACCCTGCCGACGCATTGCGTCCGGCGATTCTTGCGCGTCTTGGCATCCCAGCAGCGGACCTGATCCGCTTTGAAATTTACAAACGTGGCATTGACGCCCGCAAGCCGTACGCGATTCTGTACGTCTACACGGTGGACGTAGAAGTGCGCGATCAAGACGGCGTACTCGCGCGCGCGAAGCGCAACGCGAAGATGGGCATCACGCCCGATACCGAATACAAGTTCGTTGCACGCGCAACAGCAAGTGCCACGCAAGCGCCTCGGCCAATCGTGATAGGCATGGGACCGGCAGGACTGTTCGCAGGATTGATATTGGCGCAGTCCGGTTTCCGTCCGCTGATCTTGGAACGCGGCAAGGCAGTACGCGAACGCACCAAGGACACATTCAAGATGTGGCGCCAGGGCATCTTGGACACCGAGTCAAACACGCAGTTCGGCGAAGGCGGCGCTGGCACATTCTCCGATGGCAAGCTGTACAGCCAAGTCAAAGACCCAAAGCACTATGGGCGCAAGGTGCTTCGAGAATTCGTTGCATCAGGCGCGCCAGAAGAGATTCTCTTTGTAAGCAGGCCGCATATTGGCACGTTTCGGCTCGTTGCAATGGTGGAGCGAATGCGCGCCAAGATCATTGAGCTTGGCGGTGAAATTCGGTTCGAAAGCCGCGTAGATGACATTGAATTCGAGCAGATTGCGGCTGCAAGTGGTGGCGCTCGATCACAGCGCGTGCGTGCCGTGGTGCTGGCAAGTGGCGAGCGCATCGCAACCGATCATCTGGTGTTGGCCGCTGGACACAGTGCGCGCGACACGTTCGCGATGCTGCATCGTCACCATGTGCATATTGAGGCCAAGCCATTCTCAATTGGGTTCCGCATTGAACACCCGCAGTCGCTCATCAATAAGTGCAGGTATGGAAGTAATGCTGACAACCCGCTCTTGGGTGCAGCTGATTACAAGATGGTGCATCATGCGCGCAATGGTCGGTCTGTCTACACATTCTGCATGTGCCCGGGCGGAACCGTGGTTGCGGCAACATCTGAGGAAGGTCGCGTTGTAACGAACGGCATGAGCCAGTATTCGCGCAGCGAGCGCAATGCAAACGCCGGCATTGTGGTGGGCATCACGCCGGAAGAGGACTATCCAGGCGATCCGCTTGCGGGCATTGCGTTCCAGAGATTCTGGGAATCACGCGCGTATGAACTCGGCGGTCGCAACTATGAAGCGCCGGGCCAGTTGGTTGGAGACTTCTTGGCAAAGCGAGCATCGACTGAGCTTGGCGCGGTGACTCCTTCGTACACGCCTGGGGTACACCTCTGCGACCTTTCCTCTGCGCTTCCTGACTACGCGATCGCAGCAATTCGCGAGGCGATTCCTGCATTTGCCAAGCAAATCAAGGGCTTTGACCTTCCTGATGCTGTGCTCACAGCGGTGGAGTCGCGCACCTCTTCGCCGATTCGTATCACGCGCGAAGACCAAGACCTTCAGAGCCTGAACACGCTGGGGTTGTTTCCAACCGGCGAGGGCGCCGGCTACGCGGGTGGCATTCTGTCGGCAGGTATTGACGGAATCAAGGTGGCCGAGGCGGTGGCTCTCAGCATGACTACCTCTGCGTGACTGCGGAGTACTGCGTCGAGCGGATACAGTTCGCGCGCCATGACACTTCCGACCAACACTCTCGCCGCGTTCGCACTCCTACCGCTCCTCATGCTTGCAAGCTGCAAGACTCCGGAGTGGGTTGTGCCGACGGAAACGGAACGAACCACGCTTGAGACTTCCATCAAGGCTGAGTCTGCCGAACTGGCAAATATCACCTTGAACGAAGAGTCGATTTATCCAGTGCTTGACAAGATTCTTGCCAATCATCCCGAGGCATACGGCAGCACCTTTGCGCTCGACCCTGCATATGCTGGCAAGCAATTGGCGCCGTACGCGTACCGTCGCAACGGGAAGATCGCGCACCGTTCACTTGCAGTTGATGGTTACGACTATCCGATACTCCCGTGGTTCGCCCTGCCGCGAAAGTCTGGCAAGCCGATGTGGTCCGAGCCGTACTTTGATGCTGGAGGTGGCGACACCGAGATGATTACTTTCTCAGCACCCGTACAGAAGGACGGGCGCTTCATGGGAATCATCACCGCCGACTTTGAACTAAAGGAAAAAACAGTTGCGCCAGTACTCAATGCTGAGCCGATCGGTGCACCGATTGCCGCTGCGGATGCCGCGGGCGTCTGGACGCTTGTCGACGATGAGAATGTGACTTTTGATGTGGTACTTGCGGCCGATGGCGGCGCGGTGAGTAACTGGTCGAAGGGACCGCACGGGGCACTCGGCGAATCAGGCCACTGGGTGATTGCTGGGGGCCGCATCGTTATCGATTACATCGACGGATGGCGCGACGTGATCCTGCACAAACCAACCGGTGAACTTGCGAAACGCTCGTGGGGGCCTGGCGTTGCGCGCGATGGCCCACCTACGAACTTTGGCCAGGCAATCCGCACTGCAGCGAGTTACGCAGCGTGGATCGGCGTGTACGAACTGCCAATGGCGCAGTCAACCACCGGTCAGAAGTTTGCGGTGGCAATCCAATCGAGCCACGTGGCATGGAAGACCATCGACGATGTGAAGGTGGGATGCTGGTGGATCGCCGACAATTGCCTCCGAATTCGTTGGGCGAACGGATGGTGCGATGAACTGCATACCGTTGGCGCTGAAATCGAAGTGCGGTCTTGGAAGCCAGGCACCGCCGCCGATTCCAATGGGCGCCCCGACGGCGCGCCAAGCAATACCGGCCGAGCAACTCGAGTCAAGTGAACCCACTGGCGCAGTGATGTACTCTTGATGCGCGCGCCATGCTGATCTCCCATCGATATCGATTCATATTCCTACGCACCGAGAGGTCTAGAAGTCCGTCAGTGCCATAGGTGACAAAGAGGAAATTACATGCCCGACGAAACCGACGAATGGACCGTGATTGTGAAAGACAGCAACGGAACGCTTCTCAATGAGGGCGATGCCGTTGTGCTTATCAAAGATCTGAAAGTGAAGGGCGCCAATACCACCATCAAGCGTGGCGCCACCTATAAGAACATCCGCCTGACATCCAACGCCGAAGAAGTTGAAGTACGCGATGGCAAAGGAACATTCGTTCTTAAGACCTGCTTCCTCAAGAAGGCGTGATGGAGTCGCAGTCAAGTACTCGCGGCGGCGGAGCAGTCACCACGCCGGTTCCGCATATGGGTGTGCGCAGTGTGACTGTGGAATATCCAGGTGTGCGCGCGCTTGATGCCGTCACCGTGGACTTCCACGCCGGTCAGATCCACGCCATTGTTGGAGAGAACGGCGCGGGAAAGAGCACGCTGATGAAGGTGCTGTCTGGCGCAGTTGCGCCGAATGCAGGGGAACTGCTGCTGAATGGCCAACCGACGGTGCTACGCGGCCCGCGCGCGGCGATTCGCGCCGGCATTTCCATGGTGCACCAGGAACTGAATCTCGTTCCAACACTCAGCGTTGCTGAGAATGTGCTGCTCGGGCGCGAGCCGACATTGCTCGCAGGGATTGCCGTCGATCGCAGACGACAGCAAGACCGCGCACGCGAAGTACTTTCCATGCTTGGCGCCGAACTTGACCTCTCCTGTGCAGTGAGCGAACTTTCGATTGCTGATTCACAATATGTTGAAATTGCAAAGTGCCTTGCGAGCGAGGCGCAAGTCTTAATTCTTGACGAGCCCACCGCCGCACTCGGCGAGTATGAGGCCCGCAAACTGTTGAACTTGCTGCGCCGCCTGCGCGACGAGGGTCGCGCCGTGATCTTCATATCTCATCATCTTGACGAAGTTGTCGATATTGCTGATCAGATCAGCGTCCTTCGCGATGGGCGATTAGTCGCTCAATTCACGCGAAATTCCGCGGGGGTCTTGCAATCAGCCGATGGCACCATTGCCAATGAAGACACATTGGCACACGCGATGGTCGGTCGCGAACTTGGTTCGATATATCCAGTCAAAGGAACCGCGAGACCCGGATCCGATGCCGCCATCGAACTCATAGAGTTTGGTGCAGTGGGCCGCTCGAGCGGTATTTCGATGACGGTGCGACCCGGCGAAATTGTTGGCGTGGCTGGGCTTGTTGGCAGCGGGCGAACCGAAACAGCGGAAGCGATTGTCGGACTACGCCGCGCTGCGGGCGAGATCCGCGTTGCTGGTCGCACCCACGCATTTGCGCACCCGCGCGCAGCGATGCGCGCCGGGGTTGCGTATGTGAGCGAAGACCGCAAAGGACGCGGGTTACATGTCTCGCTCTCCTGCATTGTCAACATGACGCTTCCATCACTGGATGCATTTTCGCAACTCGCTGGTGCGCGCCTTGATGATGTTAAAGAGCGTTCAGTTACGGCACGCTGGATAAATGAGCTTGCCATCCGTTGCGCACGACCAGGACTAGCGATTTCTTCGCTTTCCGGCGGGAACCAGCAGAAATTTGTGTTAGCACGCTGGTTAGAAACTCGGCCAAATGTCCTCATCATTGATGAGCCAACGCGCGGCGTAGATGTTGGCGCCAAAGCTGAGATTTACCGAATCATTGCTGCCCTTGCACAGGAAGGCTTGGCGTGCATTGTGATCAGCTCTGAACTACCTGAACTCATTGGCATCGCCCATCGAGTGTTAGTGATGCGCAAAGGATCCGTGGCAGGCGAGGTAACGCGTGAGCATCTGTCTCAGGTTGGCTGCGATGAGCGCATCGTTCGTATCGCTTCCGGGCTGAGTGCCGATAGGCAAGGAACTTCATGAGCAATTCACACACCGGACTCGCTGTTCGCATGCAACGCTTTCTTGAACACTGGGGCGTGGTGGTTGCGTTTGTACTGCTCTTTGCAGTGAGCGCTCTCAAGCAGGGCGGCGACTTTCTCAGCATGGAGAACTTTCGCAATCTGCTCAATCAGAATGCGGCGGTCGGCATCCTTGCGGTTGGCATGACACTGGTCATTGTTTCGGCGGGTATTGATCTCTCCGTAGGCAGCATGGTGGTGCTTGCGGCTGCTGTTGGAACCACTGCCATGAACGGGCTCATCGGCGCGGGATGGAGTGAGCCAAGTGCAGTGATTTCCGGCGTAGTACTCACCATTCTTGCGGGCACTGCTGCTGGTTCGCTGAACGGCGCACTCATCGTGTTTGGGCGAATCGCGCCATTCATTGCAACGCTCGGCGGACTCGCTGCGTTTCGCTCCATTGCGCTTGCTATCGCTGAGGCTGGCGAAATCCGATCGCAGAGCCCAACCATGTTCAGTGCACTTGGGCGCGGTGGCATTCCGCTTCCATTTGCTGAGAACAGTGCGGGAAAGGCACTGACCATTTCATGGAGCACCGTGATCTTCTTTGCAGTGGCGATTGCAGCACAATGGTTCCTCTCGCGCGCACGCTTCGGGCGACAACTGGTGGCGATCGGCGCAAACGAAACTGCCGCGCGCTACGCCGGTGTGCCGGTGGCGTGGATCCGGTTTCGCGTCTATGCCCTGATGGGAGCATTTGCAGGCATTGCGGGATTGGTGCAGAGTTCTCGCATGAATTCCGTATCAACATCGCAACTTGGACTCGGTAGCGAACTTGACGCCATTGCTGCAGTGGTGATCGGCGGAACCAGCCTGCGGGGTGGCTTCGGGCGAGTCTGGGGCACCGTCGTGGGCGTGCTGATCCTTGGAATGATCACCAACATTCTGACGATTTCCGGCGTGAGTCCGTATTGGCAAGGCGCGGTGAAGGGCACGGTGATTGTGCTGGCGGTTCTGGTGCAGCGCGGGTCGCGAGCATGAATCAATCGCAGTACTCTTCGCCGCATGCTTACACATCGCTTCGTGGCTCTTTCATCGGCCGCCGTACTTACCGTTTCCGCCCTGCTCACCGTTGCTGCTACGGCACCTGATGCACCACGCGCATCTTCGCCGGTTCAGCCAACCCCCGCGCCCGTTGTTGCAACAAAGAAGATCGGCGTCTCCATTCCTGCTGCAGACCATGGCTGGACCGCAGGCGTGGTGTGGTGGGCGAAGGAGTGCTCGAAGTTGCACCCTGAAATCGAGTGGACGATCGCCACTGCCGAAACTCCAGAGAAGCAAGTCTCTGACATTGAGACGCTCATGGCCAAGAAGGTCGATGCTCTGGTCATTCTTGCAACAGAGTCTGCACCGATTACCCCGGTCGCCGAAGAGGCGCACAACCGCGGCATCCTGGTGATCAATGTTGATCGCGGCTTTCTTAAGCCCGTGGCCGACATCTTCATTGAAGGCGACAACAAAGCCTTTGGTCGCAAGAGTGCGGAATTCATGGTGAGCAAGCTCGGTGGCAAGGGCAAGGCCACCGGCAACATCATTGTGCTTGAAGGCATCCCGTGCACCGTCAACACCGACCGCGTCACCGCGGCACTTGAAGTGTTCAAGGCTGAGCCCGGCATCAAGATCGTCGGACAGCAGGCTGCCAACTGGAATCGCCAGAAGGCACTCGAAGTGACCGAAACCCTGCTACAGAAGGCGGGGAAATTGAACGCCATCTGGGCCTCCGATGATGACATGGCACTCGGCGCAGAACAAGCGCTCCGCGAGAAGGGTGTCGAAGGAGTCTGGATTCTGGGCGGCGCTGGCATGAAGGACATCATCAAGCGCGTCATGGATAAGGACCCGATGTTCCCGGGAGACGTCACCTATCCGCCTTCAATGATCGCCACGGGTATGGAGTTGGCCGCTGGTGTACTGAACGGCGACAAGCGCGCTGAGAAGATGCGGTACATGCCCCAGCACCTGATGATTGATGTGGACTTGGTAACCCCCGCGAACGCGGCGAAGTACTACTTCCCTGCCAGCGTCTATTGAGTATTCGTCCGGCGGACGGGGTGGCGGATGGTCATGTAAAGGTAATCTGAACAATCCAGAGACGCGGTCGGATATCTCCGGCCGCGTCTCTCATACACACATGAATTCCCACCTCCCCGCCAATCGCGCCGAAACCGCCTTCGAGGATTTCAAGCTTCCGCTACTCCGCGACGCCGCGATGGTAGAAGCCAATCGCTGCCTGTTCTGCAGCGACGCGCCGTGCATTACCGCGTGCCCCACGCACATCGACATCCCGCAGTTCATCCGCAAGATCTCTACGGACAATGTGCATGGCTCCGCGAAGACGATCTTTGAATCGAACATTCTTGGCATGAGTTGCGCGCGCGTCTGCCCAGTGGAAGTGCTGTGCGTTGGCGCTTGCGTCTACAACGAGATGGAGCAGCCGCCGATCGCCATCGGCAAGCTGCAGCGCTACGCCACCGACGTTGCATTCGCCGAAGGATGGAAATTCTTCGAAGCCGGCAAGGACACCGGAAAGCGCGTGGCGCTGATCGGCGCAGGCCCGGCAAGTTTGGCTGCAGCGCACGAACTGCGCCGCCTTGGTCACGCCTGCACCATCTTTGAGCGCAAGGACACTATTGGCGGTCTCAATGCGAGCGGCGTTGCTCCGTACAAGATGAAAGCTGAACGCGCGCTTGCGGAAGCAGAGTGGGTGCTCTCCATCGGCGGCATTGATGTGCGCACTGGCGTCAACGTGGGCGAACAGGTTTCGCTTGCATCGCTCGAGAAAGATTTCGACGCAGTGTTTGTTGGCGCTGGTCTCGGCGCTGACAGTTCACTGGGCATTCCTGGCGAAGATCTTGTTGGCGTGCAGGGCGCCGTTGCATGGATTGAGCGCATGAAACTAGGCAAAATCGACCTTTCCAAGGTTCGGCACGCGGTGGTGATTGGTGGCGGAAATACCGCCGTCGACGCATCACGCGAACTGCGCGGCTTGGGCGTTCCATCGGTCATCATGCTCTATCGCGGTGCTCAGGATGGAATGAGCGGATACGCACATGAGTGGTCGGCTGCATTCAGCAAGGGCGCTACCGCAGAGTGGAAGGCAGTGGCGACGGCGCTGACTGGAACTGGCCACGTGCAAGGCGTCCAGTGCGTGCGCGTTGATGACAACAAGAAGCCGATACCGGGAACGGAGTTTGCGCTCGAAGCAGACTTGGTGCTCATGGCGATCGGGCAATCAAAGTTAGGCCACATGCTCGATTCGCTGACTGGTATTCGCGTTGAGCGCGGACGGATCATGGTGGACGAGCACGGCTATACCGGGCGACCGCGCTGGTACGCCGGCGGCGACTGCACCAACGCCGGCAAGGAAGTGGTGAATGCGGTGGCTGAAGGAAAGATTGCGGCGCACGCGATCGATGCTGCCATCATGGGAATCACGGGGATCATGGGAAGCAAGCCCGCGAGCACTGGAGGTAAGTCACATGCCTGACCTAAGCACAAATACTGGTGGTATCCAATCGCCAAATCCATTCTGGCTCGCAAGCGCCCCGCCGGCGAACAGCGGTCGGCAGATTCAACGCGCGTTCGAGGCCGGTTGGGGCGGCGCGGTGTGGAAGACACTGGGCGTTCCGATTCAGAATGTCTCAAGTCGTTTCGCCGGGCACACCATCCGCGGCGTGCAAGCGGCGGGCTTTACGAACATCGAACTGATCACCGATCGCCCGCTTGAAACCAATCTGCGAGAAATCGCCGAGACCAAGCGGCTGTTCCCGAAGAACCCGATCATTGTCTCCCTCATGGTGGAAACCGAGGCGGAATGGCGGGAAATCATCAAAAAATCAATTGATGCTGGTGCCGATGGCCTTGAGTTGAATTTCGGCTGCCCGCACGGAATGTGCGAGCGCGGCATGGGCAGCGCCGTCGGCCAAGAGCCTGCTGTGAACGAACGGATCACCGGCTGGGCCGTCAAGTACAGCACGGTGCCCGTCTTGGTGAAGCTGACTCCGAACGTCGGCAACATTGTGCCGCACGGACTCGCTGCTCGACGCGGCGGCGCGCACGGCGTATCGCTGATCAACACTATTAAGAGCATCATCGGCGTAGACATTGATCGATTCATCCCGTTGCCACGGGTTGGCAATCTGAGCACCAACGGCGGCTACTGCGGCTCGGCGGTCAAGCCAATTGCGCTGCACATGGTGGCGGCACTTGCGCGCGAAAAGGAGTTTGGACTACCGATCAGTGGCATCGGCGGCATCAGCAACTGGCGCGACGCAGTGGAGTTCATCTTGCTCGGCTCGAGCACCGTGCAGGTTGCCACAGAAGTCATGTTGCGCGGCTACAACATTGTGGAGGACATGAAGGACGGCCTGCACGAATACATGCGCACGCATGGTTTCGATCGCATCGACCAGATGGTCGGCAAGGCCATCCCCGCCTACTCAGATTGGGGCCACCTTGACATGAACTACGAGACCGTGGCCAAGATCGATGCCGACAAGTGCATCGGCTGCCAGCTCTGCGTGGCTGCGTGTCACGACGGCGCGCATCAGTGCATCCATCCGCAACAAGACACACGCGTGCCGCATGTTGACGAGGCGGAATGTGTTGGCTGCAACCTCTGCCAAATCGTCTGCCCGGTACCAAACTGCATCACCATGACTCCGGTGGACAATGGGCATTCCCCAGCCAGCTGGAACGAATTCCTGCACGAAGGCAAGACTCTTCGCCCTAAAAAGGGCGCTCACTGAGCACCTGAGACACGAGGACACCACATGACTACCAAGAGCAAGATCGTCCGCTGCGGCCTTATCCAGTGCAGCAATCCACTGAACGATGAGAAGCGCCCCGTCAAGGAAATTCAGAAGGCCATGGTGGACAAACACCTCGCCATGATTGAGGACGCTGGCAAGAAGGGCGTACAGATTCTCTGTCTGCAAGAGATCTTCAATGGTCCGTACTTCTGCCCAAGCCAAGATCCGCGCTGGTACGAAGCTGCTGAAGAAGTTCCTGGCCCGACCACTGATCTGATTGCTAACGCTGCCAAAAAATATTCGATGGTGGTGATCGTTCCGGTCTACGAACGCGAAATGAGCGGTGTCTTCTACAACACCGCGGCCGTGTACGACGCCGATGGCACCTACCTTGGCAAGTACCGCAAGCAACACATTCCGCAAGTCAACCCCGGCTTCTTCGAGAAGTTCTTCTTCAAGCCAGGCAACGGCGGCTACCCCGTCTTCAAGACGCGCTACGCCACCATCGGCGTGTACATCTGTTACGACCGCCACTTTCCAGAAGGCGCACGTTGCCTTGGTCTGAACGGCGCGGAGATTGTCTTCAATCCGTCAGCGACGGTGGCCGGGCTCTCGCAGTACCTGTGGAAGATCGAGCAGCCCGCGCATGCGGTGGCGAACGGTTACTACATGGGCTGCATCAATCGCGTGGGCACCGAAGCGCCGTGGAACATCGGAAAGTTCTATGGAACCAGCTACTTTGTGAACCCGCGCGGTGAAACCGTCGCGCAGGCAAGCGAAGACAACGACGAACTACTCGTGGCAGACCTTGACCTCGGCGTCATTGATCAAGTGCGCAGCGTTTGGCAGTTCTATCGCGACCGACGCCCCGAGGCGTATCCAGAAATTACTCGTCAGTAAGGCAACTATGAGCGACACCACTTTGATTCGCGGCGGAACAGTTGTCACGGCTGATCGGCAGTGGCGCGCGGACGTACTTATCGCTGGCCAGAAAGTGGCTGCCGTCGCCGAGAATCTGCAGGCTCCGGTTGGAGCGCGCGTGATCGAAGCAGGCGGGTCGTTTGTTATGCCGGGCGGCATCGATCCGCACACGCACATGGAACTTCCGTTCATGGGAACGGTTTCGAAAGATGACTTCTTCACTGGAACCGCAGCTGCGGCAGCCGGTGGAACCACCATGATCATTGACTTCGTGATTCCGGGTCCAGAGCAGAGCCTGCTTGAGGCGCTTGATACTTGGAACGGTCGCGCTGCCAAGGCTGCCGCCGATTACTCATTCCACATGGCGATCACTGGATGGAGCGACCGCACGCATGCCGAGATGGCCGAAGTCACGCGCCGCGGCATCAATAGTTTCAAGCACTTCATGGCGTACAAGGGCGCCATCATGGTGGATGATTCGGTGCTTGTGAAGAGTTTCATCCGCGTCCGTGACCTCGGCGGAATCTGCCTCGTTCACGCTGAAAATGGCGAGTTAGTAGCACACTTCCAAAACGAAATATTTGCGCGCGGCATTACTGGACCAGAAGGCCATCCACTGTCCCGCCCCGCGGAAGTTGAAGGCGAAGCGAGCAATCGCGCGCTGCGTATTGCCGAAGTCATTGGCGTTCCACTTTATGTAGTGCACACGAGTTGCAGCGATGCGCTCGACCCAATTGCGCGCGCGCGCGGTGAAGGCCAGCGAGCTTTCGGCGAAGCGCTCATTCAGCACTTGATGATCAGCGAAGATGCCTATCGCAACAAAGACTGGGATCAAGCGGCTCACTATGTCATGAGTCCGCCGTTCCGACCACGCGAGCACCAGGAAGCACTGTGGCGCGGTATCCAGTCTGGCACGATTCAAGTGATTGGCACTGATCATTGCGTCTTTGACACCGCACAGAAGCGCGCTGGACGTGGCGACTTCCGCAAGATCCCCAACGGCACCGGTGGCATCGAAGACCGAATGAGTGTTCTTTGGCACAACGGAGTCGGCACCGGACGCATCACCCCGAGCGAGTTTGTTGCACTCACAAGTAGCAACGCCGCTCGCATCTTCAATTGCTATCCGCGCAAAGGAACGATCGCAGTTGGCAGTGATGCAGACATAGTGGTGTGGGATCCAGCCGCAACTCGCACGATCTCTGCACGCACGCATCATCAGAACGGCGACTTCAATGTCTTTGAGGGAATGACCGTCACTGGCAATGCCGCGGTCACGCTTTCACGCGGCGCGGTGCTCTGGAAAGACGGAAAGCTCAACGCCACGAAGGGATGGGGTCAGTATGTGCCCCGCCCCGCCTTTGCAGATTTCGCGCAATCGCTCGCCGTGCGCAACGCACTCGCACAACCGACCGCAGTCACCCGGACCTGAGAAACAAACCATGACAGCAGCACCAATCGCACCGGCAATGAAACCGTTCTCCGCTAGCAGTGACGACTTCGTCACCTACACCACCGCACGCAACTGGATCGGCGGCCATTGGCGCGACCCGATCTCGAGCACCGTGGTGCAAGATGTGATCAACCCGCGCTTTGGAAAGATCATTGCGCAGGTAAAGATGGGCGGGAAGGATGATGTGGATGCTGCCGTGAAGGCCGGCGCTGCTGCCGCGCGCGACTGGGGACAGTGGCCCATCCGCGACCGCGCGCATGTGCTCTACCGCTTGCGCGAACTGATGCTCAAGAATCTGGACGAACTTGCCTGGCTCCTCTCGCACGAGAACGGCAAGGTCTTTAGTGAAGCGAAAGCCGAAGTAGAAAAAGGCATCGAATGCGTGGAATATGGCTGCTCGCTTCCGAATCTTGCGGCTGGCAATCAACTTGAAGTGAGCCGCGGCGTTGCCTGCGAGTTGGCATATGTGCCGCTCGGCGTGGTCGCTGGCGTCACGCCCTTCAATTTCCCAATGATGGTTCCGCTCTGGATGCTGCCGCAAGCCTTGGTCGGCGGTAATTCCTTCGTTCTTAAGCCGAGCGAGCGCGTTCCGCTCTCGACGCTGCGGCTCGCAGAACTCTTGGCACAGGCGGGGCTACCCGCGGGCGTCTTCAACATGGTGCAAGGCGGACGCGAAGTGGTTGAAGCACTCTGCGATCACCCTGATATCAAGGCGCTTGGATTTGTAGGAAGCACGAAGGTGGCGAAGGCCGTCTACGGACGCGCGAGCACAAACGGAATGCGCGCGCTCTGCCTCGGTGGCGCAAAGAATCACCTGATTGTTGTGCCTGACGCTGACTTGCAAGTCACAGCAGAGAACATCGTTGCGTCATTCACTGGATGCGCGGGACAGCGCTGCATGGCCGCCAGTGTGCTGCTTGCTGTTGGTGATGTCGATCACATTCTCAAGGCTGTACGCGAGCGCGCTGCGAAGATCACGCTCGGCAAGGATCTAGGACCGGTCAGCACCGACGCGGCGCGCGCTCGAATCACTCGCTACATCGACGAGGCAGAAAAAGCTGGTGCGAAGATCACCCTCGACGGGCGCAAGATGAGCGCGGGCAGTGCCGCAGAAGGCGGCTACTGGGTCGGCCCCACCATCATTGAGGGCGTCACACCTGACATGGCGGCGGCGCGCGACGAAATCTTCGGACCAGTACTCAGCGTGATCCGCGTGCCGAATCTGGACAAGGCACTCGAAATCGAGAACGCCAATCCCTACGGAAATGCCAGCAGTATTTACACCTCAAGTGGTGACCTCGCCCGCCGCGTCATGGATCGCGTGGAGGCCGGCATGTGCGGCGTGAACATCGGTGTGCCGGTGCCGCGCGAGCCGTTTGGATTCGGCGGCTGGAACGATTCCTGCTTCGGTCACGGCAACATCACTGGTTGGGACGGCTACCGCTTCTGGACGCGGCAGCGCAAGATCACCAGCAAGTGGGCACTTCAACGCGACCAGAATTGGATGAGCTGAGAAAGCCACAAACACCATGAACACCACGAATCACTCCGATGCAGCCTCCGGCCATCCCGCAACTCCCGGCCACATGAGTTCGCGCGAAATAATCGACGCGTGCAAGAAGCACAGTCTGTTCTCATGGAGCGCAACTGGCAAGGTGGATCCGCTTCCAATCGCGCGTGCTGAGGGCATCTATCTCTATGGCCCCGAAGGCCAACGCTGGATCGATTTCAACAGTCAGTTGATGAGCGTGAACATCGGGCACGGTCATCCAAAGGTGATCAAGGCGATCCAAGATCAAGCCGCCACGCTTGCCTATGCGTACCCCGGCATGGCAACCGAAATCCGCGCGAAACTCTCGCTGCGTTTGGCGGAACTGGTGCCCGGCGACCTGAACACATTTTTCTACACGCTCGGTGGTGCTGAAGCGAACGAGAACGCCATCAAGGCGGCACGCTTCTTCACTGGTCGCAACAAAATTCTGGTGCGTTACCGCAGTTACCACGGCGCCACCAACGGAGCGATCAGCCTCACTGGCGACCCGCGTCGCTGGCCGACTGAGCCCGGCATGCCAGGCGTTGTGCGCGTGATGGACCCGCGACCGTACGAATTCAGCTTCGGCACCACCGATGAAGAAATCGTCACCAACAACCTGAAATACTTGGAAGAAGTGATCCAGTACGAGGGCCCAAAGAACATCGCCGCGATGTTCATTGAGACGGTCACTGGCACGAACGGCATTCTTCCGCCGCCGAAGGGTTACCTCAAGGGACTCAAGGCGCTGCTCGAGAAATACGGCATCCTGCTCGTCTGCGACGAAGTCATGTGCGGCTGGGGTCGCACCGGAAAACTGTTCGCCTTTGAGCACGGCGGCATCGTGCCGGACATCTGCACGATGGCGAAGGGCCTGACGAGCAGCTACTTGCCACTCGGCGTGATGGCTGTCAGCGACCGCATCGCTGCGCATTTCCAAGACAACGTGTTCTGGGGCGGACTGACCTACAACGCACACCCGCTGTGCATGGCGTGCGCACTGGCCGCTGTGAATGTGATTGTTGAAGAAGGCATGGTTGAACATTCCGCGCACATGGGCACTGTGATGCGCGGCCATATGGAACGCCTTGCCAAGAAGCACCGCTCAATCAAAGAGCATCGCAACATTGGCCTCTTTGGAACGATTGAACTGCAGAAGAATTCAGCCGGCGAGCGACTGGTTCCGTACGCCGGCAGCCATCCGGTCATGGGCAAACTCGGCACGTTCTACCGAGACAACGGCCTCTTCACGGTGCTGCAGTGGAACTTGGTCATGTGCAATCCGCCGCTCTGCATCACCGAGCAACAGATGGCCGAATCGTTTGACATCATCGACCGCGGACTAGATCTTGTGGACGCGGTGTTCGAAGGATGATCGACGGATCGTTTGTCATTGCGGGTGCGGTCACTGGATGCGTCGTCGGACTCACTGGCGTTGGCGGCGGCGCGCTCATGACGCCCATCTTGATCCTCTTCTTCGGCATCGCGCCGGCGACAGCTGTGGCGACGGACCTGTGGTTCGCGCCGCTCACGAAGCTGGCGGCAGTGGCAATCCACCAACGCGGCGGCAATGTCGATTGGCAAGTGGTGCGCCGACTGTGGATGGGCAGCATTCCAGTAGCGATCGCTGTGGTAGTGCTCATGGCGGTCGGCATGAGGCTTGAGCGCATTGAGTGGCTTACGAAAGCGATCGGTGCAGTGGTAGCAGTGACTGCGGTCGGTCTTGTACTGGCGCCGTGGCTGCAAGCAGTCGCTCGCAATCGACGCATTGCGGCACCTGCGCGCTTCAAAGAGCGGCAAGGTGGGCTCACCGTATTCGCAGGCAGCCTGCTCGGATTGCTCGTGGCGCTCACCTCGGTGGGCGCGGGGGCGCTGGGAACCGTGATGCTGGTGGCCATCTATCCGCTGCGCATGACGCCGCACCGATTGATTGCCACAGACATCGCACACGCCATTCCACTGGCAATGGTTGCCGGTACTGGCTACCTCTTTGCGGGCTTAGTTGATGGATCCATGCTCCTCAGCCTGCTGCTTGGCTCTGTGCCCGCAGTGATCGCGGGCAGCATCGGCGCAAGTTGGTGCTCGCCGAAGTGGCTGCGCGTGGCACTCGCGATTGTCTTACTCGCGGTGGCAGCCAAGACGCTCACGGTTTAAGACCCCACACGTTCCACGTCACCGCGCCGGCACGCCAAATCCAGGGCGAATGCGCATTCCGATCAGATACGTCGTCCCTGCGATCGCTACGCCCGTGAACCACGCATACGGATATATCGCAGTGAAGATGTCCGGTTCGCCGCCAAGCACATGCACTGAATGCAGGAATCCCGGAACATTCGGCGCGATGCCCGCAAGCAGCGCACCAATTGCCACCCAGTTGGTTCCTGCATAGCGGCCGGTTGTGCGATAAAGATCCGGCACATCAAGTTCCTTGCGCCGAAGAATCCAATAGTCAGCAATCATGATGCCAGCGATCGGGCCAAGCAGCGCTGAGTATCCGACGAGCCAGTCGAAGATATACGTATCTGCGCTCGCGAGCAGCTTCCACGGCATGATGAGAATGCCGAGCACGCCAGTGATCACACCGCCCATCTTGAATGAAATGTGCCGTGGCGCAAGATTGGCAATGTCATTGGCGGGACTGATGACATTCGCAGCAATGTTGGTACTGATAGTTGCCACTGCCACGCCCAGCAGGCTGACCACCGCCACCACAATGCGCGTTCCTTCACTTGCTAGCAACGGCGCGTCAAGGCCAGCGGGCGCCTTGGAACTTGTGATCTGCGAAAGCACCACTACCGGATCCCACAGCGTCTTTGGGTCACTTCCCTTGAGAATGGTTTCTGCAGCGCTAGTAATGATCACCGCCATCATGCTGAACGCGATCATGGTGGTGGGAAGCCCAAGCACCTGCCCGAGCATTTGCTCGCGCTGCCCACGGCCAAAGCGCGTGAAGTCTGGGATATTCAGGCTGAGCGTTGCCCAGAAGCCGATCATTCCGGTGAGCGAAGGCACAAAGACTTTCCAGAAATCAGCGTTGGTTGCGAACGACGACGGACGGTCGAACATCGGCCCGAGCCCGCCGGCGCGGTTCACCATCCAGAAGAGAAGCCACACGCCCATGATCAGGATGAGCGGCGCCGACCAATTCTCAAAGATTCGCACCGCGTTCATGCCCACAAGAACGATCAAGATGTTGATCGACCAAAAGATCATGAAGGTGATCGCTGATGGAATTCCTAAACCCATGATCATTGCGCCGCCGCCGACTTGATCGAACGCAGGCCACGCGGCCACCAAGAAGGTGCGCACTGCCTCGCCGCCGATGTAGGTCTGGATGCCGAACCAACCGCATGCCACCACCGCGCGCAGAAGTGCAGGAACATTGGCGCCGACCGTGCCGAAGCTGCTCCGAGCGAGCACAGGGAACGGGATGCCGTACTTGGTGCCAGGATGTGCGTTGAGAAGAATCGGAACCAGAACGATCAGGTTGCCAAGCCCGATAGTGAGGAGCGCTTGCCACCAGTTCATACCGACGGCAATCAGACCACCAGCGAGCAGGTAGGTGGGAATGCAGTGCGCCATGGCGATCCACAGTGCCGCGAAGTTGTAAGTGGTCCAAGTGCGGCGACCTTTGGGCGTCGGCGCCAGATCCCCGTTGAACAACGGGCTGTGTGCAATGTCAGCGGGGAGTTCGGCCAGTGCTTCGCGGGTCAGATGTGGATCGTGAATGGGGTAAGCCTCCACCTGTCACTCGGCGAATCAGCGGGAAAGGCATGAAATCTCGGGCAGCACAGCCACTTCCACGCCGAAAGAGACCAAGGAAAATGAACAACAGGAGGCACATGGCCTCCTGCTGTCTATGGGTATCAGATGAAATGAGCGGCTTGTGCGCTTTAGCGGCGTCGGCGACCGCCAACAAGACCTGCCAAGCTGAGCAGTCCGAGGGCGCCTGGCGACGGAACACCGAAGTACAGGTTGTCCACGGCGGCATAGTTCACGCCAGCTGGGGATGAGTAGACCTGCACCGACATGCTTGAAATTGCCAAGCCCTGGGAAGTAAAGCCTGAGAAGCCAGTTGAAGACGTCACATACTGGATCGACGACGAGCCGTCCTCGAAGAAGATGCCGATGAGTGCCGGCCGTAACTCGAATGCCGCATTGCGTGAGAAGAAGTTGCCGCCAACCGCGTACACGCCAGGCGCAAAGGTCAAGTTCAGTGCATTGTCCGGACCGGCAGTCGACAGCCATCCATTGCTTGCGAAGAGGCTCGGCGTTGCGCCATTGAAGTCAACCGCATTCGCAGTCCACGCGATTGGACCCGTGCTCCCAACGAGCGGATTGGCATAGGCCCCGCTGTAGGAGTTGAAGTTCTCGGTGATGATGGTCTCCGGCACGCCACCCGGGAGAAGAATGCCGTTGTTCACGCAAAATGCCCATGTTTCATACTGCTGATACACCGACAAACCGGCGGTCGCTGCGGATGAAACAAGAGCCGAAGCCGTGAAGGCAACAAGAGAAATAGACTTCATGTGGGGAACTCGTAAGGGGAGTGAAGGGAAACTAACTACCAAGCAACTGCCGCAATCGGGAAACTGCGGCAACCTTGACTCGGGATTAATAACCCCACTTCAGCGCAACGCAAGTATCACAGTTGCTAATGATTGGAATAAATCACGCTTGACGCGGGTTGATCGCTCCAGATTCTCTGCTGTGGCGCGCCCGTCGCGAAATTCGGCGTAAATCTGAGTAGTAGGCCGTTGAACGGATTCCTCGGCGGTCATTGAATTAGTTATTGGTCAAAGCAGGCACGGCACTCCCCAACATGCACTCCTCAAACCGCTGCAGACCCTCGCCATAACCCATCCGCAAGCGTGGCATGCGAAATTGCAGTGGTTCGCCGACTGACACATCCGCGTCGGCACGCACCGCGCATTCATAGCCTGCCGCCCGCGCCGCCTGCATCACGGCGCGGTCGTGCAAACCAAACGGATACGCCAGCGCTTGCACGGGATGGTGCATCTCGGCCTCGATCTTGCGACGGCTCTCCTGCATTTCAACCTGCAACTGTGCGGGCAAGACATCCGTTAACCGAGCGTGCGAAACCGTGTGTGACTGCACCTCGTTGCCAGCCGCCTCCAGTTCGCGCAGTTCTTGCCAGGAGACATACCCCGACCCGTTCGGCGCCGGACCGACGGCGCCCGTGTAGACGAAAAGTGTTGCGCGCATTCCACGCGGCATCAATTCATCGCGGACGACTCCGCACTGTGCAGCCCAACCGTCATCAAAGGAAACGATGACGGGCTTGCCTGCTGGCGCCACACCACGCGATGCACACTCGATCAATTCGCGAAAGCTGATGGTTCGGTACCCGTGCTGTACTAGCCAGTCCATCTGCGCGCGAAAGTCTTCCGGCAACACCACCCACGGAGCCCAGTCTGCGCGCGACGGCCCCCAGTTGCCAACATGGTGGTACATCAGAATGGGAACCACGATCGAAGCAGCCCTGCGGTCCGCGGCGACAGGCGCGCACCACAGAGCGAGTACGGCAGCAGAGACACAAGCAATGACGGAAATAATGCGCTTCACGGTTTACAGAAGCCGCGCAGGGCGGCAGCAATGAGCATGATTCTTTGGCTTTCGGGACACGCGGTGAGTTTACAACCGCCCTGCGCGCATTGCTAAAGTCAACGAAGTCTGGTCATTCAACCTAGTCTCCCAAGACGCATGTTCTTCAGCGCGCCTGAATCCATCAACCTGCAGAGCGAGTTGGCCGCCATGCGCGCGGATCTTGCATCGATTCGCTCTACACAGCAAGAGACGTGGGGCAATCAAGAGCGCGCCACGCAGATTCGCGCCGTGGTGCAGGATGTTCTTGCCGACAGCGCAACACGGGATTCCTTCCTCACCGATAGCGCCAATTGCGGATACGACCACGGGGCATTCATCCGCAGTAGCGATGGTTGCTGGACATTCAAGTTGAACGTCATGAGCCAAACTCGGTTCGTGTTCAACTCCGCAAGCAACCAGGTGAGCGATGACAACAAGTGGGGCATGGAAACGCACCGCGTGAACATCACGTTCTCCGGAACAGTGGTCGACCCGTCCGTGAGCTGGATGCTGCTTGGCGATTACAACTCGCAACCCGACCGATTTGTTACCGTGGCAGGTGAACTGCGGCCACTCTATGCATGGGTGAAAAAGGACTTTGGAAATGGCTTCACGAGCACGGTCGGGCTACAGAATGTTCCGTGGGATATTGAGAGTGAGTTTTTTGGAAGTAGCCGCATCACTGCTGGCGAGTACTCCATCTTTAACTACCGATTCGGTGCAGGTAAGGAAACTGGCATCACTGCCAAATATCAGTGCGACTGGTGGCGGGCCACAGTAGGGACCTTTAGCCAACTCAACATCCGATCACCAGCGTGGAACTCCGAAGTCAATCTTTCGTACGCGGTTGCCATGCGTGCAGAAGCAAAATTCGGCGCAGATTGGGCGCAGTTGGAATGGCAATCAAGCCTTCCAGATTCCAGTCCCGGCGTTGTGTTTGGATTGGGAACCGTGTGGTCAAGCGGTCGCGCGCAGAATCCAACATCGCCGCCCACCCCTACAGCACAGGGATTCACCACGGACGTCCGCGCAACGCTTTCTGGCACCACGCTTGTCGCCCAGTTTGCATTGATGCGCGACCCTGCCGGTGTGCAAGAACTGCAATGGGCCTCCGGAATCAACGTAGAAGGAAGCACATTCCTTTCTCCTAACTTTCAGGTGTTCGGTGAAGGTTGCTGGATGGACGGTGCTGATGTTCCGTGGATGGCACAGTGCGGCACCAATTTCTACTTCAGCGATCGCCAAGTGAAACTCACCACGCGTGTCATCGTTCCATTTGGTTCAGGTGATGTCAATGGAACGCGAAAGCTCGCTGGCGGTCTTGGGCTCTCGGCTTCGGGAAACAATGCAAGTTTGGTAGTTCAACTGCAACTGATGTTCTGATGCATGTCACATCAACGCGGCGCGCCATCATGGAAGGCGCGCCATTGATCCGCGCTACGCTGCACCGAGCACATATCCATGAACAATGAACGCGTCATTACCAAGGCACTGGAGGATTCGCGAAACGGACGCATCGAGCAAGCGATCGCCTCGCTGCGGCTCTCCCTCCGCATCAATCGCGGACAGCAAGATGTGATTGGCCTGCTTGGCATGTTGCTCGTGCAGAATGGTCAATCCGAGCAGGCGGTTCATCACCTAGCGCAAGCCGCTGTGAGTGATCCACATTCGGCAACGGCGCACAACAACCTCGCCAATGCCCTGCATTCGTTGCGACGAAATGCCGAGGCAGCGAAGCACTATGAACGAGCACTGGCGATCGATCCGAACCATCGTCAAGCCATGCTCGGACTGACCAGTGTTCGCATTGATCTGAATGATGTCGAAGGCGCCATTGCCATCGCTGATCGTGGACTTCTGCTCAACCCACAGTGGACACAGATGCAACTTAATCGATCAACGGCGCTTGCAAGCGGCGACCGCATCGACGAAGCCATTGCCAGCATGATGCGCGTGCTTGAGGAGCGCCCCAATGACCGGGCACTACGCGGGACGATGCTTTACGCACTGAATTCAACTTCGCGCACGACCGCAGATATCTTCGTCGAGCACCGCAAGTACGCGCTGGGCGCCGCGCCGCCTGCGGCAGCGGTGATCACTGACGCGGATCCAGATCGACCACTCCGTATCGGCGTCCTCTCTGGCGACTTGAGAACTCATTCAGTGGGCTATTTCGCCGAAGCATTCATGCGAAACATGCCGGCGGGGTGGACATTGGTGGCATTCTCCACCACCGCCGACCGCGGAAACGATGCCATGACAACGCGATTCCGCGCGATGTGCAATGCATGGGTCGACGCAAGTCCGCTGAATGACGCAGCACTTGACGCTGCCATTCGCGAACACCGAATTGACGTGCTGGTGGAACTCAGTGGACATACATCCGGCGGACGGCTGACAGCCCTCGACCGCAAGCCAGCACCTGTGATCGTCTCTGCAATCGGATACCCAAATACCACCGGGCATCCGTGCGTCGACTGGCGAATCGTCGACTCCGCAACGGATCCCGCAGGAGCCGAAGCACTTTGCACCGAGCGGCTCGCGCGGATTGATCCGTGCTTCCTCTGCTACACGCCGCCCGCCAACGCGCCGATGCCGGAAATGCCGCCCGCCGATCAGCCCGTGACATTTGGGTCATTCAACCTGACCTCCAAGATCCGCGACGAAACGATCGCCGTGTGGGCGCGAGTGCTCGCTGCGGTGCCGGGTTCACGCCTCCTCCTTAAGTCGAAATCGATTGCAGACCCAACAACGCTTGGACGCCTGCTGGCACGTATGCAGGCCGGCGGCATCGACCCGTCGCGCATTGATCCCATCGCCTACACGAAGACCGTCGAAGAACACCTCCGGCTTTATGCGCGCGTCCATATCGCGCTCGACACGATGCCCTACAACGGAACCACCACCACCTGCGAAGCAATGTGGATGGGCGTTCCGGTGGTTTGCATAGAGGGCGACCGCCACGCGGCGCGCGTCGGCACCAGCCTGCTGCGCGCGACCGGATGCGAACAACTGCTCGGACGCACAACAGATGAGTTCGTGGAAATCGCCGTGAAACTTGCGAATGATCGCGCGCAACTCACTGCATTGCGCTCCGAATTACGCGCCCGCCTGAGCGCCTCGCCACTCATGGATTCCCGCGGGTATGCAGAGCGATTCCACGGCGCGCTCCGCGAGTGCTACCGCGCCCAGCATGCGCTCGCGTTCCCCAGCAGGTAGCCGCTCCATCAATCCAAGCTTCGCGTATGTATCCACGCGAGACGCCGCATCGATGCCCGCATAGATAGTTGCGGCATTGATGATCGGACGACCCATGATGTCCTCGAGCTGCTTCTGCGTGTAGGTTGGCCTGACCGCCGCAGTGCTCTTCGCTCCATACTGATTGAGGTTAGAAGCAAAGATGCCAGCGGCGCTGACCGGAAGGAAATCTTCGTAGCGCAATCCTTCGTACTGGACATAACCGTGCCGGATCAGTTCCATCATGTCCGTCGACGTCACTGCGCCGATCTGCGCGGCGGCGATACCCGCAGCGGTGGGCGCAAAGCGCGCAAAGACAAGGTCGCGCGTGATGAGTTCCGGAAGCGTCTTCGGGAACGGCGCAAATGGCGCTGCATAGAGTGCTTCATATGCAGCGAAGTCTCGCTGCGGCAACTTTGGATCCTTGTCACGCGCTGCGTCCGCCTGCGCGAGGCACTGGTCGTACATCTCGCGACCCTTGGGTGTGCATGCGTAGAAGCGCTCTTCTATCTCGCCAAAGCGCGCCGTGTGCGTTGCAGCCACGGTGCTGCCATCGTCTTGTGTAAAGATCACTGGCTCGGTGAGCGCCCTGTACGCATCCTGCCGAAGCAAGATCGGGATGTCTTGGGGCGGGCCTTCGGTAAAGTCATTGAATCCAGCGTGATTCAGCTTCTGCAGTTGGAAAGTCTCGCCACGGAAGGTGGTCACTAGTCCATTAACAAGCGCGGTAATGTCTGCGGCGGTGACTATCCCTCGCTGATAGGAATCAATCTCCGAATGACTCAAATGCTTAAAGTGGAGACGCATCCAATCGTGATCAGCAACTGCCGCAAGCCGGGTAAGTGCAAGCGTGGCGCGGAGACGGAACGCGGCCTCGTCCAACTCGCCGAGGCAATGCTTCATAGATGTTGTGTACAGGTCCATCAGAAGCGTATTTGGCGTCAGATGGTTTAGGTGGTGGTTCTCGACACACGCAATATCTGCGGCAATCTTGAAACCAGCGTCGCATAGGTCCTTGTAGAGCCCAATGTCGCGCGCCGCACCGGTCCACTTGAAGATCCGCTCCACACCCTCGCGAACGAGGGCTTCTCCGTCCTCAGTGGAAAGACCGCCCTGTCGCTCGCAACGCTCTATCAGTTCCTTGGCGCGATCAGAGAAGACCGTGCGTTTCGCTAACAATGCATCAATGCGCGCGCGTGTGGCGGGATCGTAGTAGTCCGTCATCAGTAACGATGTGAACACGCGATGCTCCGGACGCAGCACGGAGCGAAACGCCGTGGCGATGATCGGCTGACTCTTTGGACCAATGGCCGTCATGTCATAGAAGTTGTGCGGCTCCATGCCAAACGCACCGAAGAAGCGCGCTACCCATCGGAATTCATCGGGGCGACCAATGCGGATTGCACCGTGCCGCTCGCCGCTCGTTCGTTCCAGCTGGTCCGCAGTGATATGAAAGCCGCGATGCAGCTTCGAAATCGCCTCGCAGACCGCCTCGTTGGTAGCACGATTCACCAAGAGCGCACGGTCATAGAGCGGCACCTCGATCCCGAACGTTCGTGACAACTCGGCAAACAGGCGATTCTGCAGGACGATTCGATCAGCGAACGTGTGTGTCATGGCTCGATCACTTTATCCCCGCAAGTCGCCGCCTATCTTTCGAGATAGTCAAGATCGCGATGAAATGTTTCATCCAGCGCGAGCGCAGCAACTATTCCTACTGCCACACAGCAAATTCCGAGCGTAAGAGTGGCCTGCACGACGCCCATGCCGGGTTTCATTGCCAACCAGATGGATGTGATTGGGACGGCCATCGCTCGCACAAAGTTCGGTGCACTTGTAGCCGCCGTCGCGCGAAGGTTGGTTCCAAACTGTTCGCTGGCCGTGGTAACAAACACCGCCCAGTAGCCGGTCGACGCGCCGACAAGACACATCATCCAATAGAAGGCGCGATCACTCTGTGGCGCAATCGCGAAGAACAGCGCGATGGACGCGGCTAAGAATGCAAGGAACAACAGAATGGTGCGAGTGCGACTCTTCAGCCATTGCGAGATGGCACCGCTCGAAACATCGCCGACAACCACCCCAACGTACGCCCAGAAGATGACCTTCGCCGGCATGATGGGTTCTGCAATTCCCATCGCCTTGCCGATCTCTGGCCCGAAGATGAACATGACGCCGCCGACAAACCAGATGGGCATTGCGGAGAGGACCACCGCCGCGAAGCGCACAAAGCGCCGCGGCGGCCAGAGCAATTGCAATGGATTGCCGCGCGAGACATTCTGTGATTCCGTGCTGCGGAACAGTCCACTCTCGACAACGCCAACACGAAGCCCGAGCAACGCGAGCCCCATGATTCCCCCCACCAAGTAGCACCATTTCCACTCGATGTATGTGCCAACCATCCCCGCAACAACTGCGCCCGACAGCCCAACCGCGGCAACGATCGTGGTGCCGATGCCGCGCTTGGAGGTTGGCAGCAATTCCGCAACGAGCGTGATCCCCGCACCGAGTTCTCCTGCAAGTCCAAAGCCCGCAACAAACCGAAGCACTTCGTACTGCCAGACATCGGTCACGAACGCATTCAATATGTTCGCCACGGAATAGAGCAGGATGGAACCAAACAAAACCTTAATGCGCCCAAGTCGGTCGCCGAGCATTCCGAATGCAATGCCGCCAAGAAGCATTCCAATTAACTGAATGTCTAACAAGCGCTTCCCTACGAGCGTCAACTGTTCCGGGTCGGTGATGCCAAGAGCCTTCAGGCTGGGGATCCGGACAATCGAGAACAGCACCAAGTCAAAGAGGTCAACGAAGTAACCCAATGCGGCGACAAGCACCGCAAGGATGGTTGCGCGCGGCAGGCGTGTGCGGGCTGTCAGAATTTTCGGAAAGCCTGACCAATCAGGTGGTTGCAAGGGAGCTTCAGGCGCGGGCATGTCGCGAAGTGTATTTGCCGGCTACTCAAGCGCGACGCCCAACGTGGATTTCATCGACTTATTCCGGGTACCCTTCCCGACCATCGGGATCACGATCCTTTCCATGCATCATCCACTGAATTTCACTACGAATCACCAGATGAAACACCCCACCATTCTCGCCGCGATCGCCCTCACCTTCGCAACCGCTCTTCCGAACAACGTTGTCGCGCAGGTGTCTTCCACGGCATCCCCGGCGCAAACGGCGCAAGCCGCGACAAGCACGGCGGATGACAGCACGGTCACTGCCAAGGACAAAGAGATGTTTGGACTTTCCTGGTTTGGCTCGGATCCAGAGAATCCCCGCCCACTCCTTCAGGACCCTGCCGTAGTGAGCAGCGAGAATGGTGTCTGCAAGGCAACGGTTCATATTCGCAAGCAAGAAGTGCAAGCAGGCGACCAGAAGCTCAATACATCTTGCTTCAACGGCCGCTACACCGGACCGACGCTGCGCTTCCGTGCAGGCGACACGCTCGAACTCAATGTGATCAACGACGGTGAATACAACACCAACATCCACTTTCACGGGATGCAGGTCTCACCCGATGACTACGGCGACAGCGTGTTCACAATCATCCCGATTGGACACGAGTACACGTACCGCATCAAGATCCCGGAGTACCAGCAGCCCGGCATCTACTGGTACCACGCACATTCCCACCAGACTAGCCAGCGCCAGGTGATGCAGGGCGTCACCGGAACAATCATTGTGGAAGGTGCACTTGACGCCTACCCCGCGCTGAAGGATGTCAAGGAGCACATCGTTGTGCTGCACGACTATCAGAAGGGTCTGAGTGGCGAAGTGGTGCTTGGCATCCAGACATCATGGCCTACTTACCGACTGGTGAATGACCAAAAATTCCCTGATATCGAGATCAAACCAGGCGAAGTGCAGTTCCTGCGCATTGCCAATCAGTCAACCAACATTTACTACAACCTGGATTTTGGCGGTGAGAAATTCTGGATCATGGGCGTAGATGGCAACCCCACCGTCAAGATGTTCGAGGCCACGCGTTGGCCGCTACCAGCCGGCGCGCGAATCGAGATCATGGTTCGTTTCGACAAGCCCGGTCGCTACAAATTGCACACCTCAGAAATCCGTACCGGACCCAACGGCGACGGATACGCCGCAGAGAATCTACTCAGCATGGTGTGCGTTGGCGACCCAGTTGCAAACCCAATCGCGCTGCCACAGACACGAAACGGTCCCTCGCCGCTCGACGACCTGAGCAAGGTGAAGCCCGATGTCGAGCGCACCATCGTCTTTAGCGAAACGCCGAATGACTTCCGTATTGACAACCGCTATTTCGATGGCACGCGCATAGACCAACTCGTGCGTTATGGAGATACAGAGAAGTGGACCGTCCGCAACTCCTCGGATGAGTTGCATGTCTTCCATATCCATCAACTTGATTTCCAGATTCTGAAGATCAACGGCGTTCCGCAGCCGTTCAATATTCATAACGACACCTTCTCCATGCCGGTCCGCGGCGAAGTGGAGATCATGATCCCGTTCACACGCCCGTGCGTTGTGGGCGACTTCGTATTCCACTGCCACATCCTCTGTCATGAGGATGGCGGCATGATGCAGAAGATCCGCGTCTACGACCCAAGCAAGCCAATGCCACCCGTGCGACCAGGCGATGGCTACGGACCAGAGCCTGCCGATGCGCATTTGCCCCTAAAAGCAGCCGATGCCAACGCTGTTGGTGGCCCATTCGCGCTGCGCGACGCGCAGGGCGCGGAGTTCACTGACGACCAACTCTCTGACGGACTTGCGCTCCTGTGCTTTGGCTACACGGAATGCACCGGCGCGTGCCCCCGCAACATGGCCACCTATTCGGATGTCGCTGACATTCTCAAAGCCGAGCCAAATCCGCCAGAGTTGCGCTACGTCTTCGTGAGCGTTGATCCGTCACGCGATGAAGGAGCGAAGCTGAGGGACTACGTGTCCAAGGCGCCGGTTCCTTTGATTGCGCTCACGGGTGATCCAGAAACCATCGTGCGAACTTCGCGCACGTTCGGTGCTGCGTACGAGCCTCAACCAAAGCGAGCCGATGGTTCGTACACCGTTCGACACTCCACGGACACCTGCCTCGTTGGTCCGGGCGGTCGCATCTTCAAGCGCTTTGAGCTTGGAGCAGATCCGAAGGTGATCGCTACAGCCGTCAATGAGTTTGCGATGCGTGTGCCACGCAAGGCCGTTGCAAGTGCAACTGCTAACACCTCTATCACTGAAGGAGGTTCCAAGTGACTTTCCGAATCTCTCCATACATCCGAACGTTGTGCGCAGCAGTCATTGCACTCTCTGCATTCGCAGTACCAAACACTTGCTTCGCGCAAGGTGGTGGTGGCACGCCGGATCCGCGACCATTCGCATTGTTCCGCGACATGTTCGACACCTTCGGCGAGTGGCACGGGCCGATCGTCAACATGGCCTACCAGCCACAGGTGCAGTACACCTACTCCGACACCCCTGGAAACAAGAACAATTTCAACGGTTCCATCGCTTGGGGTAGTTACATCTGGGTAACCCCAGAAATCAACGTCAACATCAACCTCAGCCTTGATCAGATTGATGCGCCTAAGAACGAAGACCAATGGTTCTTCAACGGCGAAGGCATCAACGCGGGTGATATCTGGGTGCAATGGAGCGACCAGCGAACTGGCATCTTGGCGGGACGATTCACCGCGCCATTCGGTATCGCGCCGTTGATCCTGCCCGGTCTGTTCGATCTGAACTTTGTTGGCGCGTACAACTTCGGCGGACTCATGGGAACCATGGGCACTCTGTCGACGGGTGACGAAGGTGGCGGTATTCACTCACTCAGCGTTGCTGGCTTCGGCATTGATACGACCTTCATGTCACAGAGCTACATCGTCTCTACTCCGAGCCCAACCGGCCCTGGAACAGGCGGCGGAGTCGACAGTTACTGCATCTCATACAACGGCGTGAATATCCCACTCCTCTTTCCAACCTTGCAGGTTGCCGTGTCGTACATCGACTTCGGAACCGGTATCGGGGCGGACGCCAATCAGAAGGGTTTCACTGCTGGCTTCAACTGGCAATACGTTGTGAATGGCGATGCCACTCAGACGCTTGATGCTGGCTACATGAGTATCGGGCCAATGTTCGAGTATGTGAAGTTCTGGAATGTCGATGGCGTCCAGGATGCCTCCAGTGACTACTACACGCTCGGCATCATTGGCAACGCAGGCAACTGGCAGTCCGATGTTGCCCTGACTTGGAACAACACTTCGGCCACATCAAGCGCCCCCGGGTATGACAACTTCCTTGCATCAGCAAGCATCGGCTACAACTTCTTCGGGCCGCAGTCGCTCGTTGAATTTGGCTATGCATATCAAGTGCAAGACGGGAAAGTGGACAACCAAGTGGGCATCCAAGTGAACTTCCCGATCAATGCGCTCGAGTACTTCCCGCTTTGGAATTGATGGAATAGACCGGGATTACCAGTACGAATCAGTGCGGCAAGCGGCTTCCCAGAGCCGTAATTGCTGCATTGTTTCTCATGGTTGTCCCTGATGAACGGTCGAAAGCAAGTATCGTTGCGAACCGCGCGATACATCGATCACACATCCTGAAAGGAATTTCGCTCTCATGGCTTCATTCATTCGCATAGCTCCAAGCCTTCTTGCCTGCGTATTCGTAAGCACGTCGGTCGCATTTGCAACTCAAGCTGGCACTGGTCAGGTCCCCCCGAAGAATCCCGGTGGCGCTGGCGAGCCAGGTGGCCCAGCAGGTCCCGGCGGCGTCGGTCCGGCTGGTCCCGGTGGTGCTGGTAGGCCAGGTGGACCCGTTGGTCCAGGCGGCGTTGGTCCCGCTGGTCCGGGCGGTCCCGCCCGTCCGGGTAAGCCAGGCAGGCCCGTTGGTCCAGCTGGTCCCGGTGGTGCTGGAAAGCCAGGCGGTCCGGTTGGTCCCGGCGGCGTAGGTCCTGCTGGTCCCGGTGGTCCCGGCGACCCTGGTAAGCCAGGTGGTCCGGCTGGTCCAGGTGGCGTTGGTCCTGCTGGTCCCGGTGGCGCTGGTACGCCAGGCGGTCCGGCTGGTCCAGGCGGTGTTGGCCCCGCTGGTCCCGGTGGTGCAGGACGACCGGGCGGTCCGGCTGGTCCCGGCGGCGCTGGTAAGCCAGGTGGTCCGGCTGGTGCCGGCGGTGCTGGTCCCGCTGGTCCCGGCGGTGCTGGACGACCAGGTGGTGCCGGACGTCCGGGTGGCGCTGACAGACCTGGCGGTCCAGGTCGGTAAAACTCCCACGCGGCCTGATGGCGCGCACGGATTCTCAAATCTCAAATTACAAATTGCCGCACTCAACTACGAGTGCGGCAATTATATTTTTGTAATCCACTCATTGCCGTGCAATTCCGGCGCGCCCACGGATCTGGCATCGGCATCCGTCAGCGAATCGTCCCGGCTGGCGCATCAAGCAGCCAACCAGTGCACAGGTCATTGCCGAAATTCTTCTGATCGTCAAGCACCCACACAACCTGCTTGGCGCGCGTGACCTCAAACATCTGTGGATTCGATTCCCCAGCATGAGTATTGCCGACCACAAGGTTTCCGTTCGGAAGAACCTGCAGACTCGTGACCCAGCAGAGGTGGATCGGACGACCATCCGCTCGCTTCAATTCATCACGCTCGATGGACCACACCACCTTGCCGCTCGCTGTGACTTCCATCACTCGATTATTGTTTCCGCCGCCAATGAGCGTGTTGCCGTTCGGAAGACGAAGAGCATTGAACACGCATGTTCCGTGGCCGTCATGCCCGCCGGTTGCTGGCTGTCCGTTCAAATCAAGCGCAAATTCCCACACCACCGCGCCAGTGCGGTCATATTCGCGCACACATCCGAGCCCCTCGTGACATACAAGGTATGTACCTGATGAAGTCTTGCGAACGCGCCGCGTATCGCGATGCGCATCGGGATGCTCAACATGAATTGGTACGGATGCGCGAACGATGCCCTTTGCATCCACCTCAATGATTCGCAGATTGCCAGTCTCCGCAATCATGGTGTTGCCATCAGGCAGCCGCTCGAATGCGTGAATCTCCACAGCGCCCGCGTACGGCGCAACCGGGACGCTGGTCCATTGCCACACCACTTCCTTCGCTGGCGTCATCTCAACGATTCGATTCGGCGCAGGATGGATCAGCACATTCCCGTTCGCAAGCACCACGATGTCGTGCGAGTTATGCGGGCACGGAACCTGCCATTCCAATGTCCCGTCCGCGGCAATGATTGATACGGCGCCACGATCCTGCCCAATGATCCGGTGGGAGATGGGTGCGGCGGCTGCATGCCCGCCCTGCCCCGATGCCTCCGGCGAAGCGGCGCAGGATGCAAGAATTGCCGTAGAAATAGCGGCGAGAATGGCGGCGGTGAGTTGCTTGCGTGAGGGCATGTCCGGCAGCCTAGCGGTGCTCGGACTGAGCGCCGTTACAACGATTTCACGAATTGCGACGATTCCATGAAATGGCGTCCCAACTCGCTGCGTTCCTCCCCGGAGCATGGCTTCACCATGACGCATGAAACACCTCGCCGACAATCCTTTGTCCCCTCCGACAAACTTCCGGCAAACCCGATACTGAAAGGAACACACTGACATGAACAAGAACGCATTCACATTCATCGCTCCCGCCTTCCTCGCACTTTCACTCGCAGGCACGGTTGTTGCCATCGCGCCACCGGCTGACCAAGCCCCGCCGGCGAAGGATCCGGGTGGCCAGGGTGGACCAGGCGGTCCAGGACAGGGACCAGGCGGTCCTGGTGGCGAAGGTCGCAAGCGCCCAGACTTTAAGACGCTCGACAAGAACGGCGACGGCTTCATCACTCAAGACGAAGTTCCAGCCGACGCATGGGAACGCATGAAGAAGCTCGACAAGAATGGCGACGGCAAGGTGTCTGAAGAGGAACTGAAACAAGGCATGAAGGGTCGCGGTCGTGGTCCGGGCGGCGAAGGCGGCAAGGGTGACAAGGGCGGTAAGGGTGGCGATGTTCCACCAGCACCACCAGCACCACCAGCCCCACCAAAGGCCTAATCGAGTCACTGCGCGCATCGCAGCACTCTCAACAATCAACGCCGCCGCGAGCAATTCGCGGCGGCGTTTGTGTTTACCGCCGCGCGCCGCATTGCACTATCGTCACCGTGTCAACGCCACACAGACCGCATATATAGGAAACAAAGATGAAACTCACCACCATCATTCCCGCCGCGCTCGCATCACTTCTCGCCACCGGCGCACTTACTGGTTGCAGCAAGACCGTTGCATACACCGGATACATCCCACGAACCGTTGCTCTCAAAGGCGATGGCGATGAGCGCAAGGACTTCCGAATGAAGGACCTCGATATCTCACGTTTCGGCAAAGTAGTGATCGACCCCGTCGTGACGCCCGATGGCAATGCATACGGCGACCTCACTGCTGATCAACTGCAACAACTGCGCACACTCCTACAGGAAGCGCTCGCGAAGTCATTCGGTACGGGCATCGGTACTGGTGATCACACCCTTGTTATCCGAGCAGCAATCACCGGCGTCAAGCCCAATCAACCGCTGCGCAACATCGCTCCGCAATCGCAGATTCTCAAGGGTGGCTACGGATACGCGGGAGCAGAGCTCTACGCCATGGACGGCGCAAACGGCCCAGTGGTAGCGGCACTCATGCAGACGCATGACACCGAACGTTTCGGCACCGGGAAACTCTCTGCCCTCGGCACTGCTGAAAATGCGTGTGCGCTATGGGCTGACTCGTTCCGCGAACTCATTGACAAGAAGTGACCGGCGCGAACGACTTTCATGCAAGCATGATCCGAGACACTCCATCGACTTCATCGCTCCCCGAGCAGGTTGCGCGCCATCTTGATGGCGCCGACCTGCCCGGGCGAGCGGGACAAGCATTTCGACTTTCAACAGTTGATGAGTCTGGCTGGCCCCACGGCGCACAGTTGTCGATCGGTGAAGTGCTCGCTCCCGATGCGCACCGGCTCCATATCTGCATCTGGGCGCATTCATCCACCTGTCGCAACATGAAGCGTCACGGACGAGCCACTCTCTCGTTGGTCCTTGATGGTGCTGTCTTTGAGATCCGGCTGCATGCCACGGCCGTTGTTGCGCCGCAACACAGCCTGCCAGCAACCGTCACCCATACGACTGAGGCGGCCAACGAGCCGCAATTGGCGTTTTTTCGAGCCACTGTGGAATCAACCGAAGAACATCGTGCGAAATATGCCGATGTGACCACCGGTTTGTCCTATCGTTTGCGCTCGCCCGACGAGGTGCTCGCGCGGTGGGCCGCGCAGATCTCATTGCTCCGGCAACTCACCTGAACAGCGCACAGTATGAAGCGAATCATCATCGGAATCACCGGCGCCTCTGGCGCGATCTACGGCATCCGTGCCCTCGAACTCCTTCGCGCTGCGGGGGTGGAGACGCACCTCGTCCTATCACCGTCGGCGGGACGGACCATCGCTGAGGAAACTGATCTCTCCATTGAGCATGTCAAGGACCTCGCTTCTGTAGTGCACGGCTTTAAAGATATTGGAGCGTCCATCGCTAGCGGCTCGTTCCAAGTCGACGGCATGCTGGTGGCGCCGTGCTCCGTGAAAACCCTCGCCGGAATCGCCCACTGCTTCGATGATGAACTCATTGTGCGCGCGGCCGATGTGCAGCTGAAGGAACGCCGCCGCGTGGTGCTCATGTTCCGCGAGACACCATTGCATGCGGGGCACATCGCAATCATGGAGCGCGCCACACTCAACGGTGCCATCGTCATGCCGCCCGTTCCCGCGTTCTATCACCGACCCAAGTCGATCGATGACATTGTCAATCAATCAGTGGGACGAGCCCTTGATCTCTTTGGCATTGATGCAAACGTAGTGCGCCGCTGGAATGGGCAAGGAACCAGCGCGGACTAAGCCCCGCATGGGCGCAAGTCCACTCCCGCACTCACCAGTGCCGACGCGCTGGCATCAATGAGCAATCGAGCACCAAATCCGTCGGCTCGGTGATTCCCGGCGGTTGTTGAAGCGAGAAGAATATTGGCCGCTCAGGATCGATCCGCGCGAGCCACGGCTCTGTTAGGTCAATCAGAATCATCTGCGCGGGCGGAAGAACATACTGCCCATAGGTACGGTCGAGGATGCAACTCGCCGGAAAGAAGACGATGCCTGCGTATGCGCGGGCTTCATGATGTGGGGGCACCGTGTGCTGAAATGCAAGAATCGCTTCGTTGGTAATCCGCGTGCATTTCCAAGTGATCTCTGACTGATACGCCCGCCCAGCGAGACCGATGGCGCCGATCCCCGCGAGCGCGGTTGTGGCGATCACCGCGACTGAGCGACACAACAGGCGTTCATCGGTCGCAACGGGATTCCAGAGCGCGATGAGCGCGGCGGCAAACAGAATTCCTGTGCCGACATTGGCGCCCATGCAATACAGCTCCGAAACACTCCCCATAGGAATGGTGGATGCGGTGCTCGCGAAGGCGACTCCTGAAAGGATGACGGCAGATAGCAATGAAGCCTGCCCTGCCACCCGACGGTGAAAGAATGCAAACCCCATCGCGGTCACCAAGACTCCAGCCATGAGGGCGATAGCCAACAATGGCAGCACACGTAAGACTGGCGACGCATCGTTGTCGGTCATCAAATGGAATGGTCCGTTGCCGAGGCATCCCGCAATCGTCATTGCAGAATTCACCACTACATTCAAACCGAACTCAGCCTGATAGCGCGCGCCCGGGTCACTCGCTGCAGCACTGCCAAGCGCGCCAGTCACCACACGAGCCGCCATATGCGCCACAGGAAGTGCAATAGTTGGCAACAGGATCAACGACGCCCGAAGTGTGGCACTTCGATCTCGTAGTGCGCACCACACAACGCCAATGATTGTGGCGGTTCCGATGGCGGCACTCCAACCGTACATGGTCTCCTTCACATTCACGCCGATAGCGAACACGATGGCAAGCCATAGAAGCGTTGACCAAGCGGTGCGCCCCGCGCGTGCGGCATCGAATGCACGCCATGCCAAGAGCATGGCACATGCTCCGAGCGCAGCCGACCATGACTGTGACGACGCATCCATCTGCCAAGCAGCAGTCGTTGTGGGTGGGGAGAGCCCAATCCAAAGAAGCGCCAGCGGCGGGAGCGCTTGATTACCGGGGGCAATTCGTTGTGCCAATCCAACAACTGCCCAGGCCAGCGTCAGCAGCGCGAGCGCCTGCACCAGCATCAACCAACCACAGGAAAGGGACATCGGATCGCATGAAGCGCTAACCAAGATCTCGAGCGGACGAAAGCTTGCTGAATGCAACCATGCGTCGCAAATGCGTGTCCATGTCGGCTGCACGCACGCCGGCTCACGAAGGAACTTAATGTCGTCGTTCGTTGCAACGATTCCTGCCCACTCGGGCCACAGAATGATGAATGCCCCAACGAGCACCGCCGCAACCCATAGGAAGATGACAGCGCGCGAATTTCGCATTTGCAACTGATCAGTTCCTACTGCCATCAACCGTTCCGCTTAGCGAACGCGGCCATGAACTCTGCCAACAACTCGCAGCCCTTCGCGGGGAACGCGTTGTAAACGCAGGCGCGGATGCCGCCCCAGTCACGATGGCCGCGCAGTCCGCACAGTCCTTCGCTCTCAGCCTCGGCAACAAAGCGGTCAACAAGCGCGTCGCTCGGAAGTTGGTAACTGATGGACATGTCACTGCGGCAATCGGCGCGCATTGATGGTCTGTAGAAGCCACCGCTGCCATCAATCGCCGCGTAAATGTGTGCGGCTTTCGCCTTGTTGCGTGGACCAAAGGCGGCGGGACCGCCAAACTCATGCGTCCACTGCGCCATCAGACCGATCACCCGTACGCCGAAAGTTGGCGGAGTATTGGGGCGCGACTCAGTCTTGGCAAAGTGGGAGTAACTCAGCATCGGCGGCAGTGACGCATCGGCACGCTCCAAGAAAGACTTCTTGACAAGCACCATGGTGATCCCACTCGCGCCCAAATTCTTCTGGCCACTGGCAAAGAGCAGCTCGTGCGCATTGAGGTCATACGGCCGCGAGAAGATGTCACTGGTTGCATCGCAGACCAATGGCGCCGAAACACGCGGAGGCCGCGCGAACTGCGTGCCCTCAACCGTGTTGTTCGAGCAGTAGGCGAAATACGCAGCGCCCGTGCAATCCGAAATCTCTGCATCGGAAGGAACGTGGTCAAATCGGCACGTCGCGCCGTCAAACACCTTCTTCGTTGGTCGGACGCAGGCCGTCTCCTTCTCGCCCTTGTGTGACCAGAGACCCGTGTCTGCAAAGGCAACCCAACTTGGCTCAGCTCCGACCTTCGCCTTGGGCACAAAGTTCATGGCGATCAATGAGAAGTGCTGCATCGAGCCACCAGGAAGGAACAGGACCTCCCAGTCGGCACCAACTCCAGCACAGGCACGGACGCTTGCAAAGGCATCAGCCAACATCCGGTCATAGGCAGGTCCGCGATGGCTCTGCTCAAGCAGACCAATACCGCTGCCGTCAAAATCCATGATCTCCTCGCGGAGTTGCGCTAGGACGCTCTCTGGCATGCACGCTGGACCGGCGGAAAAGTTGTAGACGCGACCGGGACCGGGAGTCGTCGGGGGTTCTGGAGTACGCATGGCGGTGGCTGCGGTGGTTGCGGTGGTCATGGGATGAGCTCGAGATCGTACGGCGCGCGGGGTCTCGGGTTAGTGGACGGAATGAGGGGCAAAAAGAGAAAAGCCCCAGAGCACTCGGACGTGCTGGGGCTATCGGGGCAAGGGGAACTACTGTCTGAACGGCAGTAGCACCCTCTGCTTATAGAAACGCAAACCAGGGCGTCCGCCCATCATGGGATCGCCACAAATGGTGACAATTGCACCAATTTGGCTCTCGGACCCGTCCTTTGGGTAAGAACTTGCGCTGTTTGCACCAATTGCTCACCTTTCATGATGGTTGGCACACCCAATTCCCGTGTTAAGAGATGTAGTGCATCCTCATTCTCTTCCAATCCCCCGTACCGCCAACTCCATGCGAGTGATGTTCCTCGCCGCCGAGGCTTCAGTCATGGTGGGTGGCGAGTCGTTAGTCCGGCGCGAGTTATTGCGGATTAGTGAAGGGGACCGCCGCTTTGAGCTGCGGCCCCAAGGAACGCCTGGAAGCGTGTGCCTCGACCTTGCACCGGGACTGATCCACGCAACGCTGTCAGGTCACGACCGTGCCACCCTTGAGGTGGAATGGATCGTTACAGAAGGCGGAGCCATCGCTCTTGATGCCTGGGCAATGTGCGGCCGGCAGTCGTCGCAAGTTTCGATTCTCGACGCATTCGGTCAGTCTGTGGTTCCGGACATGACCGCACGCGACCCAGCTATGCACCCAATGGTCTTCACATCCGGGCGCTACTTGCTTCGAGCTGAGACGTCCAACGGCCCTCTGGTGCTGCGCTTGGGGCAGTCAACGAGTTGCATGCCAATGCGTGCCGCAGTCTGACGCGCGCGGCTTATCGCCACGCACGAGGAATCACATAGTTACATACATGTGCATCAATCCATCTGAGCGAGCGCTACCTGTAACTGCGCCGCAAAGAGCTGCACGGTCTGGGGACGCTGCGTCGGATCGGCATTGAGTGCTTCATTAATCACTGCTTCAAGCGGACCGCCGAGCTCCGGCACCACTTCGGAAAGAAGCATGCGACGCTCAAAGAGAACCGCCTTCAGAAGCGCCATCGCTCCGCGGTCTTCAACCTCGTATGGAAGCCGTCCAGTCAGAAGTTGGAACAGAACGAGCGCTGTTTGGTAAACGTCTGTGGCTGGCCCAATGCGACTGGACTTGCCGTCAGCCTGCTCTGGGCTCATGTAGGCAAAGGTGCCAACAATATTGCCTGTTTCTGTATGGAACCCAGTGCGATTGCCGTCTTCACGAGTCAATCGCGCCACGCCGAAGTCCACCAAATGGACTTGACCCTCGGTATTGACAAGAATGTTGTGTGGCTTGATGTCGCGGTGGATGACGCCGGCAGCGTGAGCATGAACGAGCGCATCAAGAACTTGCAAGATCACCGAGACTCGCTCCTGGGGAGAGAGCGCATGATTCGTGCACCACTCGTCGATGCGGTGTCCTTCAACAAAGTCCATCGCCAAATACACCTGACCATCCTGAGTCTGCCCAGTTTCATGCAGACGGACGATGCCCGGATGCGAGAGGCGCGACAAGACGCGGCTCTCTTGACGGAAGCGAAGCAGTGACTGGCCATTGGAGCCAGAGTTCATCACCTTCAGCGCCACCTGAGCCCCGTTCTCAAGGCATATTGCCTCAAAAACACGACTCGAGCCGCCGGATCCGATGCGCTTCACGATCTTAAAGCCGAGGATTTCCGGGAAATTCTCTACCGCATCCGCACTGCGCTGCTGGTCCGGATCGCGGTCCACCGGCATCTCAAACGGGACGTCATCGGCACCGAGAAGTGCGAGCACTTCCTGGCGAGTATCGGAGTCGTCCGGGCACTCGCGACAGAGGTACGTGTTGCGTTCGCCGATAGGGAGATCGACCGCCGACTCAAAGAGTCGTCGAACAGTACTCCAACGGTTGGGAGCTACTAGGCTCACTACGACTTCTCCTTGGTGTCCGTCGCATGAGCGGGCGATACCTCGCGTGCAACACCGCCAACTTCAGGAGTCCTGCCGTATTGCTTCTCGAGGAACGCGCGAGCGAAGCGCCAATCGCGCTCGGCGGTTGGCACGCTGGTACTCAACAGCCGAGCCACATGATCCATCGACATGCCACCAAAGATCCGCAACTCAGCGACGCGAGCTGCGCGCGCATCGACAGTCGCTAGCGTCTGCATTGCGTCTTCAAGTTCAATCAGCCCGGTGGTACTTGCTGCTCCGTCTTCTGGGTCGAAGAGGTCAACTGAGTTGCCACGCTTGCCGGCACCACGCTTTTTGCTCTTGCGACGACGGGCATGGTCAACCAGGACGCTTCGAAGCACAGTCGCAGCCGTGGCAAAGAAGTGTTCCTCGCTCTCAAACTCGGCTGACTCGCGCTCTGCTAGTTTGAGGAATGCCTCGTGCACGATGGCGGTGGACTGGAGGGTGTGCCCGGCCGGCTGGCTGCGCATGAACATCGACGACAGCTCTTTGAGTCTGACGTAAATGGTCTCGAACAACTCTGAGAGATTTGGACCATCCGAAGCGGACGGAAGCGGCAGGGAAGACATGGCAGGCACTCCAGGAAACGACAACGATTTCGTCCGGTACACGCGTTCGGACGACACCGCTCAATCCCCTGTTCCTACTCTCCTTGTCAATCAGTGCCGCGCAACCAGCACTGTCCGGATATTGCCGCGGGGTTGAGCCAAGTCAAGAAAGAGAGCAACTCTTTCAATGAAATTTCCCTGCCTCACGGGTACGTAGGCCCGATTGGCGAACGCGATACCCCCGATTACTTGCCATAAATTGTGTTGAATGAAAAAAATTCCCGGCCCCGTGCTGATGTGCGCGGGGCCGGGACCGATCGAACTTGCTCGACTCCTGAGAGTCGGTCTCCTCGATCGGAGAAAAGGGATGCCATTGAAAAGCGTTATCGGTAAATTTCCCCCTACCACCCCTATAGGCGTCAATTCGTGTCAAAGTGTGTCATCGTGAGAGTGTCAAAATGTCCAATTTCGTCACATTTCAAGATTCCTTGATGGCTGCCGAGCACAGGTTGCGTTCATAGAGATAGAGCGGGGGTCCGCAGCTGAGTGATGCGCCCCCTACTGCTCGCAAGCCACTCCCTTCGCGCGCCCGGCAGGGTCGCGGAGAAACAAACGCCCCCTGGAGTTACACGCCTCCGGGGGGTTGTTCTTTTTTGGGGCAATAAATCGCGGGAATAAGTTGATCTTCGACCCTAGGAATCCGATGATCGGGGGTCAGGATGCCGTCGGGCAGTTACCCGAGGCGACACAGCACGTCACGAAAGAAGCCACCATGACCAACAACAAGAAGCTCAAAGCCAAGGACCTCGCCTCTATTAAGGGCGGCGCCGCCAAGGCAGGTGCACAGCCATCCGGGCTCGCCAAGGCGAGCACTGGGCGAGTTGCTCCCAAGGCAGTTAATTTGAGCGCAAAGAAGAGTTAACTGGCCCCGCCACGGGACCAGTTGAACTCGGTCTTGAAGAACTCGTGCTGACGGTGCGAGTTGGTTGAACGACGGAACTTCGTTCGGCTTCAAGAAGTGGCGGGATCTTCAGGAACGCATCGGGATCTGTGCCCGGATCGCCCGTCTCAGGTGCGGGCAGGGATATATCGCTGTCGATCGATAGCCCCGCACGCCCAGGCACCATGCCTGTGGCGTCAGCGAGGTCGAGCAGCGCAAGTTGGTAGCTGACAACTGCTGACGCCTCTGATCGCTGTGAATCCGACAACTGCGTCAACGACTGGGTGAGATCTGTGATCGTGGACGCGCGCTTCTCATACAACATTCGAACGCCGTCGTAGGCACGAGACGCAAGATCCACTGCCTGCCGGGTAGCCACCACCAATTGCCATCCGGTCTTGGTGCGCGAGACGGTGTCGTACACCTCGCGCGAAATGGAAAGGCGGCGATCTTGGCCGGTCGCAAGTTCCTTGAGCCGCTGGTAGAGCGCGGCACGAAGATCCGCCTTGGCGGCCTCGTTACCAAGTGGAACCTGCAGGCGGACGCCAGCGTTAAATGCGAGTGTCATCGAACCGTCTGCGCCGCTGCCGCTGACAGCAGAACCAAGGTCCGTGCCAAATCCAACTGGCGCGGTGGTTCCGAAGGCATCAAGCTTGGGGAGCAATCCATTCTGCGCCACTTGGATCCCAAGTGTTGCTTCGGCGATGGCAACCTCGGCCTCAAGCATCTCCGTGCGACGACGCAAGGCAATGTCGAGCACGGTTTGTGGCACAAATCGATACTGAATGAGTTCCGGCCCCGAAGTGAATTTAATGACCACTGAGTCGTCGAGCGGCAGATCACTGCGATTCATCGTCTGCTTCAACTGCCGCGAGCGCGCGCGTAATTGTTCGCTCGCGGCGATTACTTCACCGATCTGACTAACGGCCAGATACTTCGCCTTCGTAACTTCTGTACCGGCAGCCATGCGCGCCGCTGCCAACCGCTCCGCAACTGCCACTTGGTCAACTGCGCGGCGGTAACTCTCCAGCGAAATGTCGAACGCGCGCGACGCGCCGTACGCGCGCCAGTAACTGCGTTCAGCGTCTACTAGAAATTGCTGCACCATCATCCGTGTGCGAATCTCCACGCGCCGCTGACCAAATTCGGCAATCAGAATGCTCGCTTCGTTTACTAAGCGACCACCCCCACGCAAGAGTGGCTGGGTGAGCGAGACGCGCGGGACACTTTGGTATCCGGTGCCATCTTGATTGTCGAGTGAATTCATCTGATCGTTGAAATACAACAGCTTCCAATCAACGTCGAGCTGGCCGCCGTCCGCGAGCGGCACATTCAGGTTGGGGCGGACATTGGCATTCCAGAGTTCCGCCTGCAACGGCGGCTCAAAGTTCACATCACGACCGCCGTCAGCAATAATGCCGAAGGTCCATTCGAACTTCGCGCGCTCCCGCATTGCACGCTCGTTCGCAATCGCTGGATCGATACGTGCCACCTTGATTCCGAGATTGTTCTCAAGAACAGCCGCTCGCACTTCAGACAGGTCTATGTTCTGGCGGCGTTGCCCTGGCTCAAGACCGGCGAGTTCCTCTGGAGTTGGTGGTGCCACCGAAACAGAAGGAAGCGGGCCCGCTTCACCGAGCGTTGCTAAATCTGCGCCGTCGATGTGCGCGAGTTGATCGGCGACGTCCTTGGAGAGAATGCCACGATCGCGGTACGGCGACTCGCAGGCAACAATCGCCGGGGCAATGATGGACAACAGTGCGAGTCGCAGCGCTGGATAGCCGGGGCGTAATTCAGCAGCAATTGCAGTGCCGTGCACGGTCATGTACGACCACCAGAATGACCAGCGGGGACATCAAGCAACTGCCTCCGCACGAGTTCACGGAACGGACCTTCCTTGGCAGAAAGTTCGTCAAATCCTCCGGCCTGAACTACCTCTCCTGCGGACAGGACATAGATGCAGTCGGCTGCGCGGACGGTGCTGAGGCGATGCGCAATCACAACTCGCGTGACCTTGCGTTCCTCCAAGCTCCGTGAAACGAGTGCCTGCGACATTTCGTCAAGCGCACTGGTTGCCTCATCAAGCAAGAGGATGCGCGGTCGGGTCACGAGCGCGCGTGCAATTAATAGCTTCTGCAACTGTCCGCCCGAGAGCGTGTGGTCATTGACGAAGGTATTCATCTGCATGGGCATTTCGCGGATGTCGCCAGCAAATCCGGCCGCTTCCGCTGCAGCCCATGCTTCTTCCTTGGAAAGAAGCGTTGCACCCACGATGTTTTCCATCATGGTTCCCGGAATGACGCGAGCATGTTGGCCAACTACGCCGATTTGTCGACGCACCGAGACGAGATCCAACTTTGCAAGATCCTTGCCATCAAAGAGGATCTTGCCCGATGTTGGACGGCGCAAACCGAGCAACAGTTGCGCAAGCGTGGACTTTCCGCTCCCCGAAGCGCCGACGATCGCAATAAAGTCGCCGGCCGCGATTTCAATGGAAATGCCGCGCAGCACTTCGTCAGCGGATCCCGAGTATGCAAATCGAACACCTTGAATGGAGAGACTTCCAGAGAGTTGACCGGCGCCTTCGGCTCCCGGCTCAGACTCTGGGCGTTCTTCCAAAATTGGCAAGAGTCGGCCCATCAAGGGCGCAATCTCCGAAATGTCACCAATGGCATAACCAAACGAGGTGATCGCTGCGAGCGCCGCGAGGAATGCGGCGTTGAACGCCATGAAAGCGGGAACCTGCACTTCTTTGCCACCAGCGATCGCACCGAAGCGCCACCACAGGAATCCCGCGGCAGCAAACGGGACGGCGATCGCAAGGACTCGCAACTGCGCGCCAACGATGGCTGCTCCGTACATGGCGCGGCGCTCCGGGCGATAGCGCTGCATCCACTGCAGCAACGCATGTTCCTCTGTGCCGGTGGTGCGAATGCGATCGATGCCGTCGAGGAGCTGCAATGAGAATCCACTGAGTTTGCCGCTGCGATCAGCCGCATCCGCGGCAAATCGCGCCTGACGCCGAGCGACGAATGCGGTCACCCCGAAGACCAAGAGAAACAGAAGCGCTGAGACGCCCGCCGCGAACGGGTCAATAGCCAACATAAGTAGTAGGTAGGTCAGCGAGAACACGCCACTCACTACCGAAACCACCATCGTTCCAGTCACGCGACGTTGAACTTCTTCGATCACACCAAGCCGCTGGGCGAGATCGCCAACTGAATACTTCTGAAAGAAGGACAGCGGCAACTGCAATGCCCGGAGGACAATCGAAGACGAGCCTCGCGTTGTGGCGCGCGTCTCCGTTCGTAGCAGGAGGAAGCGCGTGACAAGCTCACATGCCGCGACTGCTAAGAGCGCCGACGCAAGCACAAGTCCAAGATGTACAAGTGATGTCGAATCGCCTCCCGGAATCACTCTGCTGACGAGCAGCCCAGTGGCAAACGGAATGGCTAAGTTGAGCACGCTCGCAGCCAGGGAAATGAATGCTGCTAACCACAAGTCATGTGCGGAACCACGCAACAAGAATGCAAACAGGGCGCGGAGCGTGACAGTGCCTACGGGCAACGGGGGCGCAAATACCACAGCGGATCGTTGCAGCAAATTGGCCTGAAGCGCGTCAACCTTACTAATGCGCGGCGGTTGACCGGGTAGATACTTAAATGCGCGATAGCCGCCCCATCGACCGGATACCAAAGCCACTGGGGTTCCATCAAATGCGGTCGCTAAGAGCGGCCCAAAGTCGCCCTTCCACCATTCGTCTGCGAGCCGAACATGGCGACAGCCAATGTTCGCTGCGTGCGCGAACGATTCTGCGGAGGGACGCAAAGAGTCGTCGGGAATGCGGCGCGGGATGACTGCGAGCGGGACACCAGATTCCACAGCCACATGACGACATGCACGCAGAAGCGGATGGACATTGGGATCAATACTCAGGACTTCATTCTGATCAGAGAAGAACGAACTGAGCATCCGCGCATAACGCTCGCGTAACGCGGATGACTGGCGGGATCTCCCCTCCGCAGCAGTAGTCATTGCCACCGAATCTGCCGAGGCGATTTCCATCACACGCAAGAGCAATGCGGACAGCGGGTCACTTTCGCGTTCAGTTGCAATGCGCGCATCAATCGGCAACATCACGCGAGCAAATGCATCGGTGCCGTCTGCAATTGCTTCCGCAACACCTCGCCCGTGAGAAGGGGCCGCCGCTACTGACGCGCGCCCGTCAGGGACGGCAACTATCGTTGCGTGCGCTCCCTGCAACTGTGACACTAGCGATGGAAGAACACCCCCAGGCGCAACGGTTCCAAGATAAACACGACGGCCGGGCGTGCCGTCTGAACGGCGGCGGGCCACAAAGATGCTGACCATGCCCGCTGCAACGGCAATTGCGTGCGGCTCAGAACCCAAATCCATATGGTCACGACCATCAACTCGCCGCTCGGCGCTACCTGCGTCAACAAAGATTGCGGCTGCACCGTAGAGCATCAACCCTGTCCTCCACCGCGAACGAATGACACATACGCGCCGTTAAGCGCCATGAGCTCTTCATGTGAACCACGCTCCACGATTACTCCATGATCGAGAACCACAATCTCGTCTGCGTCGCGAATAGTGCTGAGGCGATGCGCGATCACCAAGCACGCACAGCCGCGGCGACGAATGGCGCGGTCGATCTGCGATTCGGTGGTTGCGTCGAGGGATGAGGTTGCTTCATCAAGGATCAGAATGGACGGGCGCCGCGAAAGTGCACGTGCAATTTCTACGCGCTGCGCTTCGCCACCCGAGAGATTCACCCCGCCCTCAGCGATCATCATGCCGAGGCCACCACGTGCGTCAATCAACCCGGCCAAGCCAGCATCATCGGCCGCTTCATGCATCCATTCATCCGGAATCAGTGGATCCCACATGGATAAATTGTCGCGCAGACTTGCGGCAAAGAGGACTGGCGATTGCCCAACAACGGCGATCACGGTGGCGCGTTCATGACGCGGGATTGAAGCGAGCGATCGCCCACCGATGAACACTTCGCCCGACCAAGGCATGTAGAGCCCAGCGGCAAGTTTCGCGGCGGTGCTCTTGCCTGAACCCGTAACACCAACGATTGCAACGCGGCGACCAGGCGCAATGCGCAATGTGAAATCACGGATCAGTGGATCTGCTGCTTCGCTGTAGCCAAACACAACATCGCGGAATTCAAGCGTGTCCGCAGACAACAAAGCGTGGCTCTGTATCTCAGCCGACCCCGACGGCCCTGTTGATTGCGCCACTGCGACTGGCTCCGATGGCAGCGCCAATGGATCGCGGGGATGGCGAAGGACATCATCAATGCGCGCCATGGTGGCGTGCAGGGACTGAATCTCTTGACCAAGCGATGCCAGCTCTAGCACGGGTCCCATGGAAATCACCAGGATCGCTTGAAATGCCAACAATGAACCGATGGTGATGTGCCCCTGCATAACCTGCCAACCGCCAAATGCCAGGACAATGGCTGAAACAAGCACAGAAACTAAGAATTCCGGGGCTGCGGTGAGTGTCGTTGTCAATCCTTCGAGCGACTGACCTGATGTTGCCGTACGCGCGTTGGCATCGGCGATGCGCGCAAAGAGATCGTTCTCGCGCCCGGAAGCCTTGACAGTTTCAATGGCGGACAGACCAGACGAAAGCGTGCCTGCACCAAGTCCGATGTCCTTCTCAAGGGTGCGCGTGCGATCCACGAGCGCTCGTCCAGATCGCACCACAATCAGAAGCACTATCGCAATAACACCGACTGCGATGAGCGCAAGGTGCTTGTCGATGGCGAACAGCGCTGCGATAAACAGGGTCGATGTCAGTAGGCCAACTAACGCCGGTGCGATCTTTGAAGCGAACACCCCTGCCAAAGTCTCAACAGAATCAAGGCGCTGCACAATGTCGCCGGTGTAGCGATGCGAATAGAAGTCGACTGGTAGTCGAAGCAAGTGATCAAAGAATCGCGCAGCGCCGGTAATGGCGAGGCGCTGCTCAAGCTTTGCGAGCATTTTCTGTTGAGCATATGCAAGTACTACGCTCACCAACATTGCGGCAATGGCGAGCAGGACCATGGGTAGCAACCAGCCATGAGCGCCCTCAAGGAGGACGCGGTCCACATACACAGCGCCAAGCGCGGGGAGTGCAAATGCAGGAACTGCAAGCAGCACCCCACATGCGGCAGTAGCAGCGATCACGCGCCATGAACCGCGCATCCGTTCAAATACTGCTTCGCGAATTCCACGAGTGCGCCCACCAGGGACGAAATTCTCGGTGCGCTTCAGTTCGAGCACTACACCGGTAAATTTCTCATCGAAGTCCGCGGCGCTGACCCAACTGTGCCCAACGGAGGGATCCATGATCCGCCACTGTCCGCGACTCCAGCCTTCGAGCACCACGAAGTGATCAAATCCCCAGTAAAGAATGCCAGGAAGCTGCAAATCATGAAGTTCAACACTCTCGACGGCGTACCCCTCGCAACTGAGTCCATAGGTCGCGGCGGCGGCAGTGAGCTGCAAGGCACTGCTGCCATCGCGGCTTACTCCGCACACTCGGCGAGCTTCCTCGATAGCAATATGTAGCCCGTGGAATCCAAGAACTGAGACAAGACAAGCAGCGCCGCACTCAACCGCATCCATCTGAATGATGGTGGGCGCAACCACAAGCCGACGACCTGATGGCCGGAATACCGGACCCTTGAGTTCGTCAGCCACCGAAGGCCTGCTTGATCCAAGGAATGAGAAGGGAGATTGGCGCAACATCTTCGGTCACCACATCAACGTCGCAAAGCGTTCCTGGGGTGAGTGGTCGCGGGTAACCAACGCCGCCAGTCCAGCGCAGGCCGGTCGGCGAATCGGGATTCAATTCAAGATCAATAACGGCCGACACGGTTCCGCCGTAGCGACGCTCGATGTCCTGGGCAACTTCAGGGCTATTGATAATGCGAAGGAAAGATTCCCGCGTTCCGACTACGGGCTCGATGTCGCTCACCGCGGCGCTGATGACACCAAAGCGCTCGCGATCGGCAATCGATGGTTCAACATGCGTATGCATGTCCTTGCGCACGCGCTTGCCTTCGGTGAGCGGGAAGAATGCATAGCAACGCAGCCTGCCGTCACCAGCGTCGGAAACAATTGCCACGGTGCCGCCGCGATGCACCACATCACCAAGGCTGCGAGTCAATTGAACCACCTTGCCAGAACGCGGCGCAATCACATTTCGCTCAGAATTCATGCGTGCGGAAAGTTGCCTAATCAGCGCATCGGCGTCAGCAATCAGGTTGTTACGACGCTGCCGATCTTGCTGATGATGGATAGCGATGTCAGAACGATCGGCACCGATGCGGAGTAATTCACTGCGCGCGTCAGAAAGAGTCCGCTCGATCTCAAATGTTGAGTTAGCGATTGCAAGTAGTTCTGATTCAGCCAGAAGACCCTGACGAACCAGATCACGCTTGACATCTACGGCGTTGTTGAAATCAAGCGCAATGACTGCGGCGCGATCAATGCGCCGACGACATTCGGTTTCGCGCACATTGATGGAAGCGGTGATCGCGGCGATGGCGATGTCCTCTGCCGCGGACATGCTGGCATCTTGTTCGCGCAAGCGCGCGGCTGAGTCCTCCGCATCTAATTTCTGCGCTTCAAGCAGGGGATTCGCTACCACTGCGAGCACTTGCCCTTGCACAACCCGATCTCCAGGCTTGACCTGCAAGTCTCCGATGCGGCCATCGGCAGGAGCTTCTGCAGCAACCACCATAGAGCCTTCAATAAGGATTCCTGTTCCACGAACGATCAGCGGGATCGTTCCAAAGATGCTCCACGCGGTGAATGTTGCGATCACGGTGCACGCGCCCGCCACCAATACCCAGAGGCGTGGAGATGCAATTGGAGCTACACGGTTGATGCTCTCCGGACTCGAAGCGGAGTCAACGGCGCGTTCGCGGAAAATGTGGTCTTCACCGTCCATGGAGTCGACCGCTGCATACTAGCGAATTACTGCGGATCGACTCATGTTTGCGCCTGCCAACCGTACTGCTCGTAACGGTGAGTGAATGTGCCGTCCGGGCGGAGGTCTAACACCCCATAGCCCTCGGGAATTCCCTCAACCGAGCCCTTCCACCACGAACCGCACACCGCACCGTCGCAGATGTAGGAGATGCCATCAATCATGCAGTGGTCAAGCAGGTGAACATGCCCGCTCAGGCAAACTTTGACATTTCCAGCTTGTTTGAAGAGATCGTGCAGCAGCGTGGCGTCGGTGTGCATCTCGCCGTTAGAGATGATGGTGTCGCTGCCGACATGTTCGCGGGAGCGCGGCGCGCCGTAGGTCAATGCCGTCAACGACAGAATGGGAATATGCGAGACCACAGCCACAGGCATGGATTTAGGCGTTGCAGCGAGCGTTTGCGTGAGCCACTCCAGCTGAGCATCGTCAAGATAGGCGGTGTAGCGATCGCCCTTGGGCTGCACGCTGTCGAGACAGATGAATCGCCACGGGCCGTGATCGAATGTGTAGTAGTTCCGTGATATTCCAAAGAGATCGCAGGCGAAGCGCTTGCCCCAGTCTGCCTCGGTGCCAGTTGATTCGCTCTTTTTACGATTCCACCCAAAGATGTCATGATTGCCGGTGACGTGGTGAACGGGCACGCTGCACTCGCGCTTGAGTGTTCCCTGGAATATTCCACGCAGTTGCTCTGCGCGGCCGCGCTTGGCCTCGAAGACATCCATGACCGCATCGCCCCCGGTGATGATGAGATCGGGCTTGTTGGTCTGCGCATGATTGAAGGCGCTCGCCATTCCGGCCTCGGCGCGGAGTTCGGGTTGGACATGGATATCCGTCAAATGCGCGAGGCGGATGGTGCCAGGCACAATGACCGTTGGCGGCGCCGTGGGAGCAGGCACTGCGGACTGTTCAATTGGCACCGCACGCCCGGCGAACGCGGCGCGCATCGCGGACAGCGTGCCCGCGCCAATAATTGCGTTGCGGAGAAAGTTGCGGCGGCCAGCGGTGGCGGACACGGGGGCACCACTTGCAGACGTCCCGCATGTGGTCGCTGCGGCGGGTGAAACTCTGGTCGTTGAAGGCTGTTCCATGTCCTTCGTATACAGCGTTCCGGGTCCACGGTTGAGGGTTCGCACACAATTCCTCCTTCGTACACTTGGGGCGTGGAACACCTGCGCACAACAACCGTTGATGAAATCCGCACGCTGACGACCCCACGGGACGGCGAAGTACGGATTGGGCAGCGGATCGGAATTGTTGGACCGGATGGACAGATTCCGGTCGGAACGAAAGTTGTGCTGCTCGGCATCCCCGAAGACATCGGCATTCGGGCCAATCTAGGCCGGGGAGGCGCGCGGCGCATGTGGCGGGCATTCCTGCCGCGCTTCTTGAATATGCAGTCGAACGCGTTTTTGGATGGAGCCACTATTGCAGTCGCGGGTTGCGTTGAATTGCGTGACCTGAATAAGGCCGCCAAGGGCATCGACGCGACTATTGGCGGGCCGCGTTCACGTGCGGAATCCTTGCTCTTGCTACGCGAGATGGTGCGTGAGATTGATAATCGCGTGACGTCCGTCGTTGAGAAATTTCATCGCGCCGGAGTCATTCCGATTGTGATTGGTGGCGGTCACAACAACGCCTACGGCATTCTTGCGGGATGCGCGCGCGCTGTAGGCGGTCCGGTCGGCTGCGTGAATGTTGATCTGCACGCTGATCTTCGGCCGTGCGAAGGCCGGCATTCAGGAAATGCATTTTCTTACGCGCGCGCTGCTGGGCACCTCAGCCAGTACGCAGTGCTCGGCATGAGTGAAGCATGGGCAACACAGTCGACTATCGCAGCGATTGAGCGCGATGAATGCGTGGCCGCATTCACGTTTGAATCGATGTTGCGCGGCGGAGTGACTGCCGCACGCATGGCCGAGCTTGCCATGGCGCATGTCAGTGCAGGTCCGGCAACATTAGAACTCGATCTTGATGCAGTGGCGCAAGCTCCAGCAAGCGCTGCGGCGGCGAGCGGGTTTAGCGGCGCAGAGTTCCGAACAATGGCTACACAACTCGCACGCGGCATAAACTTACAGGCCACACACATTGCTGAAGGCGCGCCAGGTAACGGGGCGTGGCCAACAGAAATGCTTGGAAAATTCGTTGCAGAAGTGGTTCGCGATGTTGCTACGGCGATCACGTCACCGCGGGCGTAAAGACAAACTGTGCGCCGTTAAACAGACCGCGGTCACTTAGTTTGAGCGCCGGAATCACTAAGAGTGCCATGAATCCAGCTGTCATGTACGGCGCGCGCAGTGACGAGCCAAGCGACTTCGCTGTTGCCGACAGTTGTGCATAAGCGGCACCAACTTCCTCTGCCGGGCGATCACTCATCAGACCAGCGATCGGTAACGGAAGCGTCTGCGTGCCCGCGGCCGTTCCATCCGAAACAGCAAGCCCGCCACGCGCTGCGAATACTGCGTTCACTGCATGAGCTACTGCTTCACGTGATGCACCAACCGCAACCACATTGTGGCAGTCATGCGCAACACTTGAAGCGATGGCGCCATGCGTGAGTGCAAATCCGCGGATGAATGCCATGGCTGGCGGTGCCGCTGAATAGCGATTGACCACCGCAAGCAAGAGTAGGTCTTTCGATGGATCCGGCTCAACTACGCCGTCCGTTGTGTGCATCGGTGCGTCAACACTTCCAGTCACTAACTGTCCATCCTCGGCTATGACCGCGTGCGCAGTAACGGCCACGCCGCTCGCTGTGCCACCATTGGGAGCCGGCACACGGAAATCGCTCGCGGCGAACACCCCGGTGCGGAACGCGTTCGGCGTGCGAGAGGCGCGCGGTGCAATACGCGACTGGCCGCGCTCGGCGACCACTTCGCCAGCAATCCACGTCTGAATTGGCTTGAAAGACTGCAAGTCTTCAACAAGCACCATATCAGCGCGATCGCCCTCGCGGAGCAGCCCGCACGGTAATCCATAGTGGCGGACCGGATTCAGGGTAGCCGCCCGTAAGGCAACAAATGGGTCGATTCCCTTCGCCACTGCGCGCGCTAGCAGGCGGTCAATGTGCCCAACAAGCAAATCGTCTGGGTGAGCATCGTCAGTGCAGAACATGCACAGTTCGGGGTGCTCAGCGAGCATTGGCCACAGCGCCTCGAAATTCCGCGCCGCACTGCCATCACGAATGAGGATCTTTACGCCGAGTGCCGCCTTGTCGCGCGCCTCATCAATGGTGAAACATTCATGGTCCGTCTCAATGCCGCGTGCAAAGTACGCGCGCGCTTGCTCGCCGCGCAGACCAGGCGCGTGCCCATCGACGCGCTTACCACGAGCCTGCGCAGCTGCGATCTTTGACATGACCTGCGCATCACCACCAATCGCTCCGGGCCAATTCATCATCTCGCTTAAATAATGAATATTCGGATCATCCAGTAGCCGAGCGCAGGCATCGTCATCAATGGTGGCGCCGGCTGTTTCAAAGGAAGTCGCTGGAACGCACGAAGGACAGCCGAACCAGCAAGTGAATGGTGATCCCGCAATGTCTTCAATCATGAAACGAATTCCCGGCTCGCCTAAGACATTGGCAATCTCATGTGGGTCACTGACCGATGCAACCGTTCCGTGCCGCATTGCCACCCGCGCAAACTCCCACGGCGGCAACATGCTGCTCTCTACATGAACATGTGCATCAACAAACCCAGGCACAAGGACACCAGGCTGCATAGGGGCAGTACTCGGAACGATCGAAGCAATTCGTCCAGAGCGAATGGTGACTACGCACGGGCGGATCGTTCCGGATGAAACGTCCGCAACATGGTGATTCAGCGTGATATCTGGCATGCGATGCAGCGTAGCGCGGACGCAAACTTGCCGAAACTTCCGAGCAGGGAAGTGTTGACTGCGGCACACTATGCAGATGAGCGCCCCCACCCTCCGGCTCGACGCCATGCAGTTCTTTGGCCGCCTCGCGAGCGACTACCACGCCATGTTTGGCATCACGCTGGCGGCGTTGCGTGGTCAGCGAATCCTCGATTGCCCGTCGGGGCCCTGCTCCTTCGTCGCCGAGGCGGTTGCTGCTGGGATTGACGCCGTTGGCGTCGATCCGCTCTACATCCACACGCAGGCGGAATTGCGTGATCGCTGCGAGTCCGACATTGCGGGAACGATCAAAGCAATGTCGGAGCACGGCGATCACTATTCATCACTCGACCTGATTACCTACGCCGACAGCAAGCGCACCGCGCTCTACGGATTTCTTGCGGACTACGAAGAAGGAAAATGCGCTGGACGTTATGTTGCAGCAAGCCTGCCGCTACTGCCATTTGCAGACAGATCATTCGATCAAACATTCAGCGCACACCTGCTAGTGACATATAGCACTCCGGAATCAGGAGGAATCTTGACAAATTCTCCTTTCACCGAAGTCTGGCACATGGCCGCGATCACAGAGATGCTGCGCGTCACGAAGCATGCATTGCACGTGTATCCGACTACCACGCGCACCTCTCCAGCGCTGCGGCATCCATATCTCGAACACATTGTTGCACGCCTGCAAGCGAGCGGCGAATGGACGTGTCGATACCAGCCATCCACCTATCACCGCGGTGATGCAGCACAGAATTTGTTAAACGCTTCGTTAGTGATTGAGCGCGTTGCCTGACGAGTTACGACGGGAATTTCACTGCCAACAACACTACAGTGACTCACTCCGCGCTGTCGATGGTCGACGTGCAATCCCAATCGCATAACCGATCGCAACTGCGGCGATACCTATCAGCGCGTCTGCCGTGAACATCACGGCCGCGCGCTCGAATGACCCGCTCTGCAGCGCAGAGGCCATGTCCCATGCGAATCCACTCACGGTGGTGAATCCGCCTAGAAATCCAGCGCCCCACAGATGCTCCCGCATACGGTTGCGATGCGGAACGCCGATCGGAACGCCACGCTCATCGTGATCGCAGAGACGCGCAAACAGTATGCCGATAGCACAGGCTCCAATGACATTCACCGCGATGCGCGATGTCCATCCAGGAAGCCCGATCGACGCGCATCCCCACTCGCATCCACCGCGCGCGGCGCTTCCAAAAGCACCTCCGACAAATGCGGCGAAGACAAATTTCCAAACAGATGGCGGTAGTTGCTGAGTGGCACGAGTCATGTTGCCGCTCCGATCAATGCAGCCATCGCGGCACATCCGGCGAGCGCTAAGAATGGAGCGCCGCAGAGAGTTGCAAGCCAAAGCACACACGCGCTGCGACGCTCGCCGCGCAGCCAGAGCTGTACAACATCCATGGCGAATGCCGAGTAGGTGGTCCACCCAGCGAGCACGCCAGTAGCAGCGATCACCAACGTCGATCCGGCTCGTTCTTCAATTGACTGCGCACCGCCAGCAACCGCACCCATGACCAGCGCGCCGCAAAGATTGATCACTAGCACCGCCCACCACGGACTCGTTCCGCTCCGCATCAGGGCATCGCGAGCAATGATGCGTAGTCCGCATCCCAGGGCGCCGCAAGCGGAAACAATGAGTAGGTGCATCAACATGTGTTCAACGCCTGTGATCAGAGCCGCGCGGAGTGGCGCCAGTCGCCGGGCGCGCTTCGGGAAATCCGTTCAGTTCTCGCAGTGATTTGGCACATTCGCATGTCTCGATCGTACGGCGCATGTCCGCAATGAACTGGTCGCGGAATGATGGAGTCGCCTCACTTGGCCACGCCAAGCGCACCCACTCCTCCCACTCAGCGCCGTGGCCGGTAGTCAGCAGTTCGAGCACACCCGCAGTGAGCGATCCGATCATTCCTGGGCATGGCAAGAAATCGCCCATCCCCGCACGACCATTACGCAAAGCCTCGAGCGCCGCCGCGGCTGGATCACGCACTGCCGCCGAGCCAATACCGGCGAGGTCATCAGTCGCCGCACCACGCGTCATGGCGGCGGCTTCCGCGAGACACTCGCGATACTGTTCGAGCGCTGCTGCTGCGTGCCTTGCGAGGGACTGTCGATTGGGCTCGCACCTCATGCGCTCGACGTTCGGCGTCCATGCGCGCCGCCCTGGATTCCATGTGCACGCAATGAGTGGATCCCGCCCATATGCGCCGGGCGTGAGTCCATAACGAAATCCATGGCATACGCTCATGAAGATCCATCCGCCGTTGGCATCATCACGCTGAAACAGGCCCATGCCGATCTCGGTAATTGCGGGACCGCCGTGCTCGTCCGCGGCCTCTTGTGGAACAGTCACCATCATCCATGTGGTGCCGCCGCCGCTACCAACGTTCACTTCGCCAACAATCACATCACCAACGCCATCACCAGTGATGTCGCCGCCAAATCCTGGCGATCCGATTGGAGGCATGCGCCGCTCTGCTGTTGGCGAAAATCCCTCCACTCCAAAGACGAACGGGCCGAGATATGCGGTGCATGTCGGGCGGCTTGCGTCGGTCCATACACGCAATCGGCGTTGGTCAGGCCATACATAGGAAGTGCGGTTATTCCAACCATTATTGGAGTCAGCATCGGACACTGGGGCGAGGTCTTCGAAGTTGCCGCGCCATGCACCAACGGCAGTATTGGGCTGCAGATGAAACCATTCTTGTAATGGATCGACCTCGTACACCAGCGTCAATCCATTTGCAAATTCAGCGCGCCCTTCCGTCACCCAGCGCGGCATGAGCGTGCGAGCCACGAACACATGCACGCTGTGCCACGCCATGAGCGGCAGCGCCAGTAGCAATGCGCTTGCAATACTGGTGCCGATCACCCACCTTCGTCTTCCACGCCGCAGTGCCTCGCGCTCTGTGAGGGTGACAGACCCACACTCCGAACATCGCGCGCCGACTGCACCGGTTGCGCCCGCAAACTGAGTTTCGGGAGCAAATACATGCCGACACTGCACGCACCGAAGCACTCCGTCCGGCTTCCATCGACGCCCGAACAGCACCCAAAGCACCACAGCAAACGGCGCCGCGATCGCTGCGTACATCGCCCAACGCCACGGTCCGATGAGCAGGGGTTCCAATGGAGCCAATCGGGTGTAGATATTCAACGCATTGCTGTCCTACGTAGGCGGAGACTGTTGGTGACCACGGCGACGCTTGAAACACTCATGGCGACTGCCGCAACCATCGGTCCTGGATTCCAGTGCGTCAGCGGCCAAAGCACGCCTGCTGCCAGCGGAATACCGATGATGTTGTAGCCAAACGCCCACCATAGATTCTGCCGAACGGTGCGCATCGTGGCGCGCGCAATGGTGATCGATTCCGCTACGCGCAAGACGCCCGGACGCATGAGCACTACATCTGCGGCGTGCGCTGCGATGTCTGCACCGCCGCCGACCGCCATGCCAACATCCGCGCTCGCAAGTGCAGGCGCGTCATTCACGCCATCGCCCACCATAGCAACGCACTGCCCGCGCGCGCGCATGTCTGTGATGATCTTCGCCTTGCCGCCAGGGAGTATGCCCGCATGCACGCGATCAATGCCAACCTCCTGCGCAATGCGTTCGGCAACACGCTGGTCGTCGCCGGACGCCATGGAGATCTCGATACCCATCGCGCGGATCGCCGCCACCGCTTCGCGCGCATCGGGCAACACAGCATCTGCCATCGCGATCACGCCGATTGCTTCGCCATTAATTGAAACCACAACGGCGATGCGCGCAGCGGCGCGTTCCCGTGCAAGTATTTCGTCAACCTCTGCTGACACTGCGCGTTCGCACGCGAAGGCTGGCGTTCCAATACGCACGCGTTTACCGTCGACTGTTGCTGAAACGCCGCCGCCAACTGTCGCTTGAAACTCAAATCCGGATGCAATGGCAATCTCGCGCTCCGCCGCCGCGCGCACGATCGCCTCTCCGAGCGGATGCTCACTCGAACGCTCCGCCGCCGCGGCTACAGCTAACAGCGTGTTCTCGCTGGTACTGCCAAGCGCGTGGATCATGGTGACCACCGGCTTACCTGCCGTCACAGTTCCCGTCTTGTCGAGCACAACGGCGTTGACGCCCGCGAGCGCTTCGATCGCTGCTCCGCCCTTCATCAGAATTCCACGGCGCGCCGCAACTCCGGTGGCAACCATGATGGCTGTTGGCGTTGCAAGCCCAAGCGCACACGGGCAGGCAATGATGAGTACAGCGATGGCGCTCGTAAATGCCATTTCCACAGCCGCCGCGATCGGATCTTTTTCCGCCACGAACGCTCCGCGCCCGAGCACTATCCATGCAACAAACGTCAACACTGCCGCACCGAGCACAGCAAATGTGAACCACGCGCTCACGCGGTCCGCAAGTCGCGCCACTGGCGCGCGATCGGATTGCGCATCCTGCACCATCTTTACGATCTGCTGAAGAACTGTTTCGCCGCCAACTTTCGTCGCGCGCAAAACGATCGCTCCCACTGCATTGAGTGTGCCTGCAAACACCTCATCGCCTGCGCGCTTGGTCACGGGCACGCTTTCGCCAGTAAGCATCGATTGATCGAGTTCCGAAGCTCCTTCTTCGACTGTCCCATCCACTGGAACGCGGTCGCCCGGGCGCACCACTACGAGGTCACCAATGACTACTTCCGCCACCGGAACGTCAATTTCTGCCGCATTGCGCCGCACGCGCGCCATCGAAGGCTGCAACGCGGCTAGGCCACGCACAGCATCACGCGTGCGGATGGTGGCGCGCATCTCCAGCCAACGACCAAGGAGAACCAGCGTGACGATGACGCCGGCAGCCTCAAAGTACACCGGCGGCAGAGCGGACGCGCGCCCCATACGAGGGAGGAATTCCGACCCGAATACGAAGGCAGACCACCCATACGCAGCACCCACACCGAGTGCAACCAAAGAATCCATATTGGCGGTGCGCTGCAACATGCCCTTCCACGCGACGCGGAAGATGGCCGATCCACACCACACCACGATCGGCGTGGCCAACGCCAGTTGTATGACCAACGAAAGAAACTGCGAATTCGTGCTCTGATGCTGATGTGCAAGCTTTGGCGCCACAGCAGCGCTTGGGTTGACCTGGGCATCCGCGCTCGTCGCATGCATCGCCTCTTGGGAAGCCCCTGCACCCCACAGGTGATGCGAGCTCATGGCGATCCATATGAGTGGGATGCAAAGGATCGCTGCAACAATCAACTTCAACCGCACCGATCGCATTTCCTTGCGAGTCCATGCGTCCAATTCTTCCACGCGACTCGGCGCATCTGGATTATGAATATGGGCGCCTGATCCGGCATGGTGCGCGCCGTGCGAATCATGAACCGTTCTTCCACTCGGATTCACCCGCGCCTGATACCCAGCCGCTTCGACCGCTCTCGCCAACTTGCGTGGATCCGCCTTTGCGGAATCGATCTTGACTTGCGCGCGCCCCATCATGAAATCAACCTGCGCATCAAGAACCCCGGGCTGCGCACGCAATACGCGCGTCACACTCGCCACGCAGCTCGCGCAGGTCATGCCATCAACTTTCAGTTCACACACTTCGGTTCCAACAATAGGGGAACCTTCTGTGGAATCTGCCGGGCGCTCTTCAGTCACTTTTTTGATCCTTGTTCACTGGAGATCCGTTGTTGATCACGCGCTCGACGCCATGGCGCACTAGCACCCGCCGAATTGTACGGCTGCCAACATTGCTACCCTGCTCACATGGGCGTCCCCACATACTTTCGATCGCGACCGCACCCGTGGCATGGGTTGCCCGTCGGGCCAGACGCACCCCACGTCGTCAACGCGTTCATTGAGATCACGCCGTTCGACGTGGTGAAGTACGAAATTGAGAAGTCATCGGGCTACCTACGCGTTGACCGACCGCAACGCTTCTCGAGCACACCGCCCACGCTCTATGGATTCGTACCACGCACGCTCTGCGGAGCCGAAGTAGCCAATCTCTTTGGTGCGCACGATCCACGCGCCGCGGGTCGCGTTCGTGCGATTAGCGCAACGGGACATCAATTTGAGGCTGACGGCGATGCACTCGATATCTGCGTCTTCAGCGAACGCCCAGTGGACCGCAGTGAAATTATTGCCGAAGCAGTTGTCGTTGGCGGCCTCACCATGCTTGACGGCGGCACTGCTGATGACAAGATCGTGGCCGTCCTGAAGGATGACGCAGTGTGGGGCAGCGCGCGTGCCATTGAAGATCTGCCTGCGGCGCTGGTCGAGCGACTAGTGCACTACTTCTCCACCTACAAGATGCGCCCTGGCCATCCATCGGCAGCCGAGGTGCTTGGAACATACGGCGTTGCCCATGCACACGCGGTCATTGCTGCATCCATCCGAGACTATGACCGAGCCATTGCCGACGTCACCGTGCGGTAGTCACGCACACGCAGCAATCACAAGTTAATGATTCCCTTGCGATCCGGGGTGCGCTCGCGCAGATCGGTGCCGTGCTCTAACACGCTCTTGAGATTGGTGAGGTAGAAGGCCCAGCCCTCGCGACATCCGATATACGCCTGCTCCAATTGGCGAAAGTCATTGCTCGGAAGCATGCGCTGCTCAAGTTCAATAGTCACGCGGCCATCGGCCAAATGCGGTTGCACGCGGAATTCAACCCATCCTTTACCTTCGTACCAACCAAGCCGGATGCGCTGCGGAGCGTCGGTGCGAAGAACTTCGTTGTCTTCACTTTGCTCGTCAGACGCAAACACACCGCGCTCGTCACAGGTACCGACACATAGCCAAGACATACGTAGTTTCGCGCCCTGTTCCAAGGAAATTTCGCGCGGCCACTGCCGACCATCATGCGTCCACGCGTCTGCGCGACCAAGAAACCAGCGCTCCAAGCCGTCACATGTCGCCAGCATGCGCCACGCGCTGACTGCGTCAGTGCGAATATGGATGACCTGCGTGAATCCGAGCCAATCTCGGGTTGACCCAGTTCCAAACATACTCATGCGCCACGCCTTCACTTCGCAGGTGAACACGCGTGCTGCCACAGCCGGATCGTCGCGCATTCGCTCTTCAGCCTCCGTGGCGCTGCAATGCGGAAACACCACGACCCCCAGAAGCCCATCTTCCGAAGGTCCCGCAAGAACGACATCGCCAGCAGACACCTGTGCCTGAAGAAAGGTCAAATGCTTTCCAAGTGCTTCTAACTCATCAAGAGATGGATCGCGATGGAAATTCGGTCGGACTGGTCGGAGAAACGCGATCGCTGCCATGTGCGCAAGGTAGCACCTGCGGGCTAGCAGGCGACCGAATTGCATCCTGCTCTACATATTCGCACGGGACGAGCGGCGCGTCTTCCATCAGCATTCGCTTCGGCGGTGTGTCAAGATCCTCAAATTGATCGGTTCGCGCTGCCCAAATAAACGCCATCAATGCGGCACCAGCTACTAAGAGCGCCACGGGGATAGCGATAGTCAGGAGCGTCATCAGAATGCCCTCCCTGAACTCTGTTGTCTTGATGCCGCGCCCGATTTCTCAACTGGCTGCGGTGCGGTGGTAAATCGCGGCATGCGCAAGGCAATGGCCGTTACCGTGAGCCCACTCAGTGGCATCAATATTGCAGCAATGAGCGGATTAATCATTCCGGTGGCCGCAAGAGTTGCACCAATAATGTTGTATGTCAGGCTCACTGCAAAGTTCACATGAATCGTCAGCATGGTGCGCCGCGCGCCCTCAACAAGTGCAGCCACTTGTTCCAATCCGCCGCCAGTGAGAGCAACATCAGCACGAGCAACAGTGGCGTATGCGCCCTGCCTGACTGCGATACCAACGTCCGCTGCAGCCATCGCTGGCAGGTCATTAATGCCATCACCAACCATGACTACGGGTCGCCTTTCAAGAGTGGCAACGATCTCCATCTTGCGCTCTGGTGTGCTGCCGCCATCGCAATGTGCGCGATCAATGCCGATCACACTGGCGATGCGCTGCGCAAGTATGGGAAGGTCGCCCGATGCCATGCGCACATCCCAGCCGCTCTCCACAAAGTGCGTTACCAGAGCACGCGCGTCGGGTCGCACTGGGTCGCCGATTCCAAAAACCGCCCGCATTGAACCACCGATCGCCACGAAGGCGGGCGAGAGACCCTCCTGAACCATTGCTGCGGCTTCCGCCACCAGCGCCGGATCAGGGACGACAACGGATTCTGCAAGAAATGCTGCGGTTCCAACGAGCACTACCTCGCCCGCAACAACACCTTGAATGCCACGACCCGCGACTTCGCGGACCGCACACTCGGCTCGATCGCGGCGCTCGACTATCCCGCGGTGCTCACCTCCCGCGACGCCATCAAGGTGCGCCACCGCATCCGTCCCAAACGCCGCAATTGCTTTCGCCACCGGATGCGCGCTCGATCGTTCCAGGGCCGCAGCGAGCGCCATAGCGCTGCGATCACCACGGGTGCGCACAACTGTCATGGACCCCATGGTCACCGTTCCTGTCTTGTCAAGCACCAGTGTTCCTGCTGTTGCTAACCGCTCCAATACATCGCCGCCACGCACGAGAATTCCTGCGCGCGCCGCCTTTCCAAGTGATGCGACCATCGTCAACGGCGTCGCTAATCCCAACGCACATGGGCACGTCACAACCAACATTGCGATCAGAATTCCAGGAACACGCGCCGGATCGATTTGCCACCACGCAATACAAACGACTGTTGTTAAGGCGAGCACGACAATCAAGAACCATCCCGCAATGCGGTTGGCAAACTCAACGACCGCGGGGCGTTTTCCGGCGGCCTCCTCCACCATGCGAGAAATCGCGGCTGCGCGCGTTGCATCACCAGACGCAGTCACGCACAATTCGATCGGTGCGGCGAGTGCCCGCGTTCCGGCGAATACTGCGCCACCGCACGGAACGTGCATCGGCCGCGCCTCGCCAGTCAGAAGTTGCAAATCTAAATGCGCATCACTGCTGCGCAACGAGCCATCCGCCGGAATCTGCTCTCCTGCTGCCACACGAACGATGTCCCCAACCCGCAGGGCTTCCGCCGGAATTTCAGAAACTGACCCATCAGAGTCCATGCGAAATGCCGTCTGCGGAACAAGAGCACAAAGCAATTCGATTTCATGGCGCGCATGGCGCTGCTGCCGAAACTGCACAAAGCGACCGACCAACAGCAAAAATACCAGCATGGAGACGCTTTCCAGATACACCCCCGGTCTATTCGCCGCCGTCATCGCCGCACCACCAAACAGACCTGCGAGCAGTGCTATTGCAATCGGCAGATCCATGTGCGGGGTACGAGTGCGGAGCGCGTTCCACGCGTTGCGAAGGTAGATGCGCCCAGGCACAAACACTGCGAGCGCTGCCAGACCAACGCTCGTCCACTGCAAGAACTGGCGAGTGGAATCATCCATCCACGCCAGTTGTGCGCCGTACAGCGCGAATGCGATCGCCATGACATTGGCGGAAATTGCGGCAGAAACTCCAATGTCAACAAGCCAGCGCCGATCCTGTCGACGCCACTCCTCCCGTGAAGCAAGTGTGCCAAGCGGCCGCACTTGGTAGCCAAGAGATGCAATCCGCTCAGCGATGCGTGACAGTGAAATTACTTCCGGAATCCACTCAAGCACTATCACAGATCGACCCAGATCAACACGAGAGGCGAGCAAACCGTTATCGATTCGCGGAAGCGCTTCAAGCAACCAGAGACAGGCGCCGCACTTCATTCCGTCAATACGCAATTCACATCGAGCGCGGTCAGTTCCAACCATCGCGACATGGCGTTCTTGAAAGTCCGGATGATCAAGGTACGCCGCTGATCCATGGCGACTCGGACGATTCCCGTGCGCATGTTCTGCACGCTGCAACTGGTAATACTGCTGCAAACCACAGGAGTGAAGCGCGTTCCACACCGCTTCGCACCCGCCACAGCAGAATGACGGATGGTCGCCCACTACCGTCGATTCTGGAACTGGCAAGCCGCAATGAGTGCAGGCAGAGGTCGCGTGCGTTCCAACTTGCGATTCGCCAGTATCAACGTGATTCGTGCCGCCAACAGTTGCCGGCGGTGGGATGGCAATACTCATGGCGCATGGCCCTCCTCACAGCAGACCGGACGAACTGACGTGCTCTTGAGCGTTGCGCGCGTTGTTGCATCTTTCGCGCGATCATCGTCTTCTGCGCCGGGCTCGTAACCACTGCTACCTTCGCGCCCTGTTGCGCGACTCTGCTCCTCCAAACGTTGCGCGATTGGAAATGCAAGTGACGCGCGCATACCTGCCGTGTGCACGCCGACCGCCACCATTGCAACTCCAGCAATTGCTGCCAACGCCTTGCGCTGCTGCTGTCCAAGCGCGGCGATTCCTGCACCAAGTAGCGCAAGAATTGGCACGGTTCCAGCCCAGAATGCCAACATCACCACGCCACCATGGAATGCTGAACCTGTCCCCGCAGCAACCAATGCGAACGCCCATAGCCAGCCGCACGGCAAGAGTGGCGTTGCCAAACCAACAACGGCGGCGCGCCGGATCGGCGGCATAGCAGCCGCGGCACGGTGCACAGCACTGACCGCACGCTGTAGCCATGCTGGCAGCGACGATCGGCCTGCATCTATGCCCGACGCCGAAAGCAGCAGCGCCACTCCGCACAGTGCAACTGCAATACCAGCCACCACAGCCGTAATGCGCTGCAATCCAACCAATGCGCCGCCTGCATCAAGGATGGATCCAATTCCACCAGCCACAACACCCAGGAGTACATAAGACACCGCGCGCGATACGTGGTACATGGCCGTTGCAATCATGCTGCGTCGACCGCCACACTCACCTGCGCCACCGCAGAATGCTGCAATGCCGCCACACATGCCAGCGCAGTGAGAACTGCCAATGACGCTGGCAAGCAACACGCTTGATGCGAGCGCGATCATCGCTCACTCCTATCAGACCGCATTAGCCGAAATTCAACAGTGCGCCGCACCCGATCGCAGAATCGATTCCCGCGCCATTCAATGGTGCTGCGAATCTCCCACTGTCCACCGATGCGGAGTGGAAGTTCGGCCGAGTAGCGCCCACTACCGTCATGCGTCAAAGTCAGCGTTACTCGTGCATCACCATCGAGTATCGGAATGACATCCGCGCGAACAACTGCGCCCTCGATTGGCATTCCATGTCTATCGGCAACGGTGAGCTCAAGGCGCGCAAGACCTGTGGCGGATGTAGATGGAACGATGCTGGGCGTCACCACCCAGCGCAACACTCCATTCAACGCCAGTTGCCGCTTCCAGTCATCCCACGCAGCGCCTTTGCGGTAGTAGTCCGGCTCGGCAGCGGTTGCACCGCGTTCATTGACTGCAAACAGGACCACCAAAACCGCGGCAGCTACCACTGTCGACAGCATGATCACTGGAACAAACGCCCAGCGGTTAGCGAGTAGCGATCGCGAAAGTGACGCGCCGCGAGTCATGGCCAATCTCCCGTAGTCATCGAACCGGTTGCATTGAATGGTCCGGCAATGGAAAGTATTTCCGCCTGCGTTACCCCAAGGTCATCGCGTATCAACACTGATCCATGGCGCGACCCTCGTCCAAACGATGCCGATGTCGTTCTCACACTGAATGCGATTGAAGCCGCGCTTGAAGGTGCTACCTGTATGGACGGCAATTCACCGACAATTGCCACATCCGCAATTCCATGCACCGTAAATGAGCGCGCGGCATCAGTTCGGTTTTCAATCAGCAAGCGAATCGGCGTTTCAACACTTCCATCCGCACCCAGCGTGAAGTTGCTTCCAACGGTGCGCTCTTGCTCTATCAGCACTTGTTCGTGCCGGGCAATTAATACAGTCAGCGTTCCGACCAGTAGCAGAAGAAGCGCTGGGTATAGGAGCAATCGGTAGCGAAATGACGAATTCGGCGTCCCTTCAATTCGGTTCTGGCTCGAGTAACGAATCAATCCAGGTGCCTTGCCAATGCGCGTCATGACCTGGTCGCAAGCATCAATGCACTGCGCACAGTGAATGCATTCCAGTTGCAGGCCATCACGGATGTCGATGCCGGTCGGGCACACTTGCACGCACATTGTGCATTCGATGCAATCGCCCACTTTCTGCGCTGATGTCTCTCGCTTCTTTCGTTCTGCTACTCGCGCACGCGGCTCCCCACGCAAACGGTCATAGGCCACCACAAGCGAATTTCTATCGAGCAGCACACTCTGCATGCGCCCATATGGGCAGACGATCGTGCAGAGTTGCTCGCGAAAAAACACGAAATCAAAGAGCATGAGCGCCACAGTTCCCGCGAACAGCGCGAACGCAACTGGATGATTCGCTGGCTGCCCAAGCGTCCACTCCATCATGCGGTCTGTTCCCACAAAGTACGCCAAGAATGTGTTCGCTAGATGCGCGCTGATCACCAGAAATGCTGCGTACATCGCAATGCGGCGCCACAGCGGTGCTCCGCCAGTGCCGCGCATCGACCCCGTTCCAAGAAAGAGGCGCTCGATTGGTCGATAGACAAACTCCAAGTACACAGTTTGCGGGCACCCCCATCCACACCATGCTCGACCAAAGAGTGCCGTGATCAGGAAGATTGAAACAAACACAGTAATCATGAGAATCGCGAGCAACAGCGTTTCAGTAGATCGAAATGTGGTGCCAAAGAACGTGAAGTGGCGCGTCATGACATCAAGAAAAATCGCCGGCTTCCCGCTGATTCGTATCCATGGCAACGCCGTAAACACGGCAATCAGCGCGATTGCAACACTCAGCCGTGCGCGCCAATACTTGCCACGCGCGTCACGCGGCTGCATCCAGCGACGGGTGCCATCTGCGTTCAACGTTGAAAGAACGCGGCTATCAAGTTGAGGAAGCGTAAAATCTGCAGCCACTGTCACTCCTTGAAATCAATTCACTTCGCCGCGCTCGTGGCAGGCTGTCCAGGCGTTGGTGCTGGATGAGACAACGGGGTCGGTGCTGGCAAACCCCATGGAGCAACTGTGCCACCCTGAGCAGCCTTGGGCTGACCCGGCGTGGTGCCCCGCAAATGTGCGACGTATGCAGCCAACAGCACGCGTTGCGACTTCGCGAATCGCTTGTCCCACGCTGGCATTCCTTTAGACACCACACCATTCGACATGACAACGAAGATGTCCGGGGCGATCTTGACATTGATCCACGAGTCGTCGCACAGGTTCGGACCCGTGCCACCGCCACCATCTTTCGCGTGACAGGTTGCGCAGTTGGAGCCGAACATGCCGGCAGCAGCCTGCATCATGCGCGGATCAGCCATGAGCGACGAAAGTGTCTCAGGGGTCGGCTGTAGGTCGCCAAGACGCGCTGCCTGTTCCTGAAAGAACACGCTTCGATCTTCGTCGTACTCTTGGATATGACTTGGGCCAACGCCGATCATGTAATAGAGCGCATAGAGCGCGGCGTAGAAGATTGACCCCCAAAGGATCGCCGACCACCAGAACGGCATCGGGTTGTCAAATTCGCGAATTCCATCGCAGTCGTGCGCATCATGCGCTAGCGGAACAGAATTGCCGATAGCGGCTACTTGATTTGTATTGCTGTCACCCATGATTGACCTCCTTGTTACCGCCAGTGCCGTTCGTGCTCGAATCCCCGTCCAGCGGAATTCGGGCATCGCGCTGCCATCGTGACTTTGGAATGATGAACACCCATGCAACGATTCCAATGAACACGACGAATGCAAGCAGTAGGGATATGACTGATCCAGTGCTACCGCTTTGCGTATTTTCTTCGGCGAGCATCACCATGACGGAACTCATTGCGTTGCTCCGATCACGACAGGCGCAGTCGCTGGTGATGTCGGCGCAATATCAACCGTCTTGCCAAGATCCGTCCCGAGCCGCTGCAAGTAGGCAATCAACGCAATCACGCGCCGCTTGCCCATGCCCTGCATCCCATCAGCACGCCCATTCTCTGTTACCAATTGCGCCTCGACACGGTCAGCTTGCGCACGCGCCGAATCGGTTGCACCCAAGAGCTCAGCTCCTATATATGGAACGCCAACTTTTTGCAGTGCAGTCATGGCTGGCTGTGCCGCGGCGAAATCAATCGGCTGATCAAGCAAATGCGGGTACGCGGGCATAATCGATCCTGGACTTGTGTCTACGGGACGGTTGAAGTGCCGCAGGTGCCAAAGCGCACTCGGATTGCGAATACCTTCGCGAGCAAGATCTGGCCCAATGCGCCTACTTCCCCAGAGGAATGGGTGATCGAACACGCTCTCGCCTGGCTTGGAATACTCGCCATAGCGCTCCGTTTCCGCAATCAGTGGGCGAATCATCTGCGAGTGGCAGTTGACGCAACCTTCGGAAACATAGATATCGCGGCCAATGCACTCAAGCGGAGTAAGTGGTGTCACGCTAGCAATGCGCGGAATATCACTTCGAATGGCGAACATCGGCACCACCTCAAACAGCGTTGCCACAACAATCGCCACGGCTACGCACACGGAGAATGCCAATGGAAGACCCTCAAGATTCCTATGCCAACGCAGGTCAGCAAATCGATCAACAGCCCGACCAATATCCGTGACACTTCCCTTGGGGAGAGTGGATGGAGGAACCGCGGGCGGTCGCCAACCGCGCGCAAGCGGCGCTGCTTCATACACCGGTACTTCATACGTGCGCGGTCGATTCGCCCACGTCATCAGCAGATTGATGCAGCCGATGATCGCTGCAACCAAGTAGAGCGTTCCCCCAACTGAACGAATCCAATACAGCGGAACCATCTTGGTCACCGTTGTGAGAAAGTCGTACTGCAAGACGCCATCAGAATTGAAGGCGCGCCAGTTGAGGCCCTGCATCAGTCCCGCTGCATAGATAGGAATGATGTACAGCACAATTCCAACCGTTGCCAACCAGAAGTGCAGATTCACCCACGAAGGCCGCGCAATCGGCGCCTGATACAAACGCGGCGCGAGCCAATAGACCATTCCAAAGATCATGAATCCAACCCAACCAAGCGTGCCGGCATGAACGTGCGCAATTGTCCAATCGGTGTAGTGACTGAGCGCATTCACGCTCTTGATACTGAGAAGCGGACCTTCAAATGTGCTCATTCCATAGAACGTGATTGCCAGAACAAAGAACTTGAGCACCGGATCGGTGGTGACCTTGCTCCACGCGCCGCGAAGCGTCAACAGTCCATTGATCATGCCGCCCCACGACGGCATCCACAGCATCACACTGAACAGCATTCCAAGAGTCGATGCCCAATCGGGAATTGACGTGTAGTGCAGGTGGTGCGGCCCCGCCCAGATATAGAGGAACACCAGCGACCAGAAGTGCACAATCGAGAGTCGGTAACTGAACACCGGGCGATCGGCGGCCTTCGGCAAGAAGTAGTACATCATGCCCAAGAATGGCGTTGTTAGAAAGAACGCCACGGCGTTGTGCCCATACCACCACTGCATGAACGCATCTTGACTGCCTGCATAGATGGAGTAACTCTTGGTCCATCCTGATGGCATTGCTAAGTTGTTAAAGATGTACAGAACAGCAATCGCAACCACGGTGGCCACATAGAACCAAACTGCTACATAGAGGTGGCGCTCGCGGCGAACCGCGATTGTTCCAAAGAGGTTCACCGCGAACACCACCCAGATCAATACAACAGCGATATCGATGGGCCACTCCAGTTCGGCGTACTCCTTGCCTTGCGTGAAGCCGAGCGGAAGCGATACAGCCGCAGCGACGATGATCAGTTGCCAGCCCCAGAAGTGGATGCGTCCAAGCACGTCACTGAACATGCGCGTCTTCAAGAGTCGCTGCGACGAATAGTAGACGGCAGCAAATATCGCATTGCCCGCGAACGCAAAGATGACCGCATTGGTATGCAACGGGCGCAACCGTCCAAAGCTCAACCACTCGTGGACATTGGCCGAAGGGAGCGTCAACTGAACCGCGGCAATGACGCCCACAAGCATTCCCACCACCCCCCAAAGCATGGTGACGAACATAAACTTTCGGACGATGTCATCGTCGTAGGAAAAGCGGTCGAGTGTGGTTGCTGGGGAGTGGGAGGTGGTCATGGGATTGGCTTCACAAGGCGGTTCATGAAATACGGATCGAGATGTCGTAATATTGCCGCGCAAAATTCCTTAATTCTTGGCCGAGACGCCTTTCAAAGAATCACGGAAGAGTATATCCTTATTTCGGTGATCAATCCAGACCTAAGCCTCTGAGATCGGTCTTTCAATCGATGAATCAACGACGAAAGGTAGGAAATTATGTATGGAAAGCAAACCGAGCGTGCCATTGGCGCCATGAGTCGACTTGCAGAAGTATGGGATGAGGGGAAAACCCGACTTTCCGCCTTTGATATCGCTGATCAACGCGGACTTCCCCGGCCAATGGTGGCAAAGATCCTCACTGCGCTGTCGCAGGCTCACTTGGTGAACGGCTCCCCTGGTCCAGGCGGCGGCTATGCGCTTGCACGAGCTCCGTCGGAAATCACCCTCCGGCAAGTCCATGACCTCTTTGAACGCGAAGACCGCAGCAATGCGTGCCCCTTTGGGGGGGGTATATGTGGGGTTGGTGAGCCGTGTGCGCTCCATGACCAATTGGTGGCAACACAACGGAACATTAAGGAGTTTCTCAATGACACCACCTTCGAGAACTTCCGGGTTGCCTTCCAAGAACAGGGACTAAAGCCAGCACTCCCCGGAGAGATTCCAGAGGGACCCCGCGAGAGTTACAGAGCTGCAGAACGCCGACGGCATTAGTGCAACGTGGCAGTCAAAGGGGGCCAATGACTCCGACGACGATGCTCGTAACTTGGGGTGATCGCTTATAGTTGGGACGCTCGTCAACCACATTGACGGGTGAGCCAACGCAGAATTCCGGGAGCGAGAGCCATATCCCGATGAGCCCCCGATGAGCCCCCTGATCCGCAAAAAACGAACACTCGCCATCCTCGCCACTACGCTCGCGAGCGTCGTTGCGCGCCTATCGGCATTGCTAGCGCAAGTGATCGTTGGCTGGTACCTGACTGAAGAGCAGGTCGGCACCTTTGCAATTGCCATCGGAATCATGGGAGTGACGGCGCTGTTTAGCGCTGGCGGCACTGCGCTTGTGATGCCCAGCATTCGTCCACTGGACTACGACAACGCGGCCGGGCGCATGTTCTGGTGGGGCTCGGCATTCCTGACCCTCAGCGCCGTAGCAACCATCGGCGTCGTTGAGTTCCTGCCATCGCTTGAGGGTCGATTCGCTGCGGCAGCGCTACCGGGCCTGCCTGTCGTACTGTGGCTGATGGCTATTCGACAGGTGCTCTTTGCCATGACCACGGTCAGCCGAATGCGCATGTCGGTGGAATTGCGATTCAGCGAACTCGCGAAACTGGATGTCGTCTCGTCCTTCATGAAAGTCGGGCTGACATGGTGGATGGCATCGCGCGGAATGGGTGCTGTGGCGTTAGCTGTTCCACAAGCAGCCACCCCGATACTTGAATTTATCTACTTCGCTTTCTGTGGCGCATGCAAGCGCTCTGATTTCCGTTGGCAAGGCATGGGTCTTCCGGACATGGCTCGCTTCATGAAGTGGCCGCTGATCGCAGCGGGGACAAGTACGATTCAGGGACAGGTCCGCTTCTTGGTCTTAAGCATCGCGATTCCCACATCCACCCTCGGCCTCTTCTACTTTGCCTTCCAACTCGCGAACCAGCCAACCATGCTCCTTACGAGCGCGTTGCAAAATGTCTTGGCGCCATTCCTCGCACGCGATCGCGGCAATCGCGTGGCAGAGCGACTCGGAATGGAGCGCGTCTTCGCGGGAGCGATGCTCTTTGTGCCAATCACCACCGTTGCCACAGCATCACTCTTTCCAACGGCCGAAGCAATGGTGTGGGCCGGTAAATGGTCCGCTATAAACACTGGTCTCTACTTTCTGTGCATCGGCGCCACGTACGCAACAATTGCCGGTCTCATCACTGGACCACTCCTCGGGCTGCAGCGCTTCAAAGCTGTTGCGGGATTCGAAGTCGGCAAGGCGGTGGGCACCATCGGCGGCGCAGTGATCGGCTCGCTGCTCGTCTGGCTTGGCTCATCCGCCGGCGTTCATGACTACGCCCCAATTACCGTGATATGCGCAGCGACTGGCGCAACCATGACCCTTGCCTCACTCGCGCAACTCGTATGGATCATGCGGCAATTTGACGTCTCGCGAAGAGACATCCTCCAGCATCTCACCTTTGGTCCTGGATTAGCACTGCTCACCGCGCTTGCCTCGCAGTCAATTGGGCACAGTATCCGCGAGTCAATGGTGCTTCCTGCTGGACGGATCGGAGCCGTGGTTGAGTTCATAGCAGTTGCAACGACCTATACGGTCCTCATCATTGCGGCTGTCCGTTTCACCGCTGAAGAGACACTACGAACCACCGTCGATGTGCTCCCCGTGCCTGCCCGTCGATTCATGCACCGGGTATTCGTGCTCGACTGAATACTGCATAGACCGTAGACGCGAGCCATCAACGCGCATGTGCAGTGCTACTCATTCATCGCGCCGGGGCGGACGGCTTCGCAGCTGGTTCATAGACACGCAGATCCTCACGAAGGGAATTCTGCAGGTCCGGCGAATCCGCCAAGCTGAGCGCGCGGCGCGCGGTTTCCACAGCCTCGGTGCGTCGCCCGGAAAGCCACAACACACGCGCAAGGATCGCACCGACCATCGGATCACGGCCCTTGAGCGCGCGGTCCGAGGACTGCGCCGCCTTCAGTGCAAACGCCAAGGCATCTGGATCGCCAGGGATCACGTTGACAATCGTCCACGCAATGCCCGCCGCTTGCTTGTCGTTCGCAGGCGCACGCATGATCTCGGCACCAATCTTCAAGGCCTCCGGAATGCGGTGAGCCGTAACGAGCAGCGAGAATTTCCGCCCCGTGCACAGGGCGGACTGTGCAGGCATTGCGCTTGCACATGATCCGTCAAGCGCTGCCAATGCCTCATCAAATCGCTCGGATTTCGCCAGTGCGTCCACTTTCGCCATCTGCTCGTCCCACAGGCGCTGCTGCTCCGCGGCACGTTGAGCGGCTGCGATGTCCCAGTGATCAGTCACTACCGCAGAAACAATGGCTTCAAGGTCAAGCGGAACACCACGCCACTGCACAATGCCACCACGAACTACGAACGCCACGGGAAGCGTCGGCCAACTGCCCTGCCCATAGACAGTTTGCAGCGAGTTTCGAGTGGGATCCGCTGCAACTACAAACCCCAACTTTGGCGCCCACTGTGGAGTTGATGCAAATTCGCGGACCACTGAAACAGGCTCATCGCTAATCGCCACAATCACTAGTTTCTTGCCGAATCGTTGCGCCAATGTGTCAAGCAGCGGAAGCGACTGCCTACTGACTGCGTCCGATGAATTGAAGAACACAATGACGTAGGTGACACCCACTTCGCGGAACGATGGCATGCGCTCCCGCACCGCAGTTGCAAGAAGCGGAGCCGGCATGGTGTCTCCGATGGCTGGGCCGGATCCACGCAGCATCGCAAGCGTGTTTGCACTCGCACCCACGCATGTGATGGTCATGGACAGAACAGCACTCAGTAATGACTGGAATAGCATCCCAACGAGTCTATCGGACTGCTCTGCGCGCCCCGCTATCAGCCGCAGTTGCCCCAGTTACCCAACAGAATTCCAAGGTCGCTTCCGTTGACCATGCCGTCGCCGTCAAGGTCGCCGGTACCGGATGCTCCCCAATTGCCGAGGAGCGCCCCAAGATCAGCACCATCGACTGTGCCGGAGCAATTCAAATCCGCAGGGCAACTCACAAGCGTGGCGGCAGAAATCCACCGGAAACTTGCGAGCGGGGTTTGGTTAACGATCGTCCGCAGTTGGCTCGTCACCGGGTTGAATGCTTGCACTTGCGTACCGCCGGAGAACAGAACTTCACCATTACCGAGTGGGTACACGCCACGTCCTGTGGGCGTTGATATCTGTCCCTGCAACTCGCCCGTTGGGCTAAAGAGAGACGCTCCAGCAGATCCCGAAAAGAACATCGCAATAACTGTTCCATCGGGCAACTTCTGAATCTGCTGCGGCGACCTCATAGACCCACCGCCTTGGCCGTATGCGTAGAACGGCGCAGACGTCGCACAATTCAGCGGCGCAAATTCCAGATTGTTGTCGAGGATGTCACCCACCAAGAACCCGCCGTTATACGGAAAGAGCGACCATGTCTTTCCAAAGGACGCGCTCGCGCATACCTGCGTTAAACCCGTGCCGTCATAATTCATGGACCAAATAGCGTTGACACCCGGTGTCGGTTCAAATGCGCTGTCGTAAAGGCGAATGAACCACACCTTGCCGTAGGCAATGCAGATCCCTTCTGGATTACAAACGCCATCGGAAGGACCAGCCAGCGTGCGGATGTATTGACCACAGCGGGAGTATTCACGTACTGCATCATCAGCGCTGCACGATTGATCATTGCCAACATCGGCGAGCAGAAAGGTTCCTTGAGGAGTTTGCGCCACTTGAATGACCTGCTTCATGCGACCATCGTTTGGGATGAAATTGTTAGAAATCAGCGCCCCGTCAAAGGCGCTGAAAGCCCAAATCTTGTCCGCTGATGAATCCGGAATGAGAAGCACTGACTGGGTCTGCGCGGCCGCCGCAAGTGCTAGGCAAGAGATGCTCGGGAGCACGGACGCAATGCAGTGGAGGACGTTCATTCCCACATTGTCGCCCGCTTGGTTGTTACGGACAAGAAGAAATCGTGCTTACCCTCTCAAATTGCCAGAATTTCCACGGGAAATTCCGCCGTGTTTCCGAGAACCAATCCGCTCCCGTATTACCGTAGCGCTGCGCAAGGAATTTCGCGGCTTAGCCGCAAGGGAACGAAATGGGAACTCACAGAATGACGGTAAAGACCGTGCATTGCACGGCAGCGGCGATCACATGGGCTGCGATCGCAGGGGCGGCATCAGCGGGCCTCGCCACGGGTAGCGGTGGGCGCGTAGCAACATCGCTGCGGATTTCTGAATTACGGGTTGACCAGCAAGGTGCCGACAACGACGAGTACTTCGAGTTACTGGGCGCGCCGGGAATGTCACTCGCCGGATGTTGGTTCCTTGCGATTGGCGATAGTGGCACTGATCCGGGTGGCATTGTTGAGATGGCTGTGGATCTTTCACCATGGTCCCTCGGTTCCAATGGACGATTTGTTGGGCACGAGGCATCCTTCGGCTCAACCGCATTCAATGGACAGATGCTTTCGGTTGATCCAGCGGGAAACCATGCCACGATCGGCACCGGCGACTCGTTGAACTTTGAGAATTCCGACTCAGTGACCTATCTCCTCGTGCGTTCGTTCGCGGGCAACATTGGCATGGATCTTGATCCAGGCAATGACGGAACGCTCGACACGTTGCCGTGGAACGAGCTGTTGGATTCGGTAGCGTTTGTTCGGTCCAACTCCACTGATCCCATCTATTCAGCGGTCACGGTTGGACCGATCAAACTGACATCTACCGGAGGCATGCCCCCGCACGCGTGGCTTGATGACGCGGGCTGGCATGTAGGCGAGTACGGCTCGTGGGTGTACGACACGCCGGGCGGCGGTCCTGCTGTTCCTGCCCCTGGCGCAGCGGCAACGCTTGTTGTTTCAGCGTGCGCGGCAATGTCGCGTCGAAGGAAGCGCTGAGGAGCAGCGTAGTCAATGACTGCCAGAGGATTTCTCGGGCGGCACCGGCAGCGCGCCGGTGTCGCCCGCGGCGCGCACCTGCTCAGCAATCATCGGTTCCAGAATTTCCAGGGTGCGCATTGCAAACCCTGTGGCATATGCAAACCCATATCCATAGAGCGGGTAATCAAACCAACTGCCGTCTTTATTCTGGTCGATCGCCATTTGCTCTGCTAACCAACGCACTAAGAGATCTCGGCGCGGACCGGCCGGGGCGAGTTGCAACACTCGCGCACAGTAGTAATGACCAAAGAAATAGTAGTAGCCAGAATTCCGATAGAACGCCTCATGCGGCATCACTCGGCCGCGCGCAATCTCAATATAGAAATGCCTCTCGCGCAGTAACTCCACGCCACGCAGAAGAGTTTCGCCATCAGTTCCCTTCGCATCATTGCGAAAGAGCGCTAGGTTGCACACTTGCAAGCGTCCACTTGCCCCGGAGACCTGGTTGTAATCACCAGCGACATTCAATTCCGCGTAGGTTCCATATGCAAATGACCCGCTTGGTATTCGCATCCGCTCCATACATGTCAGCGCGTCTGCGATAGTCCCCTCCGGAATAGTTGCGCCCTGCGCGCGCGCATTGAGAAGCGATTCGATCATCGAACCCGTGTTGAAGCTGGTGCTTTCATGACCACTCGGGTTTTGACCAATGTGGTTGAAGTCGTAATAAGCCCAGCCACCTTCAGCGCTTTGTTCACGGCGCGCCACTTGAACCTCGCGCTCTAAAATCGCGCGCCACGCTGGGTGATCAGCAGCGCGCGCGGGATCCGCCAGAATCGCTGCCGCTAACTCCAAAAGATAGGTATGCGCCCACACACTGTAGAAGGTCTTGCCCGAAGCGCGCCCCACTTCGCCCTGTGCTTCAAGCCATGCCAGCCCACGCTTAAGTGCGGCGTTTGATGCTGGATCGGTTCGAGCCGGGCCAATGAGTGACCAGCACACCAATGCCGTTGTCGCTGTATGAAACGCTCGGTGACTCGCCTGCGTGTCAAGGTAAATCTCTCGCGCGCGCGGGCTCTCGAACGTTCCAAAGCTGCCGTCGGGATACTGATTCGCTAACGTCCAGGCCCGTCCGCGTGCTTGCGCCGCATGAGTGCGCGTCAACGAGTGCTGCGGATCTGGCACCGGTCGAAGCGCCGGTGGCGTTGCAGTCGTTGCTTGCTGTGGAGTGATGGTGGTTGCAGTTCCGCCCGAGTGCTGCGCTTGCTGCTCGACCGGCGGCCGCTGCGCGAGCGCATCAGCGTCAACTGATGTGCTCACTGACCCTGCGGTCTGGGCGCATCCCGTAATCACGGCAAGCAACCCTGCGACACACATGACCGCTGTCCTGCCGATCACAGTGCGCCGCAGTGACATGGAACTCGTACCTACCTCGTCATGCATCCGGCATCACGACCTGTTCGCCCGCCTGCAAACCAGAAAGCACTTCGGTCTTCGTTCCATCAGAAGCGCCAACTCGAACCTCGCGCTCCGAAGGAGTTGTGCCAGAAAGAACCTTTACAGTGAACCGGCCCTTCTCTTGCTTGATGGCCTTGTTGGGAACGAGCACACGGTCGGCCAGTGTTCCGCGAATCACCAAGCGCGCCTCAATGCCTGGGAACACACTCCCGTCGAGGCTGCGAAGCGTTGCAACAAACGGAAATGCTGCGCCGTCTCCTTCTGGAGCACCAACGAACACCAGATCGTCAACCACGGCCTCAGCGCGAATTTCCGGACGCGCCGGAAACCAAACCGGAGCAACATCACCTTGCTTAATGATGCGCATCGCATCAGCGTTCATCGTGCCACGAACGCGCAGCTTGCTGAGGTCGACCACCTGAGCCAACTCCTGACGCGGCTGCACTTGGTCGCCCTCATCCTTAACGCGCACCACTACGTAGCCATCTGAAGGTGCTTTCACGCTCAATCGCGCGGCATCGCCCTCCATTTTTTCCAAACGACGCTCAATGTCACGGAGTGCCCGTGCCGCCGAAGCAAGGTCGAGTTCCGCACGAATCTCACCTAAACGCTGCTGGAGTTGCGCGCCTTCAAGATCTAGTTTGGAGTACTTGGCTTGATCCTCAATTCGGCGAGAATCATTGGGCGCGCGGATCGCCTTATAGAGTTCATTGTCGCGGCGCGCGTACTTGGCGTAGATCTCTCCGCGCTCCACACCACGGCGCGCGCGGTCGAGCACGATGTCCTTGGTCTCACTCTGTAGTGACGTACCGGCATACATCTTCTCCAGCTGATTGAGCTCGTCGTGATTGTCGCGCAATCCATCCAAACTCGACTTGAGCCCAAGATCCGCCAGTTCGAGAGCCTTCTTTGACTCGTAGTCACGGTGCAAATCAAGAGCCTGCTGTGCTAATTCCGAGGCGAGCGTGGCGCGTTCAAGAGCTGCGATTGACTGGCGAACTTGCATCGCCCGCTCCTCTTTCTGCATTGCGAACCGCCGCTGCGTCTCCGCAGCCTGAACACGCAGGTCTTCAAGTCCTTTGTCGAACTCCTTACCTTCGAGCGTCACCAGCGCATCGCCAGCTTTCACGGCACCACTATGACGAACGATGTCCTTCACACTGACCGGACCGCTAAATGCCTCAAGTTCAAGACGCACTTCATCGCTGCGCGCTGACTCAACGCGACCGGTCCGCTCAATGACAAGTTCCAGTGCCCCGCGTTCAACGGTCGCGGTCTTGGGGGCTGGTGCCGGTGCCGGTGCCGGTGCTGGTGTCGGTGCTGGTGTCGGCGCCGGCGCCGTCGCCGTCGCAGGCGGATCAACCATCGCCGCCACGGGCACAGTGCAAATGACGGAAAGGCCAGCAAACATCACGGATCGAAGGATGAAGGGCATGCTCATTACAACACCTTACCGGAACTATCCCCTTAGGTTTCGGAGTGTCTCGCATGTCAGGACGCCCCAATCCGCGCCCGCGGAACGATAACGGTCCGTGTCGTGGCCGCTTCCGGCAAATTCGAACACGAGATACGCCCCGAACCGAAATCCGGTGATACAGTTGAACAGTTCGATGAATACCCGCCTGCACCAACTCCTAGTCACCTTTATGGCTTTATGGATGCCATTCTGCTGCTGTCAGTTGCGAGCGGTCGCGGATATTGCCATCACGGCGACTCACGAGCAATCCTCTCTTCCAGACGGCGCACAGCCCAAGAAGCATCGTGCCCACTGCTGCGAGAGCGATGACGAACCGGTCAACTCAAGCAATTCGACCAGTTCGCACACGCCCGGCGCTCCGACCAAGACTGACAAGGGCTGCTGCGTTTGCTGCAAAGAGCGCGCACTCTCCACTGCGTCCATTCACATTGACCATGACGTGATTGGTTCAATCGATTTCGTGGGCACCGCTGTTCGCGTGGTCGAGTCGACCATACAACAAGCCCCACGCACATTGCCGAACTTCGGCCATGACACCGGGCCACCGTGCGCGCCATCCGGGCGCGAAGCACTTGCGCTCCATTCCACACTTCTGATCTGAATGTGCGATTCACTCGAGCACGGCGCGCGCCGTGCCGCTGTGGCATTCCCGCATGGAGCAGATCATGGAACGCACTACTTGCACGTTCGGCACTGATGTTGCCGCCGTCACTCGCCAACCTCACACGACCGTCTTGGCACGCACCGCTAGCAGCGCCTGCTGCCTAATGATTCTCGCCGCATGCAGCACTCGCCCTGGGCCTTCGGTTTCCGAAGTCGCCCCTGCACTCGATGCGCGCGTTGGTCAAACTGATGGCACGATCGCCGACGCGCTCGCATCACCATGGGCGACGCCAAGCGATGCATGGGATGGCCGCGCACCACTCACCGCCGAAACGGCTGTCCGTTGTGCGCTCGTCAACAACCGACAGTTGCGCCGGATATTTACCGAGATCGACCGACGCCGCGCCATCATGCGCGATTCACAGTTGCCGCCAAATCCAACTCTCAACATGGCGATCGGCGCGCCGCTCAGCATGGGCTCCGTTCCGATTTTGGCAATGCTTGGACAACAAGTGGACTGGCTCTGGAAACGCGATGCCATCATTGGCGACGCGAACTCTCAGCTTCGCGCGCTGATCTTTGAATCAGCAGCCACATTAGTCGCCACCGTGGTTGAAGTGCGGACTGCCTACATCGAAACCGCCTCCGCCATTGAGATTGCAGAACTGGCGCAGCGCGACTACGCGGTTGCTGAACGTGTCTTGGGTGCAGACGAGGCGAGCTTTACGGCCGGTGACGGCCGGCGCGCCGTAGTCAATCAAGCGCGCATGAACGCAGCCGAAGCACAGAACCGCGTGATGGACGCGCACATGGCGCTCGTCTATGCCAAGACTCGACTTTTAGAAGCCATCGGGCGCGGCGACCAAGGAATTGATTGGACCGTAGCAGACAGTACCGCGCTCACTGCGCGCCACGCATGTGGAATCGAACCACCGTCCCAGCCAGATGATGAAATCGCCCTGCAGGAACTTGTTCGCGCTCGCCGCTTGGACCTCCGCGCCGCTGCCGCGCGTGTTGATGGCATGCAGTCACGCGTGGCGCTCGCGATGGCAAATCGTTGGCCAACATTGATGCTCGGCGGCGGATGGGAGCAAGACATGGAAGGCGATCAGGCGGTCATGTTCAATTTGGAATCATCGATCCCGCTCTTTAACCAAGGTAACTTTCGAGTCGACGCTGCAATGGCAGAGCTTGAAATCGCCCGCATGGACGAAGATCGACTCTGGCAGCGCGCGGTGATTGATACCCGCCGTGCGCTTACTTTCGTTGCTGCATCAGAACATCACGCGGCAACGCTGCGCGACGGAACGCTGCGTAGCTTTGTAGCAAACAAAGAAATTCTCGCCAACAGCGTGTCTGTCGGAGATCGACCCGCCGTTGAGTTGTGGCGAAGCGAGCACCAAGAGAACCATGTGCGCATTCAGATCGCGCGTGCCGAGCGCGACCGAGCGCTCGCAGCACTCGGCCTTGAACGCGCACTCGCCGGCACGCGGCTCCCCGCCGCTGGTCCGTCTGGCATGCCTGCCGTCGCTGGCATGGGATCAAGTAGCGGCGCATCCGACTTTGAATTCACCGCATTGGAGACCATGGAATGAATAGCAGCATCCCGTATCCGCCTCGCCGCACACTGACTCGCATCGTCCTGCCGCTATTACTCGCCACTGCATCAGCGGGAACACTTCTATGGACTGGCTGGCGTTCGTTCTTCCCTGTCCCTGTTGTGGATGTTGTTCCAGTTTCGCTGCGCGCGTCGTCCACGAACGGAACAACTTCTAGCAGCAATGATTCCCCCGCCACGCCAACCACCAAGCGCGAAGGCGCTGCCGTACAAGCGCCAGGCTGGATTGAGCCATCGCCATTTCCAGTGATGGTTCCGGCATTGACGCCAGGCGTAGTGCGCACTGTTCTCGTCTCGGAAGGCGAGCGCGTCGAAGCCGGTCAAGTACTCGTAGAGATGAACGATGAAGAGCAACGCATCGGCGTGCGTTTGGCAGAGGCAGCTCTTGCAGAAACCCGCGCCAAACGCCGCGAGATGGAAGATGAACTCTCCAGAAAGTCGCGCCTTGTTGAAAGCGGCGCCGCAAGTGCTGGCGAAGTCTCTCGCCTCAACATTCGCATTGATGCCATGCGCGCCGCGGAAGAAGGCGCGGATGCAGAGCGAGCGTTGCGTGCCCTGATACTCGAACGAACAAAGGTGCGCGCACCCGTTGCAGGGGTCGTCATGGCACGCCTTGCAGTGCCCGGCATGATTGGCGGCGGCATGCAAGATGGCAAGCCGCTCATAGAACTCTATGACCCTTCGCAACTGCAGGTGCGTGCCGATGTACCGCTCGCAGATGCTGGTCGCATTGCCATCGGTGACCGTGCTGAAGTAACGGTCGATGTGCTTCCAGACCGCACATTCCGTGCCGAGATCATCCGCGTTGTCCACCAAGCGGATATTGCCAAGAACACGGTGCAGGCCAAGGTGCGAATCATTGACCCTGACGCCGCCCTAAAACCCGAAATGCTTGCACGCGTCAAGTTGTTTCCACAGATGGGCGGTCGTAGCGGATCCACGAACGCACCTGCTGGAAGTAGCAGCGCAGATACCGCATCACCTGAACAAGGAACCTTCTGGATACGTGAAGATTGCGTTGACAATCGTTCGAATCCACCGTCGGTTCTACTGATTGCCGGCCTCGAAGATGGACGCGGAACTCTTGAGCGTCGTACCGTCGGTGCAATCGGCGACGTCGATCACGGCTGGCGCTCCGTAGCCAGCGGACTACGAGCAGGCGACATGGCTGTCCGCGCACCCGCCTCTGCACCAAATCCTGGAACACGCGTTCGTATCACGGAATCTTGGCGCGAAGCCACCAGCGCGGAAGGAGCACAACATGGCCACCATTGAATGCCGACATCTTCGCAAGGACTATCGGCGCGGCGAGGAAGTCATAAAGACGCTGCAGGATGTTGATATCGACATTCACAGCGGGAGTTTCGTCGCACTGATGGGACCATCAGGAAGCGGAAAGACGACACTTCTCAATCTGCTTGCCGGCATCGATCGACCCACTGGAGGAACGATCTCTATCGGCGGCACTGACATCGGCACGCTCGGAAGAAATGCATTGGCCGCATGGCGTAGCGCCAATGTTGGATACATCTTCCAGCTCTACAACCTTGTACCTGTACTTACCGCGTATGAAAATGTGGAGTTGCCGCTGTTGCTTCATGCACTCTCGGGAAAGGAACGCCACCAGCGCGTGAGCGAGGCACTTGAGTTAGTCGGGTTGGCAGACCGCTCTTCGCACTATCCGCGCCAGTTGTCTGGCGGGCAAGAACAGCGCGTTGCTATCGCCCGCGCCATTGTCACGCGCCCAACGCTGATCCTTGCCGATGAACCAACCGGCGACCTTGACCGAAGCAGTGCCGTACAGGTGATGGACCTCTTAGTTCGTTTGAACAAAGAACGCGGCCAGACGATTGTGATGGTTACGCATGATGCATCTACCGCCGCTCGCGCCGACCGCATTGTGTATCTCGAAAAGGGTCAGATCATTGATGCCGCACAGATGGAAGCCGTTGCACGCGCTGCGCGCTCTGAGCAGGTCAACCGGCACGCGCCAACAGAGGCGCCACGATGAATTCCTTCCTTCGCACCGTCCCATTCACTTGGAAAAATCTTGTCCGACGACCACTTCGCACAGGCCTGACTATCGCAGGCATAGCAGTTGCAACATTTCTATTCTCATTCGTTGAGAGCATGCGCGACGGCGTTCATCGCGCCACTGATGCCGGCGCTGCCGAGACGCGTCTTGTCGTCTACAGAAAGAACCGCTTCTGCCCATTTGCTAGCCAACTACCACAGAGTTACCAACGATCAATTCTTCGGATCGACGGCGTGAAGTCTGCAGTGCCGATCAAGATCGTCGTCAACAACTGCCGTGCGTCACTTGATGTAGTGACATTCCGAGGAGTCCCGGACGAGGGCTATTTGCAGGAGCACATTGCCAAAGCACAGCTCCTCTCGGGCTCAGTCAGTGATTGGCAAACCCGAGGCGACGCCGTGCTTGTTGGATCTGCGCTTGCTGATCGGCGCCGATTGCGCGCCGGGGATCGATTCGATGCCGCTGGGATCCGAAGTTGGGTCGCCGGTGTGTTTACAAGCGATGACGCACAAGATCGCAATGTTGCATATGCGCACCTTGGATTTCTGCAAGAGACTGCGCAGCGCGGCGGCACGGGCGGCATCGTCACGCAATTCAATGTTGAGGTGAACGACCCATCCAAGATGGAACAAGTAGCCGCGGCGATTGACGAAGCATTCGAACACGATCAATACCCCACTACCACTCGCCCAGAATCCGCATTTGTGGCTCGTGCAGCACGCGATGTGATTGTCTTAGTGAGTTTCGCAAGCGTTGTTGGCTGGGCAAGCTTGGCCGCCGTATTCGCCCTGATCGCTAACGCCATTGCCCTCGCCGTCCGCGACCGTATTCGCGACCACGCCATTCTGCAGACGCTCGGATGGACCGGCACTGACATCGCATGGATGGTTGTCATGGAAGCAACCATGCTTGGGGCCACCGGCGGTGCCATTGGGGCAATTGGCGCACACACCGCTATCGCGCTGGCGCATCTCAACTTCACCATGGAAGGCGTATCCATCGAAGTCACTACCAGCAACGCTGCGACACTCGCTGGTGTTCTCCTTGCAAGCGCGCTCGGTGCCGTGGCTGGTGTTGTTCCGGCGCTATCCGCTGCGCGCCGCGAAATTGTCCAAGGATTCCGCACCGCGTAAGGATAATCATGCTCAGATTTCTTCCTACCTCCTATGCGGCGCGCAATCTTGGGCGCAGTCCAACACGGCTGATGCTTTCCGTTGGCGGTGCTGCGCTCGTTGCAATTCTTTCGATGGCCGGTGCTGGTTTCGCCATCGGAATGTCCAACGCGCTGCGTGCCAGCGGGTACGAACGCAACGTGGTTCTCCTAGGCGCTGGAAGCGAAGAGAGCGTCGAGCGCAGTGAAATCACCCCATCATCAGCGGGAGTTGTAGCCGCCAGCCTCAGTGGCATTGCCACACTTGACGGTCGACCACTCGCTAGCCCAGAGATCAACGTCGCTTTGTCCGTGGTTCTTCGCAGCGGTGACAGCGCTACTCATTCCGCAAGCGACGCAGCCGATCACATCGGCCTCGTTCGCGGCATCACACCTGTGGCGTTCATCGTTCACCCACAGGCGCGACTTGTTGCAGGGCGCGCGCCACAGCCTGGCGCAAATGAGGTTGCACTCGGCGCAAGTGCAGCCCGTTCCGCAGGAATCAATCCAGACGCGCTCGCCACCATGCTTACCGACACAGGGAGCGGCGGCCAAGAAGTCATCGTTGACACTCGACCATTCCGTGTCGTTGGGCTCATTCGCGCGCCTGGCACTGTGATCGATGGCGAAACATGGATGCCACTCAGCGACGCGCTCGTACTCACGCAGCGCGAAACGATTTCCGCCGTCATCATCACGCTCACTCCAGACGCAAGCACATCCGACGTGGCTGACTTCGCACAAAGACGCATTGATCTCGAACTAAGCGCGATTTCCGAACCCGCCTACTACGCATCGCAAAGCGCCTTCTACCGCCCAGTGCGCATCATGGTGCTTGCAAGCTCGGTGCTCGTTGCATTAGGCGCACTGCTTGGCGGGCTGAACACCATGTATGCCGCGTTCGCAAGCCGCGTTCGCGAAATCGGTATGTTGCAGGTACTTGGTTTCACGCGCAGTGCAGTCGTATTCAGTCTGCTACAAGAAAGTCTGATCGCGTCCATGACCGGCACACTTGTTGCCGTCATCATTGCAATTCTGTTCCTTGATGGCATTGCCATTCAATTTTCCATGGGGACCTTTGGCATCAAGATCGACGAATTCGTCGTAGCCATCGGACTAGTCACTGGGCTCTTCGTCGGGGCTGCCGGCTGCGTGGTGCCGGCTATCCGTTGTCTCCGGCTGCCACTTCCATCCGCACTCAAGTCTGATTGACGTGATTTCTTCAACACTCACAGCAGTTACATCACTATCTTCTCAACACAAAGGATCTAACTCGATGAACAACTCAATCACCACCGCACTTCGATTCACCGCCGCGCTTGTCAGTTTCACACTGGCAACCACGGCCATTGTTGCATGCAATGACACTCCTGAACCACCCGCGAAGGCGCCATCCACCATTCCTGCCGGCCTAATCACCAAAGGTCCAGCAGCTGGAACCGGAGTCAGCGCTGTGAAGGTCACATCAAAGCAAGGTGACACCATTACGCTCGTCGGTCGCATTGGCGGAAGCGAAGAGCCCTTCGGTGCTGATCGCGCGGTCTTCACCATCGTGGACCCCGCGCTGAAAAGCTGCGCGGATGCTGGCGATCCAGGGCACTGCGAGACACCTTGGGATTACTGCTGCGAGGACCGCGCTTCCCTGAAACGCAGCACAGCAACCATTGAGATCGCCGGTCCTGACGGCCGTCCCCTCAAAGTCGCGCTGCGCGGAGTCTCTGGTCTCGACCCGCTTGCAACGGTTGCCGTCACTGGCACCGTGATCGAACAGAATGACGCTGGTGTGCTCGTTGTGCGTGCAACAAAAATTGAGATCCGTTGACGGCAGTCAATCTCAGCGAACGAACAGCAGGAGCGTTACCCCGTCAATGCCCAAACCAGCGCTGGCGAATTTGGTCAAGCGTCCCATTCTCGCGCAACGCAAGAATGGCAATATCAAACTTTTCTCGCAGGTCCGTGTTATCGCGGCGGAATGCAAATCCAAAGTGCCGGCGCTGAAAGAGCTCTCCAACGACCGCCACCGATACATCGGCGTGCTTCAAGTCGTAGTACTCCAGCGTTGCGCCATCGTCCACAACGGCGTCCACACGTTGTTCAGCCAGTGCCTTTGCCGCAGCATCCAGTGTGGGAAAGCGCACAACGTTGAGTTTGTGCTCTGAGCAGTACAGATCACCACCTCTGCCCTCTACGGTTCCAACAGTCTTTCCAGGCAAGTCCGCCGGCCCATGAACCTGTCGATGCATCGTGTTCGTTGTCATCACACTTGTGACGCTCGATGTCAGATATGCAACCGTTGCCACACCAAAGAGCAACCAACCAGCTGCAATCAATCGACCAACCCACGGTGGAACCACCCCGCCTTTGTAAGTGGTCTTGCCAGTCACTGCCACAGAAACCACGTGATGCAGCGACTCTGCAAGCCCCTCGTGCAAGTGCGGAGTGAAGTCACGATCAAGCCGACGCAGTGTCACGAGCACTAAAAACGTCAAGACGATCAGCGCCGCTCCGCCCCAGGCAAGAGCACGAATATGCCCACCATCAACCAATCCATCAAACAAGCGCGACATCGAATTACTACCGTCCGACGACACCATCACCCTCAATCCCGCGTCTAGAAATGGCTGCGAGAAATCGACGCGCTTCAAGGCTTCGCTCGTTACCAGCGTATTCCCAACCCCAGCATCTACCTCACCGCTTGCGACTGCATCGATAAGTGCATTCACCGAAGGGTATTCGCGAAACTCCGGAAGCACCCGAGCATGAATAGATGACGCTTCGAACATCACTACCGCATAGCCAGTCCACTTCATAGCTGTATCGGGAATCGTAAATGGTTCGGCGGCAACCACTCCAACCTTGATTGCGCGCGGGGCTTCAAGCGGCGGGTCACCGATCGGCATTCCCTGCGCAGCATGCGCAGCGCAGATCAAACACACACCCATTGCTAGGTAAGCGAACACGTGCCGATACGCCATGGATAACAGGTTCATCGAACGGAACACTACGGCAACCGCGGAATCTGTGCCACTCGGCAAGGTGCAGCACGGCGGCATCTCGTCCGACTCATCCACGCGGCACGATCACTGCCGCCATTCGCCCACTCCGCGCGCCGTCCCTTCGATAACTGAAAAACTCCCGCGGAGTCGACACTGTGCACAGTTCTTCGCCATCAATGGACTCCATAGGAACGCCACTTGCGCGCAATTGCTCTCGCACCGCGCCGAAGCAATCAATGTGTTCCTTCCGACGGCTACCGCCAGCCGCCAATACGAATTCAAAGCCCACAGCTTGCGCAAACTCATTCGCTACATCAGGGCCAACCTCGTACACCTCACGCCCGATGCACGGTCCAATGGCAGCAACCATGCCACCCGCCCGCGTGCCACGCACTGCACACATTTCGCGGATCGCCTGCGGAACCACACCAGCAACAATGCCACGCCAGCCCGCATGAATTGCGCACGTGATGCCAGTCTCAGTGCACGCCACCAAAATCGGCACGCAGTCCGCAGTGCGAATGCATGGAGCCACGCGTCCATCAATGGCGAGCACCGCGTCCGCAGCAATCGTTGGCGTTCCGAAACGCTCATCGCCCTGGCAATGAAACACCGCACCCTCATGCACCTGCCGGACACGCACCATCTCTGCACGCGGAGCACCGATGGCTTCCATAAGCCTGCGTGCGTTCTCCAGAATGTTGGCATCACTATCCGGCTCACCGGGCGCCTGCGCAACTCCGAGATTCATTGAATCAAAGGGCGCCAAACTCACGCCGCCATGACGCGTAGAGAATCCATGACGAAACCCTTCCGATGCCAGAAGCTGGCTTCGGTAGAACACCACCTCGTTTGACGCCACGATGCGTTGCAGGTGAGCCATGAATGAACGAACGATACGCGCCGTGCATCAAGTGCACTGCCGCGCGGCTCATGAAACCGCGCTCAACTGCCGTCCATGAGCACAGTGCCAGCAAACCGCCCATCGATAGCGGCGAGCAACATGTCATCCGTAGCAACCATCGGCGCAACAGGGGAAAGATCCACCCCATGCTCAAGGAGGAATTCCGGCGATCCAAGCAGCACGCGCGAGCCCGCCACCACGCCGACTGCACCGACCCCCGCGCGTTCGCAATTCACCGCATCCACCACCCGAATCACCCGCACATCCGCCTCTCGCAGCAGGTCTTCCGCTGCCGGATGTCCCGATCCACACGCCACAGCCGCTACTGCACGCAGTAGGTCATTTTCACTCATCCAGCCAACTGTAAGAACGGTGATCACTGTTGAAGTGTAGGAAACCGGTGAAACCAACTTGCAACCACTAGTGTACACGGTATAGTACTGACCATGCTCTATTGGATCATCGCCGGAAACGGTCAAGCCTATGGCCCCGCAGACCTTGCACTCATTCACAAGTGGGTAGCGGAGCGGCGAATCATCAGCACCACCCAGGTAAGTACCAGTGAGCACGGACCGTGGCGCGATGCTGCCCTCATTCCGGAATTAGCGCGTGCATTCGGCAACCCGGACTACGGCGCCCCAGCGCCAGCAACTCATGTGGATTCATTTGCCACGCAGCCCGCGAGCACGCCGCCCACCGGGCCCAGCACCGCCCCAAGTGCACAGATGCCCGTAAACGGCGAATGGCCCCCAACCGCCATCGCTATTCCCCAGCTTGTCAGCGGCATCTTTCACCTGCTCGCTGCCGCGGGGTGGCTCATCACCTGCTTCGGCGTAATCCTGAGTATTCCACTAGCCATACTCGGTATCTACGAACTGATCTCATATTCACGCGCGCGCACCACACCGCCAGAGCAGTACTTGAACAGCACAAAGACGAAGGCTGTGCTCGACATCTGCTCTGTGATGGCAGGAAACATCGGCTCCATGGTCTGCGGCATCGTGATGCTCACACAGATTCCAGCTGCACGCGAGCGCCTCGCGCCGTACCAGCAGGGCGATATGCGCTGACCGTCATTCACTACGTGGCTCTACTTCACACTTGGCGCAACCGGAGCAATCGACTGTGGTGTTCCCGCGTCAGCCGGCGATGCTGGCTGGAATCGGCCATCAATGGTGAGCACAAGCGGCTCTTCACCCGCCGTCTCAAGATGAACTGTGCACACCGAGTCTCCCGCCTGCGGTCGAAACTTGGCGATCACAGCAACTTCAATTGACTTGCCTGGACCAATCGAAGCCGGAAGCGGCGGAACGGTGGAACACTCTGTACTCACCGAAGTCCGAAGACTCCCCACATGAACCGTTCCCCACGTGCGGTTGCTCAACACAAAGACTGACGGCACCTCAACAGTTGGGCCGTCAGATCCAGTGATCCATTCCGTGTGTCCACGAGCGCCTTCCAGCTGCGCAAGGTGCGAAGTGCAGCCAGATACAACACATGTAGCCGCCACCACAGCACACCGACCAACCCTCCCACCGCGCGCGCCAAAGATGCAACGTGCGGATGTCACAGATTTTCAACCTTCCAACCATCGCGGTATGTTCGCTTGAGCATGGCGCTCGCCACCGGGCTATTGCGGAATGTGCAAGTAGTTGCGTCGTACTCAAGCTTCTTGCCCGGATCAAGCGAACTCATAGCACCAATTGAAAGGCTCTCGCACATACGGCCCGCCTTCTCAAAGCGCGAAGCACACGCGTCCTTCTTGCCCGCGATGCAAGCATCTACCCAATTGTGCCAGTGATTGGAACTACCCAAATCCTCCGGCTTCATCTCGACAGCCTTGCCATCAACAAAGATGCGCGCCCATGCATGCTCAATCGGGAACCACATCACGCCCTTCTCGCCAACCAAGATCACGCCACCATCACCCTTGACAACGTCTTCGCCCTGCTTGCCGCCTTCCCAGCCATCTGGCAGACCCAGTGCCTTGAAGTCAGGGAACTGACCGCCGTCAAACCACTTGAGGGTGAGCCCAGACTTCGAAGTCTTCGGAGTTGGCGCGTAAGTCACCACCACAGACTCGCTCTCTGGGAACTGGTCGGTCGATGGCTTGACCGGGTTGCAGTACACGGTGAGTGGATGGCCGAGTTCCAATTCATAGAACGGAACATCAAGCATGTGGCAACCCATATCGCCGAAAGCGCCGGTGCCCCAGTCGATAGTGCCGCGCCAGTTAAACGGCGTGTAGCCATCCTTGAATGGACGATTCTGAGAAACACCCAAGAAGAAATCCCATGACAACCAATCAGGCGTGGGATCGCTGCCTACGGGGCGCGGGTTGCCCTGCGGCCACCACCCTGCAGGACGGTTGGTCCACGCGTAAACCTCTTTCACCGGACCAATCGCGCCGTCGCGTAGCAGTTTCTGGCCGTATCGACGCCACTTCGTTGCGATGCGCTGCGTGCCCATTTGTGTAACTAGCGATGGCTTGGATGCGGCTACCTCAACTAGGCGCCGATTCTCGTAGGCGCCCTGCGCGAGCGGCTTCTGGCAATACACATGCTTCCCGCGATTCAGTGCTTCCATAGCGATCGGGGCGTGCATGTGGTCGGCGGTACTCACAACTACAGCATCAAACTTGTCCGACATCTTGGCGTACATCTCACGCCAATCCGCGAATGCCGCAGCCCCAGCGAACAGCGGCGCAACCGACTTCCCGTCCTCTGCCTTGCCGCCAAGTCGAAGCATGTCGAGTGTTCGGCGATCAATGTCGCACAGCGCAACGATCTCTACAGACTTGTGCTTTGCGACCTCGGACAGATCACTGCTGCCCATACCGCCGCAACCAACTTTCGCGATCCGGAGCTTTTCGTTCTTCCACGGCTCGCTGCGACGCAAGTGGGTGACTGCGCTAAACGCGAACGGCGTGGCCAGGGAGGCAAATACGAATGAGCGGCGTGTGATCTGCATTGACACATTGAACAACAAATCCGCCCGCCCGCGGAAGCGGACGGGCGGAATATTTTCAATCTGAAGTTGCAGAAGCGATTCGAGTTTTGCTGAGCTCATTAATTGATTAAAATCAATGAATCAGGCACCTAATTCGGTGACTGGCCAGCTGGGGCGCCACCATTGCCGCGACCACCGCCACCGCCTTGACCGCCGCCGCCACCCTGACCACCGCGGAACGCCTCGGTCATAGCCACGCGCTCCTTATCGTCGATCGTCCCATCATTGTTCTTATCAAACTGCTTCATGCGGTCTTGTGCCTGCTGAGGCATATCTGCCAACTTGATCGGACCATTGCCACCGAACATGCCCGCCATTCCGCCGCGCCCGTTGTTGTCGCGACCCTTGGGTAGCGATTCATACTGCTCCGGGGTGAGCAACTTCTCAAGCCGTTCCATATAGGCGTCATTGGTTTCAGTGCGCTTGTCGAAGAGCTCGCCGGACTCGCCCTTGCCGTTCCCTGGCCCGCCGCGTTGGCGGAACATCTGCGACATCGGGACATCACCAGACATGAAACCAACAATCCGAGTCATCTCCTCGGTCTGGGTCACTGGCTCTTCCTTGCGCAATGCTTGGGCGATGCGATCATTGAGTGGGCTCACCTCGCTCAAGTACTGCGTACCAAGCGCCTGAATTGACTCCATGACACTGGCCTCTACTCCCTCAAGTTTCATAGCCGCCTCAAATGCGCGCTGTACACGATTCTGGGCATAAACGCGGTCGAATGCCAAGGCGAGCGCCGCGGCGCGGACGCGCGCTGCATCCTCAGGCGCAAGCTCAGCACAGATCGCCTCGCGGTATCGATCGTTGACTCCGCGCACAATCTCGCGCAGATCAATCGATCGCGTCGCAAAACGCTTAGCCGCATCAGCATCACCGGTCTGGATGGACTGCAGGTACTTGCCCTCATTGCTAGCAAGAAACTCATTGCGGGCCTTAAGCGCAGCATCAAGTTGAAGTTCGTAGTCGTCCATGATTGACTGGATCTTTGTGAAGGTTTCCTTCGAGAGTCCAGCTTCGTCAAGAACAATAAATAGATTGACGCTCTCGCCGCTAATGGTTCCGCGAGGGAGAGTCTTCTCGCGCACTAAGAATCGGCCAAATGCCGGCCACTTCTTTACTTGTGGATCGGCTAGCGATGCCTGCATGCCATCAATGAAGCTCGTTCGAAGTCGCGTCTTGGTCTCTTGCCACTTATTAAAGTCAGTGACCATGGTCCCGAGCGAGCCGCGCATCTGATCAAACGCGCCGCTTGCCTTCATTTCCTTCTGGACCTGCTCGCCAAGTTTTTCCATCTGTGTGCGGAAGAATTGCTGCCGCTCTTCGGGCGTGAGTTCGCCGCCCTTCTCTTGCGCCATCTGTTCCATTTGCTGGCGGGCATCGTCCATCGCGCCGCGCCATTTCTCTTGCATCTCTGGTGCCATCATCGGCGCCATCATCTGGCGACCGATCTCTTGCATTTGGTTCATGATCTCTTCACGGGCCGGCTCAAATGCCTCTTCATAGTCGCGCATCAATTGTTCAATGATGGTGAGCTGCGCCTCCTCAAGCGTAAGTTGCTGTTTGAAGAGCGGAATGTCGCGACGTACAAAGTCCGGCTCGAAGGCATCGCGGATCTGATTCTGGATGCCCATACGACCCATGCCGCGGAACATGCCGCCGCCACCACCTTGACCGCGTCCGCCTCCCTGGCCCCCACCCTGACCCTGACCTTGGCCCCCGCCACCACCTTGACCGCGTCCGCCACCGCCGCCCTGACCACCACCCTGCCCAGCGCCTTGCGCCGGCGGCGCACCCTGCTGGGCATACGCAGCCACCGATACCAATGACTCAGCGGCGATAAATGCGACCACCACGAAGGGTGCAGTGCGTCGAACAGAAGTGGCGAGAAGATGTACGGCGTTCAGGTTCATCGAGGTGGCTCCTGGTTATCAGACTTTTGGCAACGAGACTGGCGCATTCGAGCGTTTGGCAGAATAATTCAAACGTCAGTTGTGAGGTTCTATTGTGATGGAATTACAAGATATTCGAGGATACTAGTGATCTAGTGGTGCAGTTGGGGCATATCTGTATTCAGGCTGAGCCACTTTCCCCAAGCCACTGCGCTTTGTCTGTTGAGAATCGAACCATGAATCAATCACACCTAGCCAACTCTGCCCTACTCCCCGCCATCGCGGCAGCACTGTCATTTGGGCTTTCGGGATTGAGTAGCACCGCGCAAGCCACGCCACCCGCGACGGGCAGTTCAAGCGGGTCCCGAAGCACTGCGCCGCAATCGGATCCCGTAAGCACGGTGACTATTCCGTTGTCAATCTTTGCGTGGGATCCTGGAGCTAAGTTTGCAGTCAGCACCGAATTGACCGAAGCCCCAAATATCAACGCTCGATTCGGCTTCGCCGTTGCCATGAATGACACATATGCGGTCATTGGGGCACCAGACGTCACGCTCATTGATATTCGTCAACCCTTAACCCGTTCAACCAACGGTGCTGGTGCAGCATTCGTCTTCAAACGCACCACAGGGACTGACGAGTGGACATTCATGCAGCGCTTGATTGCGCCAGCGAGATCCTTGACGCAAACCGGATGCGCTGTTGGCATCGATTCCGTCACTGATGACATCGTTGTTGGTGCATGGGCCTCCGATGCCGCTGCGCCCTTCGGTGGCGCCGCGTACGTCTACTCCAAGGGCACAGGCGACGAGTGGGGAGAGCCCGCACTGGCTGCCGCGTACGGCGCACTCACCCGCACGCCCACACAGGTCATTGCACCGGATGATCTGCTTCCGATTGATCAGTTCGGATTCGCAGTTGCAATCAACGATGGAACCATTGCAATCGGCTGCCCACTCTCAGGAGCCTCGAATACTGGCGCAATTTACGTGTTTGAGTACAGTGCCAAGGGAGGCGAGTACGCCTTCACACAGAAACTTACAGACGACGCGTCCGGAGCCAACGATCAAACTGGTACCAAACTAGCACTGCACGGCGACCTAATCGTTGCCGGCGCACAGAACGATGACGTATCCGGGAAGATCAATGCGGGAAGCGCTTTGGTGTTCAAGCGCAGCAAGGGAACTTGGAGCGCCACGGGGCGCGTATCTGCACCAACCCCAACTGTGGGCGGGTACTTTGGATCCTCGGTTGCGGTACTTGACGGCGCTGATGCCGACTGGATCTTGGTAGGAGCTCCAGCTCAGGCAAGCGGTCACTCCAATCCGGTCAGCGGTAACGGATCGGCCTTTGTGTTTACGAGTAACAACGGCGGCGCAACTTGGACGCTCGATGGATCACTCCTGCCGCGCAGCGACAACATCAACAACAACTTTGGATACTCCGTGGCGCTTTCGCAAACTGAACCGCCGCAGGCCATGGTCGGCGCACCGGGCTTTGATACCGCCATACCAAGTATCGATGATCCCACCACACTCCGGCAGGTCATCAATTCCGGATGTAGCTTCGCCTACGTTCGCACCGGAGCCGCGACTTGGGCAATCCGTGGCACGGGTCCGGTGAGTGGCGATCTTTGGTCACCATCGATTCTCGCCAACACCAACCTTGGACGCGCAGTGGCTGTTGCCCCAAGCCATCCAAACTTCTGCATTGCAAGTTCAGAACTGCCCAACGGCGGTCTTGGCTCGGCCTATTCGTTCCAATACGTCAACGAGGAAATTGGTAGCGGAAGCGGTCAAGTCTCCGGTCCAGCAGCTGGTCCGCTTGATTCACATGGAAACCCATCCGATGGAAGTACGCCAGGAACTGGAAGCGGCGGAACCGGCGGCGGCTCAAGCGGCGGCGGCATCCCTGCAGGCGGCATCACCAATGGACCTGGTGCCATCACCCTACCCTTGCTCCCAATCATCAAGAACTGGGGCGTGATCAAAGGCAGCGCAGTTGCTTTGAATGGCAGCAATGTCTCCATCTTGCAAACTGATGGCAAGCAGGTTGGTCACAAGGCATCATTCTCACACCTTGGCAAACTCCCACTGGGATCGCGTTACGTTGGCTGCGGAGACATGAATGGCGACCTATCTGGCGATGTTGTCTTTGTTGATGACAACGAAGTACTTCGCTACTGGAAGCGCGATTCCAAGCGGATCCTTGAAGTGATGACCATCGACACGTTGCCCGTTGGCTTTGATGCAATCACCGTAGCTGACTTTGACAACAACAATAAGGATGACGTGCTACTGCGAGGGATCTTGGATCCTTCACAACTCATCGTCTGGAACATCGACGGCGGCGCGATCGCTAGCACTGTGGAATACCAATTGCCACCAGGCGATTGGGATATCTCCACCGGCAATTTCCGCACAAAGACCACGCCAGACATCCTGATGCGTAGTCGTGAAACTGGCGAACTCCGCGTCTTGGTTCCAGGAACGGATGTTGATGGCTACGTTCTGCACCCACTAGTTGCGAGCCGCAAGTTAAGCAGTCGCATCGCAGGATTTGGAGATATCGATGGCAATGGCCAACCCGACATCTTCTGGCAAGGCGGCGGTGATGATGTGGTTGATCTCATGGATCAGGATGAAACGGGTAACTACATCCGTCTTCATCGTCGCCGTACAGGATTGGCTTCTGGACACATCGTCAATGTCCGTGACTGGAATGATGATGGAACGATCGACTTCTGGATCTCCCGCGGCGAGCGCAACTTTATCCAATACGGATCGTTTGCCGCTGATGGCTATGTGTACGGCGTCGGCTCGTGCGATCTTGGCGATGCGCCCGGCAAAGTGGTTGACATTGCTGACCGATGATTGCGTGAGTTAGATACCAAGCGCAGCCAACACCCGTCCATTAACGGTTCGGCTGTCAAACATGGTCTCTGCACGCGCGCGTGCGGCGCGACCCATACTGATCACTAGCGAGGGGTCTTCTAGGAACTGCTCCATGGCTACCGCAAGTGCGGCCGGAGATCCGGGCGGAACCAAGATGCCGCTCTCGCCATCGACAATAGTTTCGCGGCAACCGGGTGCATCGGAAGTGATGATGGCGCGACCAGTGGCCATCGCCTCAAGCACCGCCATCGGCATACCCTCGCCGTGACTTGGCAGCACCAACACACTGCATGCTGCGAGCGTGGGGCGAGGATCCTCCACGCGCCCGAGATTCTCGAGGGTGCCTGACTTCGCCCAGTTCCGGACATCACTCTCAGTCACGCTTGACGGATTTTCGTCAATGCCGCCCGCTACTTGGCAGCGAAACCGACTGGCGTCCGTGCGGAGTGCATGAAGCGCGCGAGCCGCCTCTGCAAAGTCAGCAATACCTTTGTCGCGCAAGAATCGTCCGAGATAGAGGAAGTCAATGCGGCTTGGCTCTTCTGTGATCGGCACGTGCGCGAAGTGCTCAAGATCCACACCTGAACCCGGAATGGTCTGAACATCACGCACTGCGCCAAGAAGACCAAGATGCTCAAAGTGCGTGCGGTCGTCAGAATTCTGAAAGATCACCGTTGAAGCAAGCGGAAGCGCACGGCGATACAGGCGCATCGCCACAATCGACAGGAGGCGCGCCTTGAGGTCACGGCTAGTGAACGCGTAGCCAAGACCAGTGATCATGGCCGCACTGCGCTGAATGCCAGCGCGGCGAGCAGCCGGAATCGCATAGAAGACGGGCTTTGGGTTGTAAGCAATGACGATGTCTGGCTTCTCGCGCGCCATGAACTCGTCATAGAACGTGCGGAGTGCCAACTCCACCAGCGGGTTGGTTCCAGCCCGAACGAGCGGCGCCTCGACCAATCGAACGCCCAAGGCCGATAGTCCCGCAACAACTGCGGGGCGGGCGACAGCGGACGGCGGCGGAACGCAAACCGTGACCGTGTGGCCTCCAGCACGAAGAGCTCGGATGAGCGTTCCGCGCAGTTTGACGACTAGATCTCCGAATCCACCGATGAGGGCAACATGCGCCATGCGTGTGTTCTACCGCACGAGCGGGGCAAGCGCAGCGACCAATTCCTCGTGGAGCCGCGGCGGGGCGCAGATGACGCCTTGTGATTGAGTCAGGCGACGCCCGGTGGAAAAATCCATAGGAACTCCGCGAGAATCAGTTACCACACAGCCGGCCTCGACTGCAACAAGTGCCCCGGCGGCGTGATCCCAGATGCACTCGCGATAGTCCGGGGTTGGGCTCAAGCGAAGATACGCATCCGCATCTCCGCGCGCGACCAATGCATACTTCGCTTGGCTGTCGACGCGGACTGGTTCGATTACTCCGAGTGCCGCCGCGCAGGACTCCAAGGAGTCCGATGCGCTATGCCCGCGCTCCACGCTGCCCGCCAGACGAAGCGGATCGCCCTTTGACCACTGATGTGCGGATATGCGCGAAGGTTCCCACCGATCAATCATCGTTTGGACTGCTCCGCGACCGACTAACGCCGCCACTAGCACACCTGCACCGCCACTGACCGCGTTGGTGCCATTTCCAATTGCAGCGAGTCGAGGCAGACCCAAGACTCCCGCGACTGGACGACCATCGGTGACGAGCGCAATCGCAATTGCAAACTGACCGCCACGCAAATAGCCCTTGGTACCGTCGAGTGGATCGATCGCCCAGAATGTTCCTAGACCGCCATTGTCAGCTGATGCGGCGAGCGCCTCGCGAGCGGTGGCAATGTCGCAAGGGATGCCCGCTTTACCAACCGCGGCAGCGGCTAATGCAAAAAGCGCGTCGCCGCCGAGTGCGTCAACTTCTTCAAGGCTTTCCTCTGCAACAATGCGAACGGTATTGCCGAGCGCCGAACGCAGGACGATGGTCGCCGCTACTTGACTTGCAATATCCGCCACGGTGGCTGGGCCAGCAACACCCTTGTCGATCACGGAACCAGTAGCAAACAACTGCGGATCGCCTAGGGCTTCCACCGCACGAGCAGCAGCCCGAGCAGCGGTCAGCGCAGTCGCGATGTCTGCTGGCACGGCGTCGACCGAACAACGATCTAATTGTGTATATGTGGTATTCACTGGGCAATCAGGCCTTGCGGTAGCGACCTTCGATTCCACGCTTGCCGTTGGTTTCAATCGCCGGAGGAACCTTCTTACCACCACGCCTGTAGCCAAGCACCAAACGTCGGAATGCGGAATTCGCGGTTGTCGGATCAAGGCCCGCAGCGCGGCATACTTCTTGCTTGGTGCTCCAGGCTGTTGGAAGCGCCGCGAGCAATTTTGCAGTCATCGCGTCGACGTCCGCACTTGCAGCCCGAATCCGGGGACGCCCCATCAGGGTGCTTGTACTGCTTAGTCCGCCCTGGGCATTGCCATTGCGGTATTGCTTCCACGCCGTCCGCGCACTGCCTGCAAGTTCGGCAGACAGCTCACGTAGCGCACCAACAAGTCCGTCATGCTCTGCGAGCAATCGGTCGTACCTGGCGCGCAACGAACGAAGATCCTTCACTTCGGCAGCAAGCGAGCGGATGTCGCCAGTGATACTGCTAGTGCTGAGCGTTATGACCTTACTAGTCTTGGTGGAATGAGCAAGGCCATGCTTCACGGCGGATGGGGTACGTGTCCGGGACGGGGTCTTAGTAGATGTCTTCTTTGCCATAATGAGCGCTAGTGTAGTGCAAATAAGAACGCTATGCAATGCTGATGCGCTCTATTCAATAACTATCGTAATTTTACTTGCGGTAAATGAGGAGGCGAACTGCGTAAATGATCGCTATTCGTTCAGAAATAAACTTAAATCCGCAATGAATAGGAAATTGCCCCGCCCCGGGCATTTTAGCGACGGGCCTTCGCAAGAATTAGTAGGTGCTTCTCTAAAGTGCCGACAGCCATAACAATACTCAATGAGAATCCTCGCCACCCATCAAAGATGGATCGGCAGAGAATGTAATGGCGAAAGAAAGCCCACGGCGGGTTGATTAGAAGTTTCCGAAGATTCGATCGCGCGCCAGGAATCGACGCTGCCAGTCGTGCATAACGAAGTTGCCTGCTCAGCGCGTCGTCGAGATCTATCCAACTTTCATGGCGACACAATCCAGGCAGGCGCGCTGTCGGTCCAGCAACTACAACAACCTCGTGCACTTCACGCTCAGGAATTGAACCGGCACCCATGCGAAACAAGCGCAACACTCTGTCTGGGGAATCAATGCGAACGTATCCACCCGCGAACCAGAATCGACGATCGATCCACCACCCTTGAATATCTCCGGGTGATTCCATGGCACTGCGAATGGCTTCCAGCAAACGCTCATCAGGAATTTCATCGCTGTCGAATAGCAAGACGAATTCAGAGCCCGCCGCAAGGTCGATGGCCCGCTGCTTCTGCCGAGCATATCCAAGCCAATCTTGGTGCACGACTTCGGCACCAAGCGCACGACAGGCATCAATGGTGCCATCCACCGAACCACTATCTACCACGATGATTCGATCCGCTAAAAGTCGAACCGAAGCAATGCTGCGCGGCAGCGTGCGCATCGAATCTTTTGCTGTGTAGACGACGCAAAGCCGCGGCATTACGCCCTGCTGCACGCGTTGTGGGACCTGTACTTTCGCGGGTTCCATGAATGCTTGAGAGTAGCTGCAATCACAAACGAGGAGCTGCAGGCGCACCGTGGGACTGAATCATGAGGCACTTCTGCAATTCGGCAACGCACGCCGCGAGCGATTGCTCGGCTGTGTGCAATACCACCTCTGCATGAAGCGGCGCCTCGTACGGATCGTCAATGCCCGTAAAGCCCTTGATCTCACCAGCGCGTGCCTTTGCGTACAGACCCTTTGGATCGCGCCCTTCGGCAACAGCGAGCGGCGCGTCGACATGCACCTCAATGAACGGAATGCCTGCCGCCACATGACGTGCGCGAACGCGGTCGCGGTCGGTGCGGTACGGGCTGATCATGCCAACAATCGAAACTACGCCGGATCCTGCGATCAAGAGTGCTGCCTCGCCAGCGCGGCGCACTGCTTCTTGACGAGCGGCAGCGTCGAAACCAATGCCGGCATTCAGACCGTGCCGCAGGTTGTCCCCATCAAGGCAAACGGACAGGCAACCAGCCTGCAAGAGCCGGTGCTCCAATTCAACGGCGATGGTGCTTTTTCCGGAACCACTCAGCCCCGTCAGCCATGCGGTGACGCCGCGCTGACCCGCGCAGCGCGCGCGCAGTGCAGCATCAGCAGCGGAGGCGTGCCAGCGGACATTCGGGTCGGCAGGTTGATCGACGGATTCTTGCATGGAATGCACGCAGGAATGGTACGGGAGCGGGCGGCAGCGCAGCGCAATCCGTACGTGCCCATCGCTACACTTTGCGATTCCTGTGTCAACTGAATTCACCCATCTTGACGAGCTTGAAGCAGAGAGCATCCAGATCCTCCGCGAGACCGCTGCTGGTTTCGAGCGGCCGGTACTGATGTATTCGATCGGCAAGGACAGTACGGTCTTGCTGCATCTGGCAATGAAGGCGTTCTGGCCTGCCAAGCCGCCCTTTCCGCTCCTGCATGTAGACACCACTTGGAAATTCCGGGAGATGATCACCTTCCGCGACGAGACTGCCAAGCGACTCGGTGTTGATCTGCGCGTGCATATCAATCAAGAGGGATTGGCCGCGGGCGTCAGCCCGGTAGCGAGCGGAAGCAAAGTGCACACCGATGTCATGAAGACGCAGGGTCTGCGCCAGGCGCTCGACAAATGGAAATTTGATGCTGCCATCGGCGGTGCACGACGCGATGAAGAGAAGAGCCGCGCCAAGGAGCGCATCTTCAGTTTCCGCGACAAGCATCACCGTTGGGATCCAAAGAATCAGCGCCCGGAGTTGTGGAATGTGTTCAACACGCGCGTTCATCAAGGCGAGTCAATACGCGTATTCCCGCTGTCAAACTGGACCGAACTGGATGTGTGGCTGTACATCTGGAAGAACCGACTGCCTGTGGTGCCGCTCTATTTAGCGAAGGCGCGCCCAGTGGTTGAGCGCGACGGCGCGCTCATCATGGTGGATGATGATCGCCTGCCGATCCTTCCTGGCGAGAAGGTCAAGACCATGAAGGTGCGATTCCGCACGCTCGGCTGCTACCCACTGAGTGGCGCCATCGAGAGCGATGCCGAGACGCTCGAAGCGATCATTGAAGAAATGCTTCTTGCCAAGACCAGCGAGCGTCAAGGCCGCCTGATTGACCATGACTCATCCGGCAGCATGGAAGAGAAGAAGCGCGAGGGCTACTTCTAATGGCCAGCCCAACCTCTGTTCCAGTGATGAACGAAGGCGAGCGCGTGGAGGATTACCTGCGCCGCTATGAACGCAATGAATTGCTGCGGTTTCTCACCTGCGGCAGCGTGGATGACGGCAAGAGCACGCTGATTGGGCGCTTGCTTCATGACACCGGTCGCATCTATGAAGATCACATGGCTGCGCTTGAAAAAGACAGCAAGGTGCATGGAACCACTGGCGGCGGGCTTGATCTGGCGCTTGCAGTCGACGGACTGAAGGCTGAGCGCGAACAAGGAATCACGATTGATGTTGCGTGGCGATACTTCGCTACCGCGCGCCGCAGTTTCATCATTGCCGACTGCCCGGGCCATGAGCAATACACGCGCAACATGGCAACTGGCGCAAGTCATTGCCAACTGGCCATCAGCCTGATTGATGCACGCAAGGGTGTCACCACGCAGACGCGCAGGCATGCGTTCATTGCCAGCCTGCTGGGTATTCGCCACGTGGTAGCGGCCGTCAACAAGATGGACATTGTTGGATGGAGCGAGGAGCGATTCCGCGCCATCGAACGCGAGTTTGTTGACTTCTGTGCGCGCATTGGTATTCCCGATGCCGTGGCGGTGCCGATCAGTGCGTTGAACGGTGACAACGTGGTGAAGCGCAGCGAGCACACCCCGTGGTACAGCGGTAGTCCGGTGCTTGAACTTCTTGAAGCGGTGCCGATTGATCGCCCCAGCCCGGATGCAAACTTTCGTATGCCGGTGCAGTTCGTGTTGCGCCCGGACCTCAATTTCCGCGGCTTTGCAGGGCAAATTGCTGCTGGAAGCGTGAAGCCGGGAGACCGTGTTCGCATTCTGCCTTCGGGTAAGGAGACGCGCGTCAGGCGGATCGCGCGCGCGCCTGAGGACGGTGGCGATGCTCCGCTTGCGTATGCACCGCAGAGTGTGGTGCTCACCTTTGAAGACGAAGTGGATTGCAGTCGCGGCGATGTGATTGTGTGCA
>CANJHD010000003.1 GCA_947474065.1 Planctomycetaceae bacterium
ACTCAGGATGGTGCGGATCTGAACCGACTGGCGACGGCATTCATCTGCACTATTGGGCGTTTTCAAACCTTTGTTGGAATGACTTCTCGGGGACGGACGCAATTACGAACACACTCATCGTTGAATGGTCCGCCGACTGCAACAACGACGGCATCGTCGACTACGGCCAATGCCACAATGGCACGCTTGACGACTACAACATCAACAACATCCCCGATTGCTGCGAGCGCGGGGAGGCGTGTGTTGTTGGCAGTTATCCAGTGCAGTGGCGCGCCGAGGACGGCGGAAACAGCCACTGGTATTTCTTCAATTGGATTCACGACACTGGCCCAGCTGGAGTTTGTTGGCCGGATGCGCGACAGCGCTCGATCGCCACGGGTGGTGAACTTGTTTCGTTGGCCTCGGCAAGTGAGGCTCAATTCATTGTGGATTGTTTCTGCCCTGGTCCTGGTAGCGAATTTGGTTGGATGGGAAATCTTGGTTGGCTTGGATACCAAGGGACCCCAGTATGGTCCGACGGCGAACCAGTGACCTACACCAACTGGTACCCCGGTCAACCAAGCGGTGATGGACCATACGTGGCGATGGGTTGCCAGACTGCTTGGAACGATATTGGTGGAAGCGGCGGGTGTCACAGTTCATCAGAGTTACCGCTCAGTTTCTGGGTGACCGAATGGTCCGCCGACTGCAACAACGACAACATCGTCGACTACGGCCAAATCCTCACCGGCCAACTCGCTGACTCCAACACTAACGGCATCCCCGATATCTGTGAACAACCACAGTGCCAAGACGCCGACATCACTAACAACCACATCATTGATGGTGCAGATCTTGGTGCCCTGCTCGCATTCTGGGGACCAGTCAATCCAGTGTTGCCACAGGCTGACGTCAATCGAGATGGTCAGGTCAATGGCGCAGACATTGGCATCCTGCTCTCGTACTGGGGCCCGTGCCCATAAGCGCAGTGCCACGACATCTGGCGCCTGAACTATTCTCAGCGCCCCGGTGGAAACAGATCACTTCCCAAGCACTCACGCCACGTGGATCGATGCGCAGTTAACAATCGCTGAGCGTGGTGACGTGGATCCAGCGCATCCAATGAACGCCAGTGCGGCCGCCGCCGCGCGCGCTGCTCTGCGGCGCCACCTCATGGAGCGCTACTACGACGCGCTGCGAATCTATGTGCGAACAAGCGCGCTGATTCGACTGGGCGAGCCAGAAGAAATCGTTGCGGAGTTCTTCGTCCGAGCGGTCGATGCTCCGGATTTCCTGCGGCGCTGGCGCGATTCAAAGATGCCACTGCGTCGATGGATGATGAATGCCATGGCATTTCATTGCCGAGGTGAACTGCGCGATCAGAACCGGTCGCGCGGTCGAATAGTGGGTGGCGATGGCCTAAATACACTGAAATCAGACGCTGTTGATCCAGCGCGCGCCTTCGACCATGCGTGGGCTGTAGCGCTCGCAAACGAAGCGATGTCGATCGCCATTGCTGATGCTGATGAGCGTGGTCGTCCAAATGATGCGCTAGCATTTCGCTTGCATGTCATTGATGGGGTGTCCTATCGATCCATCGCTGCGCAGCTTTCTATGAGTATTGCACAGGCCGAACACGCTGCGCGCCGGGTGAGTGACCGCATGCGCGAAGCTGTACGCGAAATTTTGCGCGAAGAAGGGGTGCTTCCACATGCGATGGATGCTGCTCTCGCTGAAGTACTGCTACTTGTTGACGAGGCTGCAGGTGAGCCATGAACGACCGTCTGCAGGACACTGATCATTCGGCGTGCCCACGTATCGGCGCTCGACCACTTCGCTGGTCGGCAGTGGTCGTGTCGCGCGGGCTCAGGGCTGGCGCGATGGGTTCAACACCCCACACGCGCTCGACTCACACAAAGCCCGCGGCGGCCGTGTGTGCAATCCTTGGAGCCTCTCTCCTTGTTGTGGGGGCGGTTCTTATGAAACCAGTGGAATCTTCAGGGATTTCCCCGCGGATTGACGGCGCGAACGGCTCTATCGACCCTCACCAGGAGTCAAACATGAAGACGTTGCACGCATTCCGGACAGCAGGCGCCCTTGGCGTACTCGCTGTAACACAGCTCGCACTCGTTTCCAGGGCGAGCGCGCAGTCGGCCGCTGTGCAATGGCGCGTGGAGGATGGGGGGAATGGGCATTGGTATCGCTTGTCCACAGATCAACCATCCATTCAGCAATGGACCCAAAATTCTGCGCCCCTTGGTGCTCCTGGATTCCATCTAGCTGTTGTAAATAACAGTGCTGAAAATGCGCACCTGGTTGAAATGATTAGCGCTTATCCGGGGCACGGTTTCTGGATTGGTTACTACAGAATAAATGGAACGACATGGGGGTGGAACATCAATCAGGGATCCACATTCTTGTTTTGGGGCGGTACAAACTGTGGTGCAGGCCCGTATCCAAACTATGGGTACTCGGGATTCATCGCTGCCTTGTACAACAAGCGCCCTGATTGTGGCTGGAACTGGGATGACTTTGCACCAGAAATCACCCCAAACAATTGGCAACTTTTGGAGTATGACGCCGACTGCAACGCCGACAATATCGTCGACTTTGGCCAGTGCCTCGACGGCTCGCTGCCCGACATCAATGGCAACAACATCCCCGACTGCTGCGAGCAAGGCATTCCATGCTCGCCTTGTTCCGCCTGCGACCTCAACCCCACCGGCATCGTCGATGGTGCAGACCTCGGCGCCCTCCTCGCCTTCTGGGGTCCCGTGAGCCCAGCATTCCCACGAGCCGACATCAACCGCGACGGCAACGTGAACGGCGCCGACCTTGGCCTCCTGCTTGCAAACTGGGGCCCGTGCGGGCTGTAACAGTCACTGAAACCATTACTACGCCTGACCACCAGACCGAGCGTCGATTAGCGCGCAGGTGTTGACACCGCCGCCGGTGCCTTCACTGTTCCCACGGTCGCCTTCTCTCCAACTGTGGGCGCCACGACTGCCGGCGCCTCCGCCGACTCACCCCCCGGCATGTCATTCCTCGCATTGTTCCCAACAAACGCCGCCACCGCCAAGATGAATGCGGCACTAATCAGTCGGCCGTAACGCTTCATGAAGCTCTCAAAGGCCTCCTTAAGACGCGCCGAGACGCCGGGGTGCACCGTCTCCACCACCGCAGGAATCAACCCAGGAATCAACGCAATCACCGCGAACATCACAATGCCGATCGCTCGTTCGCCTGATTCTGGAACCTGCAACGCTTCGTGACCAGCTGCGGTCACAATCGGGAAGATCTTGGGATGTAGACCGTCACAAGCGAAGCCAAGGAGTGCCCACCGAACAGCGTGTTCGGTGGTTGAAATTTCAATGCTTCCATCAAATCGCTTGGCTATCGCTGGGAATGTTGCCTTGAACCAACGACCGAGACGATGCGTCCAACTTCGCTCTTCTTGCTCTGGTGTCTTCTCAATTGGAGCGTTCCTGATTGCGTTCACTAGCCGATACATGCCAACAACAAGGAGTGCAGATGCGATGCTTGTGCGGACTATAAATCCAACCCATGTCGACTGATGATCCTGTGGCGTGCTCGGGTGAGTTTGTGCAAGCAGGAACCCAATGACCAGCGCGAATGCCAGACCAACAATCGTTCCGATCCCGAACGCCCACGCGTATGTGCGTGGGTGTCGGCGATCACTTGCCGCAACAAGGCCGAGAACAGTGATCTCTGGTGAGAGGAGCACGGCGGCTCCAAGCGATGCAAGGATGGCGTAGTAGTTGTTCATGGTGATTCGGTGTGTCTCTGTAGATTAAAAATCTGGCGGCCTTAAGACTTACTCAGGAATGCTGTGAGTTTGGCGCGGGCTTCGGGCGTGTGACGCAGACGCACCAAGTGCGTGCGCTCCGCGGCAACAGCCGCTTCCCAACCGCGCGTGTAGCCGATGTGAACGCAATCAAAGCAGGCATCTGCGTGGTGACTTGTGGGAACAGCAGCGCGCGCGGATGCCAACGCCGCCTCCATACGGGCGGCGTCTGCTGGAGAAATTGCGCGCCGTGGCGCCTGTTTCCCGCTAAACGCTGTCGTTGCTGCAAATGTTGCTCGTTCCGCGTGAATCCAACGCTTCGCCTCGTCCACCATGTCGCCTTGTGTACTACCGGCTGGCAATGTGCTCGCAAAGAGCCCAGGCGGAACATCCACGCACTTCCACGGCGCGCCGTTCGCGGTGGCAACCATGGCGGACTTTGGATCAATACGCGCGGGCAACATTTGCGTACCACCCCATCCAGGGCAGATACAAAGGCCACACTCGGGCAGGCCAATGATCCATGGCTTCTCGCCTTCCGCTGGAAGTGTGCCAACAAGTGCATCGCAATGCATGGCAAGTTCAAGGCCGCCGCCAAGTGCCGCTTTATGAATCACCGCCACACTTGGAACACCAAGCGCAGGTATCGCTGCAAACGCAGCCGCGCCACGCTCAAGATAAACATGCAGTGCCGCGTCATCAAGCGCGTCAATCTCTGCGAGGTCGGCGCCAGCAACAAATACACGCGTGCTGGCGGAGGCAAGCACGAGACCTGTGCAACCATCGCGCATAATCTGTGCGCAAGCATCCGTGATAGCACCAATCAACCACGCATCAAGCACCACCACGCCACCACGCGGCTTCGCTGGATTTGGCTCAAGCCAGAGCGTGACAATCCCGTCAGAGTCACGATCGGTTCGGAGGAGGTGCGGCATTTGGAACAGGGTACGGAAATCGCGGTCTTCTGGCTTGAGTCTTGTGGGTACTCAAGCAAGAATTACCCGACGCCAAACATCTTTCGCAACCGCTGTTGCGCTTCGTCACCAGCAATGATCTGCGCGCTGAGTTCCGCGGCTTTATCAAGAACGGCGTCGTCATTCGAGCCGTCAAGTTCATTGAGCAAACGCTTGGTGGTTGCGATCGCTTGTGGCCCCCCGGCGCACAGGCGCTGAGCGAGCGCCGCAACTGTTGCATCGAGTTGATCATGCGCGCAGATGTGTGTAGCAAGTCCCAAATCAAATCCTTGTTGTCCACTCATCGTTCCACCCGCAAGCAACATGGCACGCGCGCGGCCAGCGCCGATCTTCTTGATGAGCCATGGTGCAACAACCGCCGGGCATATGCCGAGGTCTACTTCTGGATAGCCAACCTTTGATTCAGGGTGTGTAACCGCAAAGTCCGTTACCACCATAAATCCGCAGCCACCACCGACTGCTGCGCCTTGCACGCGCGTTATGGTTGGAATGGAGAGACGTCGAATGTTTCGGCTAACACGCGAAAGTCCGCGGAGCATTTCACCCATGGCCGCAGGGTCATCAATGACGCCGCGCAGATCCATGCCGGCACAAAAGACTTTGCCAACACCCGCGAGAATGAGAACGCGAATATCGCCATGTGGTGCGCAACGTGGCGTAATAGTGTCGAGCGCGATGCTGATGGCATCAATCAACGCGTGACTGAGCGCGTTCGCTTTGTCGCCACGGTTCATGGTGATAGTGGCAACGCCATCTACAACAGTAAGCGCAACAAGATCAGTGGTGGTGTTCGGCGCGGTCATGGGTAGATCGTAAACCGTATCTGTGGCGTCCCGCCATGCAATCGAGTTACACCGCCGAGGGGTGCCAAACCGTCTTGATCTCCACAAATGGAGCCAAACGGCGCGGATTCGTCCAGCGATCTGTATCAGTGAAATCCTCATCCACCGGCAAAATTTGCACGCGCTTGAGGTTCTCCGCAGCACCTGCACGAAGTTGGCTTGCGATCTTGTCGTTGGCAATGGCGTGAATCGAATCAACGTCGCGGTGGCTGGCAACCCATCCTGCTAATTCTGCAGCGTCGCCAGTGATGACATTGAGAGCGCCTGCTGGAATGTCAGCAGTCGGCGCTGTTTCAGAAATCAAGAGAGCGCCAAGCGGGTGTTCTGTGTTCGCGATCGCAACAACCGTGTTTCCTGTGCACAGTGGTGGCAACACTAATGAAAGGAAGCCAAGCAAAGAGTGCTGCTCTGCCACACCCTGCACAACAACACATACGCCGCTTGCCTCAGGCATACTGAAGTTGTGATATGGCCCAGCAACCGGATTTCGCGAACCAAGCACCATTGGAAACTTGTCGCACCAACCAGCCCAGCTCACTGTTCGATCAATTGCTGCGATCACTTCTGCTTCAGCCTTCTTGCGTGAAACGCCAGAAGTGCAACGAATGGCATCAGTCAGATCAAGGCGTCGACCCTCAAGCATCTCTGCAAGTCGGTAAATAATCTGACTGCGCAAGTACGCCGTGTTTCCACTCCAACCGAGAAACGCCGCGCGCGCGGACTCGATGGCTTCGCGGAGATCCTTGCGACTTGCGTGTGAGAGATGTGCAACAAGTGCGCCCTTGCTGTCATTCAGCGGAAGCGTCCGACCGCTCTCTGAGCGTGGAAATCCGCCTTTAATAAAGAGTTTCCAAGTCTTGAGTACGGCCAATCGATCTTGTTCATTCATCGTGTAATTCCTTGTTGCAAACTGCCAGCGACATCTCAACTACCACGGTCACTCTGACAGATATGCGGCCAATCCTTGCATTCCACCCTCACGGCCAAATCCGCTTTCTTTGAAACCACCAAATGGGCTTGTGGCATCAAACTGGTTGTATGTGTTGCACCAAACAACGCCGGCTTGCAAGCGCCGCGCCACATCAAACATTTTGCTGCCCTTCTCGGTCCAAATACCAGCAGCTAATCCATAGGGTGAATTGTTAGCGCGGCTGATTGCTTCTTCCGGTGTACGGAAACTCATCACCGCAAGCACTGGCCCAAATATCTCTTCCCGCGCAACAATGTGTGCTGGTTGCACGCCGGTCATAAATGTTGGTCGGCACCAGTACCCCTTTGCAGGAAGCGCTTGCTCGCTTGGCTGCCACACCGTGCATCCCTCATTGCTACCCGCAGCGATGTACCGCTCAATGATGGTGAGTTGTTGTTTGCTATTGATGGCACCAATGTCGGTGTTCTTATCAAGAGGATCACCAACCCGCAGCGTCTTCATGCGCATTTCCAACTTGCGGGTGACCTCTGGCAATATGGACTCCTCAACAAAGAGTCTGCTTCCGGCGCAACACACATGGCCTTGGTTAAACCAAATTCCTTGCACAATGCCTTCGATCGCTTGGTCGATTGCCGCGTCTGCAAAGATGATGTTCGCGCTTTTTCCACCTAATTCAAGGGTTAATCGTGTCCCGCGCGCCGCGCACGCCTTGGCGATTTGTTTGCCGACTTCGGTACTTCCCGTGAATGCGATCTTGTCAACACCAGCGTGATCAACAAGCGCTTTTCCTGTGGCACCAGCTCCGGTCACGATGTTCACAACACCGGGAGGTAACTCACACTCCTGAAGAATTTCCGCCAAGCGCATTGCTGTAAGCGACGTTGTTTCGGCTGGCTTCAACACCACTGTATTTCCACAAGCGAGCGCGGGTGCTAGTTTCCACGCCGCCATGAGTAGTGGAAAGTTCCATGGAATGATCTGCCCACAAACACCAACTGGACGTGGCTCGCGGGTGCCCGGCATCGCGTATCGCAACTTGTCGCACCAACCAGCGTGGTGAAAGAAATGCTGAGCTGCAAGCGGAATGTCCACATCACGACTCTCTTTAATTGGCTTGCCACCATCCATTGATTCGAGAATCGCTAATTCACGGGCGCGTTCCTGGATTCTTCGTGCGATCCGATAGAGGTACTTCGCGCGCTCACTCGCCGGAAGCTTTTCCCATGGCTTCAATGCCTTCCGCGCGGCGCTCACCGCTGCGTCAACATCAGAGGCGTCACCGTCGGCAATCTGTGAAAGCGTTACCTCTGTTGCTGGATTGATTGTCGCAAACCACTTCTTGGAGCGCGGCTCGACAAACTTTCCACCCACATACAACTGAGTCTGATCCGGAATCACCACCGGAACTGTCTCGGGTGCAGGGCTGTATTCCCATGTGGTGGGGGACGAATTTCCAGCAAGTGCGTCGGCCATGAATTCATCGTACTTTCCCCGCCCGAGCACCTTGCGCACCAGGCTGAAATGCGGTGCATTATTGATTCTGCTGGCACTGAATCGACCAGTACCGATCGTGCGAACACCACCACAAGGACCCCCATGATCATTGCAACACTTGCCTTCCTTGCTTCCGCGTTTCAGCCCCATGGCGATACGACCACAACTCCCGCAACTCCTTCCCCCGACGCACGGCCAGTGACCACCCGGCCCGAGGGCGCGCCATTGCCAGGTGTGGCGTTGCGCATCGTCGGAGATCCCAAGGTGAAGCCGGTCCTTGAGAACGGCGAGTACCGCCTTCCTGAGTTGGGCATGTTGATTGAAGCACCACTTCCCGAGGGCTATCCGGCACCAACGCCACCAGGGATGATCGAGCTTAAGACATATCCAAGTGTTCGACGCGCTGAGTACAGCGCGAAGGGTTCAAGCAACTTTGGAATGAATGTTGGTTTCTGGCCGCTCTTTAACCACATCAAGAGCCGCGACATTGCCATGACGAGCCCGGTCGAAATGGATTACAAACCATCCGGCGAACGTGCTCCACTTGCGCCGATGCAGGATGCGGAGGGCTCGTGGACAATGAGTTTCCTTTATCGCAAATCCGACCTTGGACCAACCGGCGCTGATGGTCGAATCAAGGTTGTTGATACCCCTGAGATCACTGTGCTTTCCATTGGTATGCGTGGTGGTTACGGTATGGGAACCGTGAACTCTGGCATGGAAACACTCTCAACATGGCTGGCCGCACAATCTGATTGGGAGGCGACCGGAGACCCGCGCGGATTGAATTACAACGGTCCACAAGTTCCTATGAAGAACAAGTGGAGTGAGGTGCAGATTGTTGTTCGTCGAAAGGGAACGAGTGATGTGTCGGCAAAAAGTGATGCGCCCGTCGCACCAGCGACGCCAGCATCACCCATAACACCGCCCGCCCCAACTACGCCCGCGGCGCAACCCCACCTATAAGTGGACCGCGAGCACGTGTTGAATAGATAATTACTGCAAATCCAAGCACCACCATGAGTGCAGACACCATCATTGGCAATGTTGCCGGGCCAATAGTGAACACCCCGTCATCGGGCTCTCGATATTGCTCGCTGATATTGCGCAGAATGCCATATGCAATGAGGAATGTGCCCGTGAGCGCTCCTGCGTGTCGTGGTTTCCACCACACAATCACAAGCGCCAACATCAACAGTGGTCCATCGGTAAATGCTTGAATGAAATTGTTTGGATAGCGCGCTGGAACAAGTGCGGAAATGTCTTGAATTGCCTGAGCATTCCCGGCATACACCATGGCGTGGAGATGCTTCGCTGCAACATACGCATCGGGTGTTGGTGCAAGAACAAGAGCCTCATCTGGGTACTTAACACTCCACCACGGTGGTGTGGCTTGCATGGAACTTGGTAACACCTTGCCCCATAGTTCACCGTTCACCCAATTTGCAAGTCGACCAAACATAAGTCCGGGTGGTGTCATAAACGCGGCGGTATCAACAAGTCCGAGTGAAGAAATACCAACTCGCCTTGCGAACAACACGGTGACCACCACCACACCAATGATCCCGCCGTGGCTCGACATACCACCCTTATGAATCTCTAGGACGCCCCAGAATGGGATGTCTGTTGAAAATTTCCAAAGCAGGAAGTGGTCATAAAAAAGTACGTGGCCAATGCGACCACCAAGTACAACGCCTGCAATACACCAGGTGATGTAATCACCAACCAGTGCTGGCTTCAGTTGTGTTCGCCTTGTGTTCGCTAGCCAGCGCAGCAACTGCCAGGCAACAACAAATCCCATTGCGTAGGAAATCCCGTACCAGCGGATCCCGATTGTGTCGGTAAACCGCAGGGCGAATGGACCCATCGAATGGACGATGCTCTCGGCGATGATCTGCACGCCGCGGAGTCTACGGAGGCGTACCATCGCGCTGTGCCTACTCCGCAGAATGCAAACGGATTGCCTGAATTTGCGCGGCCGCCTGTTACTGGCGACCTGACGCCGTTCATTGCCACGCTTGTCAGTGGTCGAACACTTGGTTTAGAGGAGTCTCAGGCAGCATTTGCGTGCTTAATGTCCGGTGAATGCCACCACGCCGAAGTGGGTGCATTGCTCGCATTGATGGCGACACGCATACCCACCGCTGACGAGCTCGCTGGCGCCGCGAGTGCCATGCGCGCGCATGTTGACCGGCTTGACACTGGTGTTCCAGCGAGTGCGCTTCTTGATACGGCGGGTACTGGTGGCACCGCCAAGCTCTTCAATGTCTCAACCGTCGCCGCCATCATTGCTGCCGCTGCGGGTGCAAAGGTGGCCAAACATGGCAATCGAAGCCGGACTGGACGCGGGAGTGCTGAGGTCTTGATGCAACTTGGGGTGAATATTGACGCCGGTCGTGAAACACAACGACGATGCATGGATGAAGCTGGCATTTGTTTCTGCTTTGCGATTCACCACCACCCAGCCACGCGTCATGTCATGCCGGTACGAAAGGCTTTGGGAATTCCCACCATTTTCAATCTCTTAGGACCACTCACTAATCCTGCGGGTGCGCGGCGACAAATAGTTGGCGTGTATGCGCCACAGTTCGTTCGACCAGTAGCGGATGCTTTGGCAATACTTGGTGTGGAGCGCGCTATCGTCATGCATGGACTCGATGGACTTGATGAGTGTTCCATTTCTTCGCCCACCATGATTGCTGAAGTGAGCAATGGTTCCGTGACCGAACGTGTGTTGACAACAAATGACCTTGGTGTCGCGGTTGCCCCACATTCGGCGTTGATTGTTGGTGACCTTGAAGATGCCGCAAATTTACTCATGTCGATTCTGAATGGGAACGAACGCGGTGCGCGCCGCGATATGGCTGTAGTCAACGCCGGACTAGCCATCATGGCTGCTGGACTTGTGGATGATCTTCCGTCAGGAATGCGACTCGCCACGGCTGCGATCAATGACGGCGCGGCTGCGCAGACCATGGAACGATTGCGGACCGCATCCAATCACTAACCCGGTCGTTTGTGGATTTTTGTGGAAACACCACTGAAATAGCGCTGTGATTTCAATTGTGTTCCGCGCTGTCCATAGCGTTTGGAAATGGACAAAACTATCAAGGAGGTGTTGCCCCGCGAGGGGTGGCCGCTTGCTTTCCGCTGCGCTGTTGCGATGGCTTGTGGTGCCGCTATTGCTTGGAACACGCGGCTATTTGTTGATCGGCTCCCTGATGAACCAGTCATTGTTGATGTGTCCGCGTGGCGAGTAGTTGATGTTGTTGTTGTTCTCTGTATTTTTTTGGCGTTATTTGCGTCAGTAGTCGCGCTTGTTGTGCGGTGGCGTTTCGCTAGAGATGCACTCGCTATTGCTGCGGTTATGTCTATTGGATGCGCCCTTGCAACAATTTCTTCGGAACGGGTTTCTCCATTTGAATCAATGGACGATCGTCCGGTGACTGTCTGTGGAGTCGTTGCTTCTGCGGTTCGTATGGATGACGGTGGAACAGACCGCCTTTCCAAATATGCAATACGGGCGGCTGCGCAGTCGTTTGTGTTGAATGTCAATTCTGTGGTTGGTATTAAAAATACTGATCTTGACACCGACATATTGGTGCGTGTTTCTGGACTTGCGCCATTGCCACCGCGTGGAATGCGTGTTTGTGTGCGTGGCTGGTATGAGGCACCGACCGCCACTATCAATCCAGGAGCTCGTGGGCGTCGTCCAATAGGAAGCATTTCCACTACAAGCTCAACACTTGTTACACCGATGGGTTCGGGTGTTGTTGAACGTTTCATGATTCGCATACGCGAAGCCGCTCACGCCTCGCTTACAAAGTCAATGCCGGAGTGGTCATCACCAGAAAGCCAGGCGTTGGTGGCGGCGATGACTACTGGTGTTCGACTGCCAGGTCTGTCTCGCCCGTCAGCAGAGTTTCGAGCGGCTGGAATGAGTCATGTACTAGCGATCAGTGGCTTCAATGTTGCCGTATTGATTGCCGCATGTGCCGGTGCCGCAAAGATATTTGGTGCTTCTGCCAAATGGCGTTCCATCATTGCCATTGTGGTGGCCGTAGCGTTTTTGATTGTCACAGAGCCAGACACGAGTGTTCTGCGTGCTGGACTGGGTGCTGGACTTGCATCAATCGCGTCAATACGTGGCGGCCAAGCGCGTGGCCTTGGAACACTTGGTGTTGTTGCTTTGGTAACAATGTTCTTTGATATTGACGCTCTCGCTGGCGCTGGGTTTCAATTGAGTTACGGGGTTGTGATTGCATTACTTGTGATCACACCACGTGTTCACGGTCGCTGGGATGAAAGAACGCTTCGTTGGTGGCGCTCAATTCCAATAAAGTCTTTCGCAAACAGTGAGTGTGCGTCCTTGCTGCGTTCTGTTGCTATCGAGGCAGTTGTTGCTGCGCTTGTGGCATGGACCGTGAGTACGCCAATTGCCGTTTGGCATGCTGGTTCTATGAACGGGTGGGCCGCACCACTTAGCGTAATGACGATGCCGGCGGCTGCTATTACAACCATTGCTGGGGTTGGTGCAATTGTCACCATGGATGTTGCCCCGCCCATTGGTCGTGTGTGTGGCGTGATTGCGACTACTTGTGCGACAACACTGGGGAGCATTGCATCAACAGCCGCGGCAACACCAGGTGGCACATGGAGCACAGGAAGACCTGAAGTCTGGTGGACGGCCATTGCGCTGTTGACTTGTGTTTATTCATGGATCGCCGCCCATCAGGCTGTTCGCGTGGTGGCATGGATTGCGACCATTTCTCTCGTAACTGGGCTGTGGTTTGGTGCATTTCGACCATACGCCCAATTGCCTGGTGTTGGTGATCTGTACGTCGAATCAATTGCTGTTGGAAACGGCGCTTGTCACTTGATTCGCACAGACACCACAACCATCGTTTTTGATGCTGGTACTTCTGGTGACTCCAGCGCTGGTTCGCGGCGAATAGTTCCCGCCCTTGCGACATTAGGTGTGCGTCGGATTGATCGACTGGTGATCGGGGCGCGGTCACTGGCTGAGGTTTCTGGGATCCCTGAAGTCATATTGGCGTTCCACGTGGACAGTGTCGTGATGGATACGCGTTGCTTGAGTGCATTCAAATCTGCGCGCGATGGATTCCCGAAAGATGTGTTGACGGCGATCGCAGAGAGGCAAATTCCAATCACATCCGTCACTCATCAACAACAGATAACCGTTGGGAATATCTGTATGACAGCACTGGTTCCACCACCAAACCCATTGGCACGCCACGATAATGGTGGTGTCTTGTTTGAAATTCGAAACCGTGACTGGGCACCGCCAATCAAGTCGATCATTGTCGGTGGTGACACAAAATTAGCGGCGCGCGCGCTTGTTACTACGACCGAAACGCCACAATCATGTGCCATGCGAACGATTGTTGATGTGCACGGACGATTGAAATTTCAAGTGTGGACAAGCCGTGGGTGGAGATAGTTGCGCCGAGTCAATGATCATTCTTGGAAAAGAACCGCTCGCTCTAAGACAACCATGTCACCAACCGCGCTTCCGTCTGCTGGTTGTAACTCGATATCAAACGGTGCGGCTAACAAATCGACACGAATCTCCACGCGTGCTCGATCTGTGTCCAGTCGCTCGCGAAGAACTTCCTTTCCAGCAGATCGAATCACTAAATCAACAATGCCAGCCTTTCTGCTGGTAGTCGATCGACATGCAACGGCAATAAGCCGGTGTTTCTCTACCAGCGCTGGATAAGACAAAATAACTGGTCCCTCAATCTCCAGTGGCGGTGCGTCGAGCGACCATGTCCCTGGTGCGGCTAGTGGTGTACTTGTGATGAACCGCATTCCCTCACAACCCTTTGGAACAGATGAAACAGGAACAAGCGATGCGAGCGGAATTGCGGACTGTGGTGTGGATTGCACCGCCAATACGCGGTCGCGCGGCACTGTCAATGTGGGTATTTTTGCCCCCGCGACGCCGATCATGCGTAAGTAATCCGCGCCAGACCAACTCACCAATGGTCCATCAATGACCGTGCCATCAGCCAACCAAATACGTGCTCCGCTATGGGGCTTTGTTGGCCCAACAAGACTCATTGCGGTGATTGTGTCAATCCCGATGGACACCGTGGCGTCTGCTCCAGTACCAACGTCGATTGTTACTGCTTCGGGTGCAATTGCTGTAATGAGCCCTGAAATGCGATCGCCATTCTTGAGTTGTATGACGTCAGTATTGGTTGCTTGTGGTGGCGTTGATCGACCAAACGAAAGTGATCGGACCTCATCGATGGCGATTGTTCGCGGGGCGCACCATAGGGATACCCAAGTTGCAATCCCTTGGCGATTATCAAGTGTTCCAGGAATCCGTTGACCATCAACGAGCACTAGAAGGCCTTTGCTTGTGCTCTCTGCCGCCTGATTGGTGTTGGCCACCAAAGCCAACATTGATGATGAGTCTCCTGGAGTTTGGTTCGGCGAAACAATCCCTATGACTGCGCCTTGACCGATTGTGAGGTAAGTAAGTTCCTTTGGGAGGTTGTCTTGCTTTGTGACCCGAGATTGTGAACCAGGAACAAGTACCGGCGCAACAATTCTGTTTGGATTCTCGTTGGCTAATTGCCCTTGTGCGCTGCTTGTAAACCACAAACACAATCCTTGAACACACGCATAAGCCAGGTATGTGGTCGCTACTTGGTGTTTGAAATGCATCTGGTGTTGTCTGGTCATTTTTGAAAAATTGGAAGGTAGCGCTTTGGCATCTGCATGATGATCAGTGCCATTGATGTTCCCAGTGGTTGCCCCCACTGAGGGTCAGACCAGCTTCCATCGGCGTTCTGGTGTTGAATCAACTCTGAACGGATACGTGGCCACCATCCCTTCCACCAGTCACCGCCGGCGAGGTACATCGCTTGTGCAGCGTAGTAGTGGCCGTAAAAGTAATACGCCTGAACCGCGGGACCGGCACCATCCGGTGTTGCTGCTCGTCGCACATATGCCAATCCGCGCGGAATTGAATCGTCGTCGTAGACACCGGCGTAGAAAAGAGTGGCTACACCTGCAGCGGTCCGGGGCCAGCCACTGGCTCCAGACGTGCGCATGTATCGAAATCCACCGTCTGGGTTCTGACACTCGCGCACATAACGAACTGCGTTGTCAATCACTTGTTTCGGAATCCGAATTCCAGCGTTTCGCGCGCTCCGCAATGCCATTACTTGGCAAATAGTGACACTTACATCGGCGTCATCAGGAACTGGGTTGTAGCGCCACCCACCCTCGTCATTCTGACTGTTCTCAATGAGCCGAATGGCCCGGGTCAATGCATCGCGAACCCGGGTGTCGTCGGTTGACATCCCATAAATCTCACCAAGAAAGAGTGCTGCAAATCCGTGTCCATACATAGGCCCATTCATGTTCTCGCTTGATACAAGACCACTCTCTGACACATGTTGCAACACATATTCAAGAGCCCGCTCCACAGCGGCTCCATAGCGACCGCGCCCAGGAATGTTTCCATCAGCCATGAGTGCCAGCGCGCACAGTGAAACAATTCCGGCATTACCACTCATGCGACCTTTACCAAAGCTGCCATCGGGATTTTGTGTACGCGCTAGCCACTCTAAACCACGCTCCACCGAATCTTGCCATTGCGGGTTTGTTTCATTTTCGCTCGGCGCGTTTTGCGCTGAAACACCAGCATCCACCGGTCGCTTAACTTCTGGTTCGGGGGTGGTTGGCTTATCTGGTGTTTGTGGTGGCGCTTGTGGTGGCGCTTGTGGTGGCGCCTGAACTGTGGTTAGCGAACTACCGGCCACTGCTTCTTGTGAAAGATTGGACGCGCTATCTGATGACAGCATGAGCGACACAACTATTGAAACAGTTGTTGAAATCATCGCTTTGGCTCCTCGGCAAGACGTCGGTAGTAATCCTGCGTCAACTGGCGATATGCCGCACTCATTGGGTCGCGCAACCCCTGACGAACAGCCTCACGAACGCGTGGTGGAAGTCGACCCCACTCTGCGCGACCTTCATCAAACTGTGCGTCACTCATTGTTGGGTCGACCAGGTCAGGTGGCTCATTCGCATTCGCTTCGCCATCTTTCCGACGCTTCCCACCATCGCCGTCTTGGTCTTTCTTGCCATCGCGCCCGCCGCGTGGCTGACCGTTCTCACCAGGCTCACGGCGCTTTCCATCTTCGCCATCCTTTCCATCCTTATCGCCTTGGTTCTTTCCTTGATCTTTCCCCTTGCTACTTTGCCCCTGTTGACCCTGCTGACCCTGCTGACCTTGACTTTGTTGTTTTTGCTGTTGTTGCATCCGCTGTGCAGTAGCGATGAGTTCATCAAGTTTGCGTACCACCGACTCTTGAACGCGACGTGTCGATATTCCAGAATCGTTTGCGTCGAGCAACTGGGCACTGTGTTTCATGTCATCAATAGCTGAGTTCAATATGTCGCGCGGCTTGGCGCCATCAAGGCTTCGTTGTAGTTCTGACGCACCATTAGCCGTGTCTGGCGTATTTGCGGGACCACCAAGCCCAAGCGCTTCATCCAACGTCGGCGGATTGTTCGCTGGCGGTGGTACTGGTGGCACCGCTGGAACGTCGCCGCCAAAGACAGTCATTGCAACAGACACTATGAGACTAATCATTGGTTCGCGCTCCCAGGTCTGATTCGCCAACGCCTTGTGCGGGGGGTGGATAGTGTGAACTTGGCTTGTTTGGTTGCTCTGGTGAGTCCATTTTGACATCTGGTGAACGCGATTGTTCTTGCATGACTTTTGCCCACCGTTCACCAAGTTCTGTGATGCGTTTCTGGCGCATTGCAATTCTGCTCAAGTACGCCGTTCGCTCTGCCTCTGGCAGATCATTCGCGCTGTTTGTGTCATCAAGTACACGTTGTGCCATGGTCCGAAGCAGTCGTAATTCTGCCATGGGTGGAACTCGTTGTGCACCACCTGGTGGTCCACCACCTTCCGATTTCTGATCGCCACCTTTGCTTGGTGCTTGTGCAAACGGATCATCTGGCTCCGGTGGATCCGCGAGGGCTTCAAGAAGTGATGCTATTGATGTCTCTACTTCGCGCTGCACCAGGATTGTTCGCCGCGAAAGTGCTGAAGCGGACAAGTCTTGCCCAGCAAGGGTGCTCGCAGAAATCATTTCCTGGTTACTCGTGGAATACAGCTCACTACCAGCTACATCACCGCGCGTGCCAATGGTGGTTAGTAGGCTTGTCACTGTTGCTTGCTCGGCCGCAATGCGCTTGCTCTCCACAAATCCTCGTCGATCAAGTGGCTTTCCGGCAGTTGGAACAATGGCCTCGGCGCCACTACGCGCACTCCGTTGGCGCTCTAGTACTTGCTCGTATACGCCGCGGAGTTCCTCTCGTCGTTGATTTTCAGCAGACTGCTCCGCCTCTTGCTTCGCATTTTGTGCGGATGCAAGCGCCTCTTGGATAGAACTTCGCGCCGCATCAAGTGACTCTCGTGCTGGTGCTACCTCTACTGCTACCTTTCGAAGCAATACCGCCACAGAATCGAGTTGCTCTGCACCACGAATCACCAATGTTGCGGTTCGGCGCATTGTTTGCCCGGCGGCGCTGGCATTTTCAGCAATGCCAGATGCATTGCGTGAAAGTTGCAACATGATGGCTGAGAGTCGGGCTACCTCCGAAGTATCGGTGATATCTAATTTCTGTACTGGTAATGCATTTGTCTCAATTGCACCAAGAAGTGATCGCAACGCATCAACTACGTCGGTAATCCGGCGCTCCAACTCTTCTGTGCGGCGTTTGGATTGAGTCTTCATCGCTTGTTGCATCGCCTTGACGGCTTGTTGAGCCTGTTGTTGCGATTGCTGCGCACCCTGCATTTGATTCTGTTCGGTTTGCTGTGCTGCTTTTTCTAACTGTCGTGCCAAACCACGGTCGTCTGCCTCGTGTTGAGCCTCACGCATTGCATCGGAGGCTCCCTGATCAGACTTCTCTTGCTTCTGAATTTCGTCAGCGCGCTTTCCAAGGTCTTCGGCCAGCGATCGCGCCTCTGTGGCGGCCTCGCGCTGAGCTTGGGCCGAGCGATCCATAAGGGCCTTTGTATCGTCAGAAAGTTGATCGCGTTGCTTGCCAATTGACTTTTCAGCCGCTGCGCGAGTGTCCTTACTAGCAACATCGATTCGCTCGGCAAGCTTGTCAATACGACGTGATAGTTCCGCACTTTCTCGGTCGCGCTGAAGTGATGTCTCTAAATCAGCCAAGGCGCTCTCTGATTCTGACGCACGCTCCGCTGCCTCAGTGACCTTTGATGTGTCTGGTAAAGCAACCGCTGACTCTTGCGCACGCTTGCTAGCAGTGCGCGCCAATTGAGCTGCCTCTTGAATAGTCGCCGATAGTCCCTCTCCATCAGTCTTGTTGCGCTCTAGTTTTGAGGCAAGTTCGGCAAGGGACCGCTCAAATGATGCCACCCGGTCAGCCATGCGCCCCTCTGACCCCGCTATTTGTGTGCGCTCTGTTTCTGTTGCCGCGCCGCTTTCTTGTTTGGTTCGTTCCGCGGCTTTGCTCACCGCATTCGCGATACCAGCCTGCTCTTCACGTAGGCGTTCCGCTGCATCGCGCATCTGTCCAAGGCGTGAACGTACTTGTGCCGTCAGTTCACTCGCTGAAATAACACGGAACACACGCGGTGTGCTCGAAATAGGTACCCGTGGCGTGTTCTCCCGTTCAAATGCGTCGGTAATTCGACCAATGCACACAACGCGATCACCAGGCTCAACGCCATATTCAGAGAGCTTGAGTGTTGCTTCTACTCTTGCATTCGTATCTGGCCTTCCGTCAACACTTGTCACCTGGTGTGGTGCTTGGTTGTTATGAATAACCGATACATCAAGCCATACACGCTTTACCCCTAGATCATCGCGTCCTTCGGCGACAACTAATGGTGTTGCTTCTGGGGTAACGGTTTCGTCTGTGGTCGGCTCAACAATCGTGATTGATGGTGCGGCGTCATCGATCGCTGGTATCTCAAACGCTATTCGCTCTGACGGAAGAATTCCGTCGGGACCACGCGGCTTGATTTCCAGAACACCACGCCTATTGGCAGTCCATTCCAATTTCCAGTGGGTTTCATTCGTCGGATCAACGCTGAAGTGCGGGACGATTTTCTCGCCGTCAATACCTGTAATTGATATTGTTTCTGCGAGCCACGCCGCCTGTGTGTTCACCTCTGTCGGCACTGGATTTGCACCACGTACCACTGCTTCAAACATTACTGTTGATCCAGTAAGTACCGGCGGTGAGACTGTTGCGCGACGATCTGTGCCGGTTCCTAGGTCAATAGTGCGAACATCAACCTTAGCACCGAGATACCCTGGTGGTGTCAGAACTACATGGGACGACTCCACAAATGGCGGTGGAACAAGCCGAATGACGATCGGCAGTGTTTCCATGTCGTCAGTTCGAAACAGTACTTCTATCGTCTCGCCGTCGGTTTCTACAAGGCGCTCGAACGCTCCGTCGGGTTGCGCTGAGAGAAGTACTTTGTGCCAGTCGCCAGTGCTGTTTTGTAGCAGCCTGTATTCGGCCTCAACACGCATATCAGCAACATCACCACGCACCACCTGAGCGCGTAAAGCCAATGCCGCGCCGCGTGGGTGCACAAGTGATGGCATTGCCGCCTGAACCATGGTTCGGGCTGGCCACTGAATGTCTGCAAATGGTGTCAGTAATCGAAGTAGTGCCGTTCTTGATGTATCTGGTGCAAACACCAACATCAAAGCAAGCGCACTTGTTGTCGCTATTGCAGCCAATACCGCCCGTTTGGCTGGTTTGTAATCAATGCGTTGATGTGATGTTGATTTAGCGATCGCTTGAGCTTCGCTAATCACTATCGACGTGAGTTGGTTGGTTGTGTGGTCTTGGGTGGAGTGCGCTTGTGCTAAATCTGCGCCAGCCGCGAGTTTTCCGCGCGCCACCGAGCTACCTCGCTCAAGCCACAGCGCAACATCGACCAGTGATGGTGAGAAACGAATTGCGGGAATAACCCGAACAACAATCCAGGTGATCCCACCACCGACTAGCCCGATCAATTCTGCGACTCGAATGATTGGCGGCAGCCGAAAGAATCGGTCAAGTATGACCGCTAGCACAATTGCTAATAGACCAAACGCTATGGCTTGTGTTGCGCGCTCGACTACCAACGCCCGACGCACGGCTGACCGAGTAATTCCAAGTGACACCAACACTCCATCAGGAGTATTGGTTCGGTCGTTGGTGGTGGATGGTGTTTCTTCCATGAGTCACTCAAATCAAGCGCGCGCCCCGACGGATGATCCACTCTGAGGCGAGTAGCAGCATCAGTATCGCAAGTGCAAGTGGACTATTCCAAATTGGATCGCGTAATGGATTCTCTGTGTGGATTGACCTGTTCGGTAGTGAACGCACAAGTGCCGCGGCGTCGAGTGGCCCTACTACCTTTCCACCTGTTTCACGAGCAAGCGACTCGAGCAATGGCTTATCTGCTTCTGCGTCACGTAACTCTCGGTCGCTTCGTGTGACATCCAGGGTTGCACCACTACCCGCGCGCGCTGCTAATGATGGATCACGCGGTCGAATCTTCCAGTGACCATCATGATCTGGTGACCATGCCGCCACAAATACTCCGCTCGGCCCCGGCAGTGCCACAATGTCAACAACTGCACCGCGTGAATCCTCTGGAATTGCTTCGAGTGCGATAGAAGTTGGTGGTGCCCCTGTTGGAAGTTCTACTTCTACACGCACAGTATCCCCAACCACTGACCGTCCTGGCTCGATTGCTATTCGAACATCTTCATGACCAATTCCCAATGACGGTCGCGCTAATGATCGCAGCAGTTGCACCCAAAACCGTTCCGGATAAGTCTCACCGCGACCATTCCGCCATCGCCAAATTTCATCGGTGGCTACATACAACACATTTCCGGCGCCGTAACGCATTCCCACAACCAACGGTGCATGCCCACCATCAATCACTTGTGTCGACTCAGCAAGTATTTCACTTGCTGGTTTGAGTGATCGAAGCGGGATGTGTTGTGCCCATTCCAATTGAGCCCAACCTTCGTTCGGTGAAAGCAACTCTGGTGGATACGCCGCCTTTGGATCGTCGGCCAGCCGCAACACACCAAGGCGCGCGGCCAAGGGTGTTGGTGACAGATTGACTGGAATTTGTAGGCGTTCAAGTTCGTATGGACCCGTGAATGGAAGCATTTCTTCCGCGGTTGTTCCATGCCACGTCCGTGGTGTACTCCGCGACCCGCCAATCCACACCAAGCCCGTACCGCGCTCGGCGACGGCTCGGCGCATTTCTGATAGTTGTTCACCTGTAAAGAATGTGGCTGGAATATCGCCAATCACAATCAAGTCAAATCGTTCAAATTCTTCACGGGTGCGCGGCAATCGCGCAATAGGCGTGTTTCCCTCTTGAGCAAAATCGCGGTCTGCCGACAAGAGCATCACGGAACTTTCAATGGTTCGTTCTCGTTGTAATAAGTTCTTGAGATAGCGGTACTCCCAGCGTGGATATCCATCGATATATAGAACTCGCATTGGGCGATCAACGAGCGTAATTGGCACGGCGCGTCGGTTATTCCCTGGAAATAAGTCGCGTGTTTCGCGATCGTTGTTGGCTGTATCTCCCAACAAAACGTCTGATACACGCACCTCCCATCGCGCATCGCCAGTGCTTATTGGGTTTGCTACTAGTTGCACCGTATCGCTTGTTGGTGTGTTGGTATTTGTGGCGTCACCACTCGCTGGCAACTCCGCGAAGTCCAACACGGTGCCCGTACCAACATCGACCAGCTCCACACGTGACGCGCGCAACCGGGCTGGTCCACGCCGCTCAACAGTCGCCTCTACTGGAACAAGATCTTTGGAGAAAGCGCGTCGCGGTGCCTGAATTCCAGCGATCGATGTATCTCCAATAGCCACGTCCGAACCAAGCGCCACTGATGAAATTGTCACTCCATCTGCTTGAAGACGACGAACCAATGCCCTATCGGGTGGATTTGTTGTTCGTCCATCTGTAAGTAACACGATCGCACTTACTTGTCTGCCCGATGAACGCGCCAACGCTTGTTCTATCGAACGAGAGAGAAGTGACTGATCACCATTCGCGTCTCCAACGTCAACAGAGCCGTCGTTAGCAATTGTCAGCACCGTCAGCGCGTCGGAGAATCCATACCAAGACACACGATGCTCGTCACCAATGTGATTAAATGGAGAATCGATTCCGGCAAGGGTGCGAAGGGCTGCGTCCCGCGAGTGGGGTTCACCTGTGGCGCCCATGAGGTCGGTGACCTCCATCGAGCGACTTCTGTCTGCCAGAATGATGACCGAATCAGGCTCGACCGATTCTCTTGGAACCTCTAAAAGTGGCCCAAGCAGAAGCGTGATCAGATAGATGATTGTTCCAGCGCGGAGGACACACAGAACCCGACGACGCCTAGTTGCCATCACGACGCGGTGATATGAACCCCAAGCAACAGCCGTTGCAAAAATAAATATCAACAACCATATAAATGGTGATACTGGTCGCTCCCATGCAAACCGCACAGATTCTGTGTTGGTTGAAAGTGATTGAAGTCCAAACAGCCAGCGGAAGAGGGGGTTGTTGACCATCACAAACCCCCATTCACTACGCGTGGGCCATATTTGTGTGTGGTGTTTGGCGCCGCAACACCTACCGCATACGAAAATCTTCGAGCAAGAAATGCCTCTATCACAGCCAACAACACCGCTGTTACTAAGAGTGCGGGTGCAATGCCACTCGATTGGCGTGGCGACATAGGTATTGCCAGTGTGTGTTGTGTGTTGTTCGTTTCAGGTCCAACCCACTCTGTCACGCCCGTGGTAGCCAACCAGTTTCGCAACCGGTCATGTTCAATGATCGCCACCGACGACGCGCCATCGTCAATCACTGCGGCCATCATGCCTTGGACGTGCCCAGATCCATCGACCATTTCAAGCATCCCTGCGTGATCAATTGCTGTTGTTGTTCGTCCACCAGGTCCAACTGCTATTGAATGCACGCCAGGCATTGCATCACCATCCGCTGCCACTGGGCGTAATTCAATGATTCCTGCGCGATCTACATTTGGTTGTGTTCCCACAATGACAACCTGTGCCGCCGAGGCGCGCCGCCTTCCCTCTGCTACGAGTTCTTGCCACAGCGGGACCATAAGAGGCTTCAATGGAAGCGTCGTCCATGACAACTCTATTGCGCTTGTAAACAACAACACTGTCCCGCGGGCATTCACTGGGCGCCATGACAACACAAACGGTGCGCCATTTTGTAGGGAAAGCTGTGTTGCCCCAGGATCCATAGAGGCATCGACCACCAACGTGCGAAACACTTCGACTGTTGGTAATAATTGCGTCAACTCACCACTGAGGGCTGCAAAGTACGAGGCGCCCGGCTGCTCTGTCGCCAGCGCTAACGGAGCGGGAAGGTCACGAGCTTCAAGCGATAGTTTCCACGGAACAGCGAATGCGGTTGCAAACTGTCCTGTCCACGCTTGAATCTGTTCGCCAGCGGTTGGTAGAACAACCACAACACCACCGCGTGTAACAAATGCGTTCAGGGACGACCATTGTTGCACGCTCACTAGTTGTGGTTGTGCAATGACAATCGTGTCCGCAGTCGCTATGGATCGAGAGTCAAGTGCAGCCGGATCTGTCATTGAGACGTCGATCAGTGCTGGATCACTTGGCGCTAATGCCCGCGCAACCCAGTCACCGGCCGGAAGTCGATCAATCGCGCCGTTTGCTTCGAATGTCCGTCGGTCGACAACCACAACCCGTAGTCGGTCTATTGAAGTCAGAACTGTCGCTCGAGAATCATCCACGGGCTGTGCATCAACAGAAATTGACGCGACCACCGCTCGCCGCAAGGTAGTGGATGGATTTTCGGGTCGTTCAGATAGCGCAACCGATACAGCGCGTTCCCGCTCTCCGGCATTCAACTCAATGGCACGTTCAATCGGAGCTGTCAAGGTTGGACCATTGACCCGGACGGTGGTGCGAAGTGCACCGTCTCCGCGATCGCGGGCCACCACTACCCGTACAACAACGGGTGATCCCGTCCCAGAACCAGCCACACGATCAATGTCGACGGCTGAAATTCGTAGATTCATTCCATCTGCTATTGGATCGGTAGTCGCACGAACAATAACTGGTGTTTCACCAGTGCTTAATTTCTGAAGTGGTGTAAGTGCACCAACAAACCCAGCGCGGAATGCGCTGCAAATCAACACCTCTCGTTGTGTCCCGTTTGATTCTTCGTGTCCAAGAATCGCTGTTGCGACCTCAAGTGCAGCGCTTAAGTCACCTGAAGTTTCGGTCGCCGTGAGACCAGTTAATCGTCGCGCTGCACCTTGGTGGTCGAGAGATGCTGCCTCGCGACTTGAAATTGCTGCGCGCGATGAAAGCACCACTGAAACACGATCGCCCGGGACTAACTCGCTGATTGCTGTTCGCGCGATAGTGATTGATCTTTCAAAGGCTGTCCCTGAGCTCAATCGCTCATTTGCTGACGCTGAGTCATCAATAACAATGACAAGTGTTCGCGCTACGCGTGTGGTGGTGATGTTTGAACCAAGAAATGGCGCGGCGATTGCAAGGCCAGCACACACAACCAACAGACAACGCACCGCCAGGAGTAACCATCGCTCTACACGACGCTTTCGCTCAACACGACGCAGCGCTTCGCGCAATAAATCCATTGCCGCCCATTCGACTGGTTTCCGTCGTCGTCGCATCAGTAAATGAATGGCGACAGGAATTGTTGTGGCTACACCAGCTGCTACCGCTAGTCCTGGTGATGCGAAGGTCAACCAGCTCATCGCCCACCCCCGCGCAAGAATGTTTCGCGCCGAGCCAGCAGTGCGGCCATTGTTGGTCCAACAGATTCATGTGTATCAAGACGAATCATGTCGAACCCAAACCCACGGACAAGGCGTTCCAGTTCGCGCTCGTCTTCTGCAAGTACATCTAAATAAGCCTGGCGAACACTTCGGGCATCCACCTCTATCGTTGCTTCGCCTTCCAATCCTTCAAACGGCGCGTTTTCATCAAGGTCGAATCGCAATTCAGCCCGATCAAGGACTCGCACCAAAATCACGTCGTGACCACGATGACGCAGCCGGGCAAGTGCATCTTTCACCTGTTGTTTCGGCATCAGAAAATCACTCACAATGACCACAAGTGATCGGTGTGTACCCCTCGAAAGTAGCTCATCAACCGCTCGCGGAAGATCCGCACGCCCGTCAACCGCGTGTGTTGCTAGGCACTGGACGATTGCACGCCAGTGCCCTTGTGAATTCGAGCATCGGGTGGCTGCGATTAACTTTGGACCGAACATTTCGGTGGAAACTCGATCGCGTTGAGCAAGACCAAGAAATGCCATTGCGGCAGCAGCGGCTGTTGCGTGATCAAACTTTGTCCAACTTGATTGCTTGCCCGTCTGTGTGCCGCCCCAGCCATCTTTGCTTCCTAATGTGCCAAACCGCATACTTCCAGATGCGTCCACCATAATGTGAATGTCAAGATTTGTCTCTTGTTGAAAGCGTTTGAGATACAGCTTGTCACTGCGCCCAAAGACCTTCCAATCAATGTGGCGAACTGGATCGCCGGCAACATATTGCCGATGCTCCGCGAACTCCACAGCGAGTCCTTGATAAGGCGAGCGATGCATTCCACTCATAACACCCTCCGCGATGCGCTTTGCGCGCAACTCGAACGGCCCAAGTTGGGCTAGTGTCTCGGGTGCCAAGTACTGCTCTGCGCGCACGGGGATCCGTTCAGGCGCCCGCGGGCTTCACAAGGCGTTCTAGTTCCTTGGCGCCAGTTGCGCTGGTGTCTTCAACGCGAATCTCGCGCAGCAGTTCATCAATCACCTGATCTGGTCCAACCCGATCTGCTTGCGCGTTGAAGTTCAACTGAAGCCGGTGGCGCAGAATTGGTTTGGCCACTGCTCGAACATCGTCTGGCGTTGCTGTGGCGGCACCTGCAAGTAATGCCCGAGCCTTCGCTGCAAGAACCAAGAATTGGCTTGCGCGTGGACCGGCACCCCAGCTCACGTATTCCATGACGCGCAACTTTGGTGATTGGGTCGATGGGTCCTGTTCCTGTCGAGTGGCGCGTACCAAACGAAGCGCATACCGAACAACGTGATCGGCAACGGGGACTTCTCGCACCAGCGCTTGTATCGCGCGCACGTCTTCACCACTTAGAACGCGTTCAGTGGGCTTGGGTGCGGCGCCGGTTGTGCGACGAACGATTTCGGCCTCTTCATCCGCGGTTGGGTATCCAATCAATATCTGCAACATGAATCGGTCGAGTTGCGCCTCGGGTAATGGGTAGGTGCCCTCTTGCTCAATCGGGTTTTGTGTTGCAAGCACAAAGAATGGATCTGGTAGTTGGTGATTCACGCCACCTACTGTGACCTGTCGCTCCTGCATTGATTCCAGCAAGGCGCTTTGTGTCTTTGGTGGCGTGCGATTTATTTCGTCAGCCAATATCACGTTTGAGAATATTGGCCCGGGAACAAATCGAAGCCTTCGTGTTCCGGTTAATCGGTCTTCCTCGATGACTTCTGTTCCCGTCATGTCGCTTGGCATGAGGTCGGGCGTGAATTGAATGCGCGAAAATCCAAGAGACATACTCCGCGCGAGTGTTGACACTAGGAGTGTCTTCGCCAGCCCGGGAACACCTTCGATCAACGCGTGACCGCCACAAGCAAGGGCGATCATTACCTCGTCAATCACGCGATCTTGTCCAACAATGACCGAGTGAACCGCGACACGTAGTCGCTCGGTGGCCGCCTTCGCATCGGCGGGGGTGTGAATGACCGTCGACGGAGCGGATTCTTGCATAAAGGAAGTATAGTTGCGCACCTTGCCGGAACTCCCGGAAATCGAAGTCTTACGCAACACCATCGCGCCCATCTTGGTGGGCCGAAGGCTGAGCGTTATGACCGTCGGGCCGCATGACATGCGCGCCCGGGGTTGTGGACGGGGTGAGGAGCTCTTGGTTCCGCGCGCATGGATGAATCGAACCGAGCTGCTTGATGGTTGCGTCATTCAGTCCATCGAGCGCCGTGGCAAACGGTTAGCCCTCTGCGCCACCGACGGTCGATGCTTAGTTGTCCAACTGGGAATGAGTGGTCAATTGGTTGCCGGTGCCAGTGCGGGCAGGTCACATCAGCATGTCACTTGGTCGATTACTAGCGCAAGTCCGCGTCGTAACGGCCATGCGCACATTCCCGTATTGGTGTTTCGTGATCCACGCCGGTTTGGTGGCTTAACCCCATACCAAACCAAAAAAGAACTTCATGAATCGTGGAAAGCGGAACTCGGGCCAGACGCGTTGACTGTGCAGGCCAGCGCTCTCCGTATTGCTTTGCGCGGGGCACGCGCCGTAAAGACCGCTCTCTTAGATCAAACTGTTGTTGCAGGTGTTGGAAACATCTATGCCGATGAGTCACTACACATCGCTGGAATTGATCCACGAATTGCTTGTGATCGAGTTTCTGACTCCGACATCCAAAGACTCGCCGGAGCGATTCGGTTGATTCTGCGCCGCGCGGTCAAACATGGTGGTAGCACGCTTCGTGACTATCGCTCTGGCACAGGAAGCAAGGGTGCTGCACAGGCGCTACATGCCGTCTATGGGCACGCGGGTGAGCCATGTGGGTCTTGCTCGGAAACACTCCGCGGAACGCGCCTGGGCGGTCGTGCGACCGTGTGGTGTCCACGCTGTCAGCCAGGGACACGGTCAAAGAGATCTCTCACCTGAATCGCGTCGATACGACCGCATGACAGGGCTTGGAAAGAATGAACTCTTATATATTCCTCCCCCTAGTAATGAGTCCTGTCAATAGGTGGACAAGTTTACAAACCGAATCGTAAACCACTGTCAGGCACACAGATACGACCAAAGTACCCCTGTGGTCGACTTGTCAACACCGAGTCACAAGCGTTCTCTAACCCGCCATGTGTAGGGGGCTAGCGGTCACAACCAAGCGCCGGCCGACCAACAACCTTGCAAGTGGCCCAAACACAGTGTTATCGCCCCAGATACTCGTCACCAATCGTCAAGCAATCCACCACCACCCCACACGCGCGAACAATCAGTTATTCAGCAATAATCCGACGCTCAATCGACTGTTCGATTCGCGTCACATCGCTCGATAACGCGGTATCGGTTTGTGTCTTTGCACCAACGGTTCGCACGGCGTGCATAACAGTTGTGTGGTCGCGACCACCAAAGTAGCCGCCAATTTCTTCAAGTGAGAAACGCGTGTGTTTGCGAGCAAGCCACATACACACCTGCCTCGGAAGAGCAACACTCTTGTGTCGGCGCTTAGACATGAGCTCACTCAACTTGATGTCGTAGTAACGGGTAACCGCGTCAATGATCTGTTGGATAGTTGGTTGTGTTGAACCACCAGCAACATCAACCGGTCGACCATCTGCGAGCGCTTGTTTAGCCAACTCAAGTGTGATTGGAACACCATGAGCCATCGCGAGTCCGCGTAGGCGTGTAAGCGCACCCTCAAGCTCTCGAATATTTGAATCAAGTCGAGCAGCGATGTATGCAGGAACATCATCAGGCAACGACAATCCATGAAGCGCGGCCTTTGATTTCAAAATCTCAATACGCGTCTCATACGGCGGCCGATCAATACGCGCCACAAGCCCACAGTTGAAGCGGCTCACCAAGCGCTCTTCAAGATCAGGGATCTCTGATGGCGACGCGTCAGAACTCAACACAATCTGTCGGCCACCCTGGTACAAGGCGTTGAAGGTGTGAAAGAACTCTTCTTGTGTCTGTTCGTGCTTTGAGAGAAAGTGAATGTCATCAATCACCAGCATGTCGGCATTGCGAAAGCGGTGACGAAACTCCATCATTCGCCCAGCGCGCACTGCTTCATGAAACACGTCCATAAAGGTGCTACATGAGATATAGACAATTCGAGTAGTTGGGTCACGCCGCAACATCTCTTGACAAACAGCTTGCAGCAAATGGGTCTTCCCCATACCTATGCCCCCATGCACAAAGAATGGGTTGTAAGCGCGGCCTGGTTTGGCCGCCACCGCTTGCGCGGCTGCGTGACCAAGGCGGTTGTTTGGACCAACTACAAATGTCTCAAATACATAGTCAGGGGATAACTGTATTTGTTCGTCAAATAGCGCCTCACCAGAGCCATTTGGGCCCACGGTGTTTGACGCCAACAAAGCCGCTTGATTCGCCGGAAGAATCATCCGATCACCAACAAATTGCACTCCAATGAGTCGACCGGTTGCGGCACATGCAGCTTCGGTGAATTGAGGAACACAACAACGCTGCAAGTACGACAACCGCACCGGCTCTGTCACCAACAAAGACAGATTTGCCCCATCAATTGCCACAACCTCAATTTGATCAAACCAATGGCGCTGAAGTTCACCATGGTGTTTACGGATGTACTCAAATAGTTTCTCACGAACATCCGCGTTGGCCAACAAAGTGGCTCGGGAAGAGGTGTCACGTGTTGTGGTTCGCGTGGCCATGATCAGTAACGCTCCAAATAGTTTCAAGACACACCGACGCGTACACAACCCATTGACACCATCACGGTGCAACTCGAACTTCCTACCCAAGTTTCAAACACACATCCAGTCGGTGCAACAGCACAGAAACAGAGTGTGAACAAAGACAAACCAACACCATATTGTTGCGCACGGAGAGATTGCCCACCACGCCGCGCTATCAAAGCGGGCGCACTTTAGACCACATTCCCCCGACCGTCAACCACACAGAACTACAAATCTTTTTCAAGATGTTCTGCTGTTATCTCGGGTGATGCTGCTGGGCAATCAGACAGCGTGTTAAAAAATTCCCCGGCTGTTGTAGGACTATTTTGCACTTTTGAATTTCCATCAATATTTTCAAAGGCTGCCACTTGATTTTCATAACGCACACGATTTGATCGGTGATCCATCAGCAGGTGAACGTGTTGTGCTCGCTCCGGTCCAGCAATAGCTTCAATGCGCTCGCGAGCAAACGGAATCAACGTGCGTCGCGAAACATGACCAATGATGATGTCACGCGCGGTCCACGCCTCTAGTAACGGCCGCAAATCTTCAACATGAATGTGCTTTCCGACTTTCGCGCGGTCGCGGTGCTCTTCTTCAAAGAAGGTGCACTCAGTAATGACTACCTGCGCATTACGGAATTCATCGCGAAACAGGAAATCACCAATTTCAGTGTCGCCAGTGTAGGCAACAAGCGGAATTTCAATTGTCTTGGTGATTTCCACACCCTGCCCACGCAATTCACGCAGTCGATCTTGAGACACACCACGAAATTCATCGCGTAGTTTGCTTCGTCGCTCAATTACAACAAATGCCAAAGCGGGCGTGGTGTGACTCACCTCAATCGCGCGGACAAACATGTTTGGGCGCAATTGGTATTCAGAATCGGGCTCAATAGGAACAATCTCGTGCGGCGTGTGTTGTCGCTCAAGATCAATCCACGACGCCATCATTCTGCGCACGGGCTCAACCATTTTTGGGTGCACCAGACAGCGCGCGGTCCCAGGCATCTTTTGGAATGCCCGTTGGCTGAACCAATACGGCAAACCAGCGACATGATCCATATGTGTGTGGCTCAAAGCCACTGTTGGTGACGCCAACACTGGTCTTGGGCAAAGACCAATATCGAACACCAAATCTAATTCTGGAACATGAACAACAGCCTGCTCACCGGCGACAGAAACACCCTGAATGCGGAATGGAGCAGAGTAGATATAACCAAGTCGGGCCTCTTGCGGAGGCATACGCGGAACCATGCTGGAATCTCCTCTCACAGCGCTTCCGCGCGGCGGGGTGTAAGTGCGAACGGTGGAGTCTAATAGGTATTGGCTGAATTCCAAGGTGCCAACAGTTCAATCTGTAAATTTTGACAAATCCCGTAAACTTTCGGTTGGAGTTCTTACAGTGAATCCAACTATCACTTGGTCTTAAATGCGCTTATCAAGCGACCAAACAACACTCCGCAGCGAGTTCGCCGATGACCCCGACATGCTTGGGATCGTCGCACTGTTTATTCATGAATTGCCGCAGCGTTTAGCCGCTATGCACACAGCACTCGCGGCATCTGATCGTGAGCAATTGGGCATGCTCGCGCACCAACTAAAGGGGGCTGCCGGGGGTTATGGGTTTCCAAAGTTAGGGGAAGCCGCAGCGCTTGTTGACCAGGCAATCAAAGACCGCAATGACGATAATGTTGTCCGCAGCAGGGTTGGAATGTTGGCAGCTGTGGCGGCTCGGATTCGACCTTAATAAAAAATACGTGCGAAAAAGCTACCAGTGCCGAGTAACCAAAATTCTGTCCCCCCTCCCATGACGGCACTCCCCTCGGGTCTTCCCAAGGTGCTTGCGATTGACGATTCGGTGTTGATTCACCGGTTGTTGCAAGTGCGCCTGCAATACGAGCAGATCGAGTTGTTTGGTGCCACAAGCGCTGAGGTTGGAATCAAAATGGCGCAGGAACTCCGCCCCGATGTTGTTCTGCTCGACATTGATCTTGATGTTAAAAAACAAGGTATGGATGGATTTGGCGTTCTACAGGTGTTTAAGTCGGATGTCGACTTACAAGACATCTCGGTCATCTTCATCTCAGCAACAGCGAGTATGGAAGATCGCGTACGAGCACTTGATTTAGGCGCCAGTGACTTTGTAGCCAAACCATTCGAGGTTGTTGAACTACAAGCACGCGTACGCAGTGCGCTCCGTGTGCAACACCTTGTGAAGATGTTGGCACAGAAGGCACAAGTCGACGGACTTACCGGTTTATGGAATCGAACATACTTCGATCGAAGACTTTCACAAGAAGTGGGCGAAGCAGTTCGTCACCACCGTTCTTTGTCACTTGTGATGTGTGATATCGACGGTTTCAAGAAACTCAATGACGAGCGCGGCCACCCATTTGGAGACAAGGTGCTTGAGCGCCTCTCTAAGATTCTTCAATCTGGCCGTGGTAGCGACATAGCTTGCCGCTATGGCGGTGAGGAGTTTGGAATTATTCTGCCAAACACGGTTGGTTCAGAGGCGGTTGAGGTGGCGGATAGATACCGCCGCGCCATTGAGCAAGAGGTTTGGCCAACCATGCCAGGAACAGTGATTACCGCGAGTTTTGGTGTTGCAGACGTATTCGCACTGACTGGCACCCCTACTCCAGAAGACTTTATTTCCGCAGCAGACACAGCCTTGTATCGAGCGAAACAGAATGGGCGCAACCGAGTTGAGGCCACTGCTATGACGCCGCTCCTGGGGTAAATCCATGGGCACCACGCACGATCAGGGTGTCTGTATTCGACAATGGGATTTCAGTGAAACCAGCCAGACAGTTAGCCTGTTTGGCAGATCGCTCGGTGTTGTGCGCGGACTCGCTAAGGGTGCGCGTCGCGAACGCGGCGCCTTTGATGGCGGGTTCGACTTACTTTCTCGCGGTGAGTTTGGCGCGATTATCAAATCAAATCGAGATCTAGCAACACTCACAGAGTGGGATCTCTTAGAGGTCTTTCCACGCCTGCGTACAGACCTAGTAGCCAATCAAACAGCTTTCTACATGGCAGATCTTGTTGGCAAGATGCTGCAACCAGAGGACCCCCACCCAGTGTTGTTTGATTGCTTTGTTGATTCACTTAGAACGATCGGCGCAGCGCGATCATCAGAGGAACCACCACCAGATGGGGCTGGTTCACTTCTAATATTCCAATCAACACTATTAGCCGAAACAGGCTACAGACCACGAATCACCACCGACACACCTGGCGATATTCTTGAGTTCGCACCAGCAGTTGGTGGTGTTCTTCAAGTAGGCGAAACAACAGATGGTCCGCGGTGGAAAGTCCGCAGGGGCACTATCGAGTGCATCGCGGCGATCGATGCAAAGCAACCACATAACACAGCAACAATAACAGTTGATCGAGCAAATCGATTGTTAGCTGCATATACACGTCATGTATTAGGCGCCGAACCAGCAACTATGCACGCAGTATTTGGCAAGTCATCAGGTTGAACAAACAGCAGTCTCAGGAACCACCTGTGCTCGCAGTGTTGGTCGCAATGGGAAATCGCGAGCCACAGACAGTAGGTCTTCGACCGTCAAGCTTTCAATTTGTGCCAGCTCTTCCTCAAGCGACGCATATGCGCCTCGGTAAAGCCAGACTGACCCAAGCCGACGCATTCGTCCATCTGGACGCTCACCAGCAATCGCTACAGCGGTAGCAATCTTTGCGCGGGCATTAGCTAGTTCTTTCTTAGAGATCGCCGTGCACACGCGTTCAAGTTCGGTGCGAACTATCTCGTCGACACGCGCGACATTGTCGGGGCTGCAAGCCACATAAACCACATACTCACCAATACCATCATGACCGTCGAATTGCGCCTGCGCTTCTTCGGCGATACCAGTTTCTACTAAGGCCCAATACAGGCGCGAACCCTCAGAATCACCAAGGATTTGCGCCAACATTGCCGCCGCGTATCGACGCGGATCTTGTACCGAGGGCGCAGGGCATAACCAAGCAAGGTAAGCCCGATTTGCTTGTTTCATAGGAACCATGACGCGTTCTTCATGGGTGTGGAACGGGGGATGGGTTCGGGAAACCTCACCACGCTGCCATGATCCACAACAAGCTTGGACCTGCTCAACAAGTTTGTCAAAGTCCAAAGCACCAGCAGCACAGACCACAGTGTTTGACGCGCAGTAGCGACGATCAAAGTACGACTGCATTTGCTCACGCGTGAGCGCACCAACGGTTTCACGGGTTCCAAGAACACGGTGTCCTAACGGGTGTGCGCCAAAGAACCTCTCGTTGGCGTGCTCCCAGAGTCGCCAAAATGGGTTGTCGTCATACATTGCAATCTCTTCGAGGATCACACCCTTTTCTTCGTCAAAGTCCGCCTGGCGGAGCGACGGCCGAAGAATGTCTGCAATAATCGCGGTGGCCTCCATAAGTTTCTCAGGAAGGACATGCGCGTGAAAGGCCGTCAGTTCACCAGTGGTGAATGCGTTGTGGCTTGAGCCAATACGGTCAAAGTCACGGTTGACGTCATCAGCGGTTCGACGCTCTGTCCCCTTAAAAACCATGTGCTCTAAGAAGTGACTTACACCCATCAATTCGCGCGGCTCGTCTCGGGCACCAGTTTTCACAAAGAAGCCCACCGCCGCAGTGTGCGACTCTGAGCTGGTTTCAGCGATCACCGTCAAACCGTTGTCGAGCACTGCGTGCCGAAATTCAAACGCCATAAATGGCATCCTAGGGCTTCTTTGCGGCAACCCCACGCCCTAACGGGCATTTATCACACCAAGGACATGTGGGTGGATGGTTTTGAGACATTACAGGCGGCACAGACCGAACATTTGTGCAGTTTGACCCGTTGAACCATTGAACAGGGGTCCTTTGAAACGGAGACTCTCAGCATGGACAACCCACGCCAACGCTCACATGTCCGTCGGGATAGCGCATTTCTTGATTCGATTGAGCGCCGTGATATGGGGCGCCGAAACAATCTAGGTGAGTTCGTGATGTTTTGGCACCACGACCCGGCTGATTTATGTCGGTACGTGACGCTTGACCTGAGTAATACCGGCGCCCGATTGCGTACAGATACACCACTTCCAGAAGGAATGACAGGTGTTGCAATGAGTGCTCGATCTTCCGATGAACAGATAGAGCGAACCGTCATGGTTGTCTGGTCACGGAGTATTCGTGATTCCGATGGCAATACAACTCACCACGAGGCGGGTCTTCGATTTATTTGACGGGCACCATTGATGCCGACATCCATTCCTCACACGACATGTGCAAGTTGGTCAGCTTGCTCTTCGGCGTGGTAGCTAGAGCGGACCAAGGGTCCACTTTCACACACCAAGAACCCGCGGTTAAGCGCTTCTTGTTTGAACACCGCAAATTGATCCGGGTGAACCCATCGATCAATTGGTAAATGATTGCGCGTTGGTTGCAGATATTGACCAATCGTCAAGATGTCTGCCTTACTTGCAGCACGAATATCATCCATAAGCGTGAGAACCTCTTCATCACGCTCGCCAATACCAACCATAACACCAGTCTTTGTTACCAAACCATTTGCCTTAAATTGCCCTAAAACAGCCAAACTCCGTTGGTACTTCGCTTGTGGCCGCACAGCTGGGTGCATGCGATACACGGTCTCCATGTTGTGTGAAAGAATTTCAGGGCGAGCATCGCAAATCATTTGAATTGCACGCTCGTCACCGAGAAAGTCACCCACCAAACACTCAACGCTCATTCCTGGGCACGCTTGGTGTACAGCACGAATGGTCTCCGCCCAAATCGCTGCGCCACCATCAGGCAACTCATCGCGATTAACACTCGTGATGACTACATGCTTTAGTTTCATCAAAGCCAAACTCTCAGCCACACGACGTGGCTCATCCACGTCCAAAGCGGCTGGACGGCCGGTCTTTACATTACAAAATCCACACGAGCGCGTGCATGTATCCCCCAAGATCATGATCGTCGCCGTACCGCGACTCCAACACTCACCCATATTGGGGCAACTCGCTTCTTGGCACACCGTATGTAGACGATGCTCAGTAATGATTCCTTTGAGGCGCTCGTACCCGGCGCCCCCAGGAACGCGCGCGCGCAACCAGCTTGGCTTGCGGCCAATAAGGCTGTGTTGTGGTGCACCATCATTGTTGTTCAGAACCATGCCACTCAAACTCACCAATGCGGGACCAACACCGCGTGCAGTATCCCCACCAAGCGGACGTGGATGGCGCGCGAGAGTACGAGCCACCGCGTCTGGCGAAACACTAAGCGGCATATGTTCAGGAGTTGGCGAACCGTCGTGTGTGTTCATGTGAATTCGACAGTGTAGGAGGCATGGCAACAACAGCCAACACACACTAAATACCACAGCCTGAACCAACATACAGAGCAGTGATTATGCAACCGGCTCATGAGCACCAACACACTTGCGAACCACATATGGTCGCACGGCACCAATACCACTGACGGCATCACTTAATAACTCCAGCACGAACCCCATCGCGAGCATAAAGAGAGCTGCGAAGAAGAGCATTACCACTACAAAGAACATTGGTCGCTCGGTGAGTGGCTCTGCTTGGTAGATCCGCTGCCAAAGCAGCCAAGATCCCACTGCAACATCAACAATCAAGACAACCAAACCAATGCGACCAAAAAGGTACATCGGTCGGCTGTGAGTTGCCCCTTGAAACCACAACATCAGTACATCAAACAACACGTCAAGCGAGCGTCCAATTCCATAGTGGCTCTGGCCAGCAAAGCGTGGTGGCGCGCTCACAAATACCTCCTCAACAGCACCTCCGCGCATCCAAACAATCGCAGGAAGCAGTCGGTGATGGCCAGGACGCAATCGAAGCCCACGCGCAATATCTCCCCGCATGGCTTTAAACCCACCCATATCCCGCACGTTGCATCCAGATACACGACGCAACATCCAGTTTGCCAACCTGCTTGGCATTCGGCGGAGCACCCAGCTTTCGGTACGACCACGTCGACTTCCAGACACAAGCGCATTACCGCGACCCATTGCTTCAACCAAACAATGAATCTCCTCGGGGGCGTGTTGTAGATCCCCATCCATTACCACAATAATTTCACCTTTGCTTGCTTGAATTCCCGCATACATCGCAGTGCATTGCCCACCATTACGGGCTAGAAAGACACCACGAAGCGCTGGAAACCGTTGACAAAGATCACTAACCAAGGGTTCAGTGCGATCGGTTGAACCATCACTCACAATAATGATTTCGTATGTTCTGCCAATTGCCAACAACGCAACATTGGTCCGCTGTACGAACTCTTCAACACACCCCTCCTCATTGTGCATCGGTGTGACAACAGAAATCGCGGGAGCAGAATTCACCAATCCTTTATCAGCCGCATTAGCACCTTCGTTGGTCATAGAGCGACCTTCAATTTTCCATTCATCATGCGCCAGTGTCCTGGATAGGTACAGACATACTGATAGGTCCCAGGCTTTTTAGGGACGGCATAGAAAAGCGTTCCGGATTTACCAGGATCAATCAAACCCATGACAGCAAGGACAGAAGGCATGTCAGGTACGAATTGACATTCCTTTCCCTCAGCTGTTTCGCCCATCTTGTCGGCGGCAACACCAACTTCACTCATCTTTCCAGGCATGGTGATGAGCAAATTGTGCTGCATTGTGTCTGTGTTCTTAAATACGAATTCAAGTATTTCACCAGGTTTCGCTTTGATCTCTTTAATGTCATATTGCATAGCACCAGGAACAGTCCCTATTGCAATGGTTCGCACAGTGATGTCCTTGAGTGACACGGGACGCTGTTCGGGCGGCATAACTGCAATTGTGCGACAAGCGGCAAGGTAGGCGGGGTCTTCGGGGTTCAGCGCACTTTTTGTCAGTCGCTCAAGCGCAGTGGGATCCTTTGCAGCGTCAGAAGCGAGCAGTACGAGTACGTCAGCAAGATCACGGGTGGCGCCACATGTACCAGCGCATTGCGCGATAGCGTCTAACACAACAAGTACTGGTGAGTTTCCAAGAGACTTCACGGCGCGCATTCGAGTCTCAGTGGGAACACCATTCTCGGTGAGCATGCGCTTCGCCGCCACCGCGTCTGTGGTGGGATCAGCAACTAGTAGTTTCGGAAGATCTGTTGGTGGCACTGGTGGGACCAAACGAGCCGGTGGACCACCAGTAGCTACAGCGAGAATTACGCACACAAGTGTGATGCTGATCATCATGGCAAGGTACCGCCCCGAGGTGATTCTTGAACTTTGGTTATCGCCAGTGGTTTGTATTGGTTGGCGGGCTTGGGCATCGTGACCAGTATGGAATTGGTGGTGTTCTGAGTGGTGGTTCCATTGGCGAGAATGATGGTGACGCGGACTATCAATGTATGGTCTTCTGTACAAAGTCAAACGACCACACGAATAGCAATCGCGCATGGTGTTTAGCTGGTTTATCAAATCATTATGGCCGTACGGCACATTACAAACACCGAAGATCCGCACCTTGCACCGTATCAGCAAGTCCGTGATCGCGATGCGCTTGGTCCCGACGGTCGACCTGGCTTGTTCATCGGCGAGAGCCCGGTTGTCATTGCGGCCATGATGCACTCTCGGGTTGAGGTCTTGAGCATTCTCACCAGTGATCGTCACGCAGAGCGGGCGATGGCGATGGTTGAGGATGCGCGGAAGTCACGGGGTCACATGCATGATCCAGATGTGTTACTTGTTCCAGACGATGTACTTGATGCCACGGTTGGCTTTAATATTCACCGCGGGTTTCTTGCAGTGGGAAGGCGACCCGCCCAGCGCACTGTGCGCGAAGTAATTCCTGCCCGTGAGCAAGATGCATTACTTCTCTTAGTGGAAGAGATCAACAACATCGACAATATCGGGCAGTTGTTTCGAAACGCAGCCGCGTTTGGTTGTAGTGCAGTGATTCTCTCGCCGGGTTGCCATGATCCTTTGTATCGAAAGAGCCTTCGTGTGAGTTGCGGCTGTGTGTTGCGTGTTCCCTACGCGCGTGGTTGCGCGTGGAATGACGACCTTCGATACCTCCGCGACGAGAAGGGTTTCACGCTGCTTGGTGCGACTGGTGGAGGCGATAGCACCCTCCGTCAAGTAGCGGAGCGGTTGGCGCCTCCTCGTCAACAACCCCGCAGGATTGCGGTTGTCATGGGCGCAGAGTTCACGGGTCTATGCGCAGATACCCTTGCAATGTGCACAGAGCGGGTGAAAATTCCCATGGCTATTGGGGTCGATTCACTGAACGTTGGCGTCGCGGCGGGCGTATTTCTTTCACGCCTGACCGAACAGTAGGGCGCACCTAGCAGAAGTTTCTGGGTCTGTTGGGTCTGTCATAGTTCGCTGTGTCCCACCCCACTAGTGTTTGATAATCCGATTTTCAATGGGGAAATCATTGGATCCACGAACGCTGTTGTTTGTGAGGCGTAACGAGCCCATGCGAAATCTCATTTCCTCAGCGGTTGTATTGGGCACACTCGCAGTTTTTCCGACCGTGACAATGGCGGCAGAGCCCCCGACGTCAGCGACGGGGTGTGAGCAACGGAGTTCGGTGGCAAGGTTGTCAGCCGAAGACCAAGAAGCGATCAGGTACGCCAAGAGTGTTTCCCGAGCGTTTCGAGCAATATCAAAACTAACTGGCCCCTCGGTGGTGTCGATTGAGGTGACTCCCGAACAAACTATGGCGCGCCACCAAGGTGGGCGGATGAATTCACGAGGCACGGTGCCACAAGGCGTTCCAATGGGTGTTGGCACGGGGTTCATTGTGGCAGAAGAGGGGTATGTGGTCACGAATAATCATGTTGTTCGAGAAGGCGGTGCATTCAAGGTCCGCCTCAATGATGGTCGTATCGCTAGCGCGGTCTTGGTTGGTTCTGATCAAGAAACAGACATTGCTGTTCTTAAGATCGATCTCCCGAACCTTACCGCCATCGAGTTTGGTGATAGTGATGCAGCAGAAGTGGGTGATTGGGTGATTGCGCTTGGGTCACCATTTGGTCTGAAAGACAGTGTTACAGCCGGCATCATTAGTGCTCGGGGGCGCGAGGTTGGACTAAGCCCACTCGAGAGCTACTTACAGACTGATGCCACAATCAATCCAGGTAACTCTGGCGGTCCACTTGTGGACATGGATGGGCATGTTGTCGGAATCAACACCGCGATTGAGAGCCGAAGTGGTGGATCTGACGGAATTAGCTTTGCGATCCCGTCGAATATGGCAAAGGGCGTGGTGGAATCAATCATCGCCGGAAGTGCACCATCGCGTGGATTCTTAGGAATTCAAATGCAACCTCTCGACGCCAGAGCGCTGGCTCTGTCCGGGTTTCGTGGCCAAGGCGTCCTTGTAAACCAGGTAGTTCCCGGTGGCGCAGCAGCACTTGCCGGAATGCAAGTTGGAGACGTTGTTATCAAAGTCAACGGCGAGGAGACCGCTAATCCACAGCGCGTTATGCGAGCAATTCGTCTCTGTGCGCCAGGAGCGGTGTGCCCCATCGATGTCTTTCGAAACGGCTCTGTAGTGTCACTGAAAGCGACACTTGGTGACGCCTCAAAGCACATAGTTCGCGCTGCACAATGATTCACGGTTCGATCGAGCGAAGTCTTTGCCTACCATGCTCGATCACGATGCCCAATGCCAGACGAACCACGTCGCTTGATACGCCACTTTTGGTGCACTTCCGGCACCGAGTGACATTCACGCATGATGTGTTCGCGGTAACGAATCCAACATTGCGGTCTGTCTTTGATTTACCAATAAGTGGCGCCCAATCAGACCCCACAAACCAACGAGCAATAGTATTTGTTGATAGTAATGTTTTGGCAGCAAACCCATCGCTGCCTCATGACATCCAGACTTACATGACCCACGCCGCTACTGGGGAATATGGTTCTAAAGCAGGTAAACACTCGTTCCCTGAACTCACCATGGTTGAGTCGGTGGTTGGCGGCGAAGCAGCCAAACAGTCAATGAATGTCACCGACCGCGTGATTCGCGCCGTTGATGAACATCGCATTGACCGCCAGAGCTATGTGATTGCAATAGGCGGCGGCGCGGTGCTTGATGCCGTTGGATTTGGCGCGTCAATTTCCCACCGCGGCGTTCGGTTGATACGCCTTCCAACAACAACACTGGCACAAGATGACGCGGGAATGGCTGTAAAAAACGCCATCAATCTTGGACCAAAGAAAAATTTCGTCGGCAACTTTGCAGTTCCACATGCGGTGGTGTGCGACACCGCGTTCTTACAGTCGACACCAGACTGGTCATGGACCGGCGGCTTTAGCGAGGCCGTCAAGATCGCATTGTTACGCGACGAAGAATTGTTCACACGTATCGAAAGAGATGCCCAAGCAATCGCAGCGCGCTCAATGGACGCCGCGATACCCGTGATCATTCGCAGTGCAGAACTTCATTACCGACACATCATGGAGGGTGGTGATCCATTCGAGACACACAGTGCGCGACCACTCGACTTTGGTCACTGGTTAGCACACCGACTCGAGGGAATGACCAGTGGTGCACTTCCACATGGCCAAGCGGTTGCAATTGGTGTTGCAATTGACACGCTTTATTCTGAGTGTGCCGGGATGATGAGAAGTGAAGATGCGCGTCGGGTGATTGCTGTACTACGGGCGCTCGCCTTACCAGTAACACATCCACTGCTGACTGATATTGATCGTGTGTTTGCTGGACTTGCGGAATTCCGGGAACACCTTGGTGGTCGTTTAACCATCACCCTGCTTCGTGGTATCGGCGATCCAGTCGACGTGCACTCTATTGATCCAAACATCCTGCGCACGGCGATAGCACTTACTTCTCGGGATGCTTGACGGGGTTCGACTCTTTAGAAGCCAGGTGCCTGGAGGCAAAGCCGCGGGTTCATTCAGCTCCCGTGTAGTCGCACCGGCACCGTACCCCTAGACTTCCAACATGAGTGAATCTGCACCTAAACCAGAACCACCAGAACCACCAGAATCATGTCCCATGACACGCGCTCAGGTGGTTGACGCGTATTTCATGGAACACCGTGCTCGTCTCCTTGATGTAGCGGCGTTTCTTGATCGTATTGATCGAGCCGGCCATGGTGTAGATGACTTTCGCATGAGTGCTTACCGCAGCGCAATGACTGTGCTTGTTGATGGTCAACCACAACGAGCCCGCCGCATCCTTGAACTATTGAGTGATCCAAGCACAACACCTATTGCCTCAGCGCACACAAAAGGCGCTACGGGTGCCCATGATCCAAGCGGAAAGACACACTGACCATGTATATCGATCCACATGTTCATATGGTGAGCCGGAGCACAGACGACTATGTGCACATGGCCCGCGCTGGTTGTGTGGCGATCACCGAACCTGCATTTTGGGCGGGATATGACCGCTCTAGTCCACAAGGTTTCTTTGACTACTTTCGACAACTGACGGACTCAGAGCCACGACGCGCCGCTCAGTACGGAATTCGCCATCACACGTGGCTTTGTATCAATCCAAAGGAGTCCGAAGATCCAATATTCGCCCGCGAGGTCATTGCGCTTATCCCTGAATTCCTCAAGAAACAGAATGTCCTTGGTATTGGCGAGATTGGCCTGAACAAGAACAGTCGTAATGAAATGGAGATATTGGAAGCGCATCTGCAATTGGCAAGCGACCACAATCTCCTAGTGCTGGTGCACACACCACACTTAGAAGACAAACTCAAAGGCACGCTTCTCATATTGGATGCGATTCGCCGGTTTCCCAAGCTCGATCCAGGTCGGGTGCTCATTGATCATGTTGAAGAGCACACCGCCAAGCACGTGCTCGACCGCGGTTTTTGGTGTGGCATGACTCTTTATCCAGACACCAAGTGCACACCACAACGGGCCGTCGACATCATTGAGACATATGGCAGTGAACGCATTTGGATGAACTCTGCAGGGGATTGGGGTCACAGTGACCCAATCGCGGTGCCAAAGGCGCAGATGGAAATGCGTCGGCGTGGACATCTCGAGAGTTTGGTTCGGCAGGTGACGTTTACGAATCCAGAGCGATTTCTCTCACAATCAGGTCGCTTCAGCGCAGAACCACTTCGCCCAACCGCGCCCGACATAACACGTTGATCATTCACAGCTATCTCACGGCAAATCAATAGACACAAGGGTCACAACCGCGATGGATCGCAGCAATACGCCACCACGTCACACACCACAGACACCACATGGACACCACGGCCATCTGGTTGCAGACGGCGCTCAACAACGACGCTGGTTGGTGTTGCTGGCGATGACGGGAAGTTTGGCGATGATCTTTGTCGACATGACAGTCGTCGGTGTCGCACTGCCTCGCATTGGTTCTTCGCTCTCTATGAGTGATGTGGACCAAGCTTGGATCGTTACGAGTTACCTCATAACACTGGCGTCACTGATGGCGCTTGGTGGTCGTATTGGAGACCTGATCGGCAAGGTTCCCGCATTTGTTGCGGGCGTTGTTGGGTTTGCACTTGCAAGCATCGTGTGCGCTTCTGCTCATGATGGAACTCAACTCATCATTGGCCGAGTGTTACAAGGGCTTGCCGCCTGCTTTATGCAGCCAGCATCTGGCGCCTTGGTCATTGGGGCGTTTGCGCCCGGCGAGCGCGGCAAGGCAATGGCGGTGTACGTAGGAATACCGCTGATTTTCATGGCAATTGGACCAGCGCTTGGTGGGTTCATTGTGGAGAACATGGGGTGGCCGTGGGTGTTCTGGCTCAATGTTCCCGTCGCGGCGGCCGCCGTGCTGCTCACGGTATTAGCGCGACCGCGTGATGCGCGTAGCACAGATCGCTCAATTGACTGGATCGGCGGAGTGTTGTTGATTCTTGGCCTGCCGTCGTTTGTCTATGGTTTGCAGCAACTCGGCGCTGTTCGTCCCGATGGAACCATTGCGTGGACCGATCGGCTAACACTTAGTTTGCTTGGTGGTGGCGCCGCAGTACTTGTGATGTTTGTACTGCGACAACTTCGGCACCCACATCCACTACTTCGGCTGCGTTTATTTGCAGACCGAGCACTTCTCGCTGATGCACTGGTGGTGGCAAGTATGCAATTCGCAATGACGGGTCTTGTGATTGCAGGATCTGTGTATGCGCAGGAAGTACTTGGATTTACACCTTTCCAAGCTGGTTTGTCACTACTTCCATTGTTAGCCCCTGTGATTTTGATTGTGCACGTAGCAGGGCGTTGGTATGACCGCGCTGGAGTACAAGCACCCGCGTCATGGGGCACAGCCGCAGCAACAGTGGGAATGGTCATTCAGGCCACGGGGGCTTGGATGCAGAGTTACCCAGTCATGGCCGTTGGAATGTTCATCTTGGGAATAGGCATTGCCTTCACTATGAGCCCAACCAATACCGACGCGCTTGGACGAGTATCCCATTCAGAACGCGGACAGGTTTCTGGGCTTGTTCAAACATTCCGGCAGGTGGGCGGAAGTGTTGGTGTGGCGGTTGTTGCTGCAACCGTTTCACTAGCGATCGGCTGGTTTAGTGCCATGTCTGGCGCCGCACCACGCGAGCGCGTTGCAGAACTTCGGATGATGATGCGCTCTGGCGATGCTGACGCGCACGGCCAAGCAGCAGCAAGTCCCGACCTTCAGTCAATGCACGAAACTGTCGCACATTCGTACGCGGTGGGATATGCAGTTGCTTCACTTGGAACACTCGCCGCATTTGTCGCTGCTCGTGGTTGGATGAAGCCAGGGAAATGGCCAACGGTCATCCGCACCGGAAACGCCTAACGACCATGTCGTATTGCGGCACAGATAGCGCCACCTATGAGCGATCCTGCAAGTCCAACAAATGGCATTGCCAGGATGTAACCATCACTGTTTTGTGTGTTTTCGCTGGCCACCGTGAAGTTGACCGCGCCTTGTGGCCGTTCGACCCATGGGTCTATTCGCGACGCTTGTTTGTTCCACGCTATCGCTCCACCCACAACACCAGAAACCACCATAAGGAATGCCAACATAACCGCAGCGCGCTTACCACCGATGCGACATGCAAACCAACCAGCGCAAATGGCGGCTACAAATCCACAAGCCAACTTCAAGATTTCAAACAGTGATGAATCGCGGTATGAGCCAGGTTCAAACCCACCATCAGATCCAAGTTCTAAATAGCACAAAGTGACCATCAACAGGACAAGCACTACCGAAAGAACATATCCAGCGAACATTCCAAGAACCGAACGACCAAGCGGAATTGGCTGTGAATTCATGGAGTGCTGTTTGGTTGGGTCTGAGTTGGATCAGCTTCAACACGAACACGGAACGGGTGTGCGGGTAGTTTGGACATTTCATCCACCACATTGGCGTCCGCTGGATTGTCTTGCCATCCGTAGCGAACTTCCACCGGTAGTGGAACGGCAGAACTACGAACCTTGATGGCATTTGGTGGACGCAATTCAGCGTCAGCCTTGAAGAACTTTCCATCAGCACCAGCAATGGCGAAACTAGCCGGCGCCTTGCCATCACGTGTTGTGAGCCGCCCACGCTCAACATCAAAGTCAATGACGATCCCATCAGTATCGCGTCGAACACTCTTGGTTCTTGGACCACGCCACGCGGTGTCGGGCTTTCCGTATGACGTAGCCATGGCCCAACGCGCTAGACGTTCACCAACAGTGCGTTTGTCGCGAGGATGGATATCACCAGCATCACCAACGTCAATCGTGGTGACAACGCCAGCATTTGGTGAAGAACGCTCGGTGGCAAGTTGTGCATCGCGCAGGATTGGCCATATGCCAGAAATCGGCTCGTTCGGTTGATATGGCTGGTACGCCGCCAAACTCACAATACCGAACGGCATGTCTGGTTGTTGGAACGCAGCTCGCCAACTACGGATGGTGAGCGGGAGCAGTGAGCGGTAAGCCTCCGCGTCAGCCACAGATCCGGCGTTCGCTTCACCCTGATACCAAATAGCACCCTTGATTTCTACGCCTGCAAATGGAGCAATCATGGCGTTAAACATTGATGCCGGATCACCACCTCCAGTGCCAGGCGCAACTTCTTGTGAGGGGCGCTGTGGTGGTTGTGGAAGTCCATGAGCCGATCGACCCATACGTGAAAGCCATTCACCCGACAATGGTATTGATGCATTGTTTACGTCGGCACAAGTGATGCGCATTGTCTCTGGCGGACTCATGAATCCACCCTCGCCTTGCATATCAACCACCTCAAGTGCAATTGTCCATGAACCCGACTTCACCATTGATGCAGGTATTCGGTAGCGTCGTGATGTTGCTAAATCAGAAATAGTGTTTGCAATCGGTCGACCATTGACGAATATGACATCGGCATCGTCAATTGCTCCAAGCTCAATGAAGCACTCCTTACCGTTCCACTCCGCGGGGATTTCCACGGCGCGTCGATACCACTCAATGCCATCGATGTCCTTGCGTACAGGATCTGTGCTCCACCGGAGCGGCAGATTGACAGGCTTCCATTCATTTGCCTCTTCGGGTGCATCCTTGGAGAACCACTTTCCCTTTGCACCAGGATCAGTGGCGTTGATAGCACTCCACCACGCAGTACCAGCTTCCTGAAATCGCTTTCGCTCCACTTGGAATGCAGCATCTCGCTCTGCCACAGAAAGGCTGCTCCAGGCGTCCACAGAACGGCGTAGTTCCGCGACTTTGGCGGTATAGAGTGGATCCGCGCCAAGGGTGGCGAGATCAGTCCATGGTTCAGCGCGGGTTCCACCCCAGTTGAGCTCCAAGATTCCAATCGGCACACCTGTTGCTTTATGTAATTCTTGTGCAAACCAGAAATCAATCGCACCCATCTGTGGAGCGCTCGTTGGTGACAACACAATCCACGTCGCATTGACAGTGAACGCTGGGCGGTTAGCGGTGACATGTGGTGCTCGCAAGAACCGGATAGATGGCTCATTAGCAATAGCAACTCCGGCGGTGGTCTGGTCACCAGTGCCGCCCAATGTCCACTCCATATTGCTTTGGCCACCAGCAACCCAGATGTCACCAACCACGACATCTTTCACACTCACCGTATTTGCGCCCCGTACCTCAAGGGTGAGTGGATCATCACTGCCAGCCATCGGCGCCAACTCGACAACAAACCTGCCGCTTTGGCCAGCCGTCACACGCCCACTGCGCAATACGGCTCCCTTGGAATCAAGCAATTCCACGGTGATCTGTTCGTTGGGTTGCGCCGTTCCGAAAATGTGCGTACGCCGGTCGCGCTGTAGCACCATGTGATCGGTGAACGCCGCTGGAAGGGTTACGTCGGCAAGGGTGGCAAAGCAACAAATGGCGGCCATTGGAACAGCAACATTGGATGAATTGGTCAGGCGCATATGTGGATGATGCCCGGAGCCGGGCGCAGATGCAATATCGTTTACATATGGCAGATTCTGAGAGACCACGGATTGGTATCACCGCCGACATAACTCGCGACGATCGCGGCCGCGCGCGGCACCAAGTACCCGCGACCTATATCGACGCCGTTGTTGCCGCGGGTGGACTCCCGATCATTTTGCCAGCCAGTGCCGAGTTACGGAAAGAACTGCTTGGTGCGGTAGATGGAGTAATCATCATTGGTGGCAATGATGTGGACACCCGTGAATTCGGAATTCCACTTCACTCCGAAGCACAGGTGATAGATGCGGCGCGACAAGCGGCGGACCTTGCTCTACTTAAAGACCTTGATGCAACACCCACGCTTCCAGTACTAGGCATTTGTCTTGGTATGCAGCTCATGGGCGTTTATCAGGGCGCGGAACTTATTCAGCACCTTGGCGATCAGTTGGCTGATAGTGATCGGCACCGTAATGATTACAAACACATAGTGGAGAGTGCTCTTGGTAACGGACCAGTTGCCAGCTCACACCACCAGGCGCTCGCGGATGCGGGACGCCTTGAGGTCATCGGCCTGTCAGACGATGGAGTGATTGAGGCGATTCGCGATCCATCCAAGCCGTTCTATGTGGGCGTGCAGTGGCACCCTGAGCGAACCGACGATTTGACCATGGGGCTTGGGGTAATTCGCCTCCTCGTGGAAGCAGCGCGCAGGCGGTAGGCTGATTTCATGCTCATTCCCACCTTTGTCGCCAGTATCGCTTTCTTCGCAATCGGTGATGTCTTGGTTCCAGGCAAGCCAGCACCCGCCTTCACTGTTGACTCGTTTGTTCGCGGCCAAGAGGTGAAGACACTTGAGTTGGGCAAGGTGCACGTGATCGACTTCTGGGCAACATGGTGTGGGCCATGTGTTGCCAGCATGCCGCATCTCACCGAACTACAGAAGCAGAATCCAGACGTTCAATTCATTGGTGTTGCGGGATTTGAACGCGGCAAAGATGCTTCGGATAGTAAGAAGCGTGTTCAGGACTTTCTTCAGGCAAAGAGTGACCGGGTTGGATTTGCTATTGCGTTTGATGGCGACGGAACCATGGCAACTGAATGGATGACTGCCGCGCGACGTAACACCATTCCAACATCGTTCATCGTTGGCAAAGATGGCAACATTGCATTTATTGGATCACCAAACGCCGAACTTGATGCCGCGATAGCTGAGGCAAAGAAGGCTGTCTCTTCTGTTGTTCCCCCTGCGCCAACAGCAACAAAGCCAAACACCACTGATTCAGGAATCCCTGTAAAAACAGTCCAAGTGAGCGAAGAACCAACAGATGAGAAGGGAACATCCACCACCACATCTGTTTCTACAGAAACTCACTCCGTTACTAAAAACGGGGTATCAAGTAATAGCGTCGTGACTGTTGAGACCACAGTTGAAATTCGCGATGGCCGCCGCAAGACCACAGTTACACGAACTGAGGCGGGGTCCAGTGATTCAACCAAGCAGTCATCGGGAACAACCGGCGCCTCAGGGGCGAAGTCATCATCGGGCGCGTCAGGGAGTTCATCTGGATCATCGAAGTCGAGTTCGTCTGGCAACCAGCCCTGATCTCTAAGTGCTTCCCGCATATTGCACCAACGTCGTGGCGGGGCGCACCATCAAAGAGACGTGCGCAAATGTCGAACGAGTATTTGTTCAGGTACGGGATCGTGTTGCGCCAAACACGATGCTTCCACTTGGCTTGTGGCTGTCATCCCGCGCAGCTGAACAACTTTCGGAGTCTGTAGGAGGTGGTGCGGAATTGCGCGATCGTCTAGCGGCGGCCGGGCTTTCGATTGTCACGCTCAATGGGTTTCCGTATCACGATTTTCACAGTTCTGAGGTGAAATTACGGGTTTATGAGCCACACTGGGCAGACACGCGCCGCGCCCTTCATACACAGCGCCTTGCCGATTTACTCCCAGACTTGTTGATGCCAGGCACGCGCCACGCATCCATCTCTACCCTGCCGCTTGGTTGGCGCGCGCGATTCAGTCAAGAAGGCTGCGGAGCGAGTATTGGTGTTGCGAGCGCACTGTTGGAACAAACCGTGCGTCACTTGGCGCGCCTTGAGGATAGAACCGGAATTCGAATTACAGTTGATATTGAGCCAGAGCCAGGATGCATGCTTGATCGTGCAGTTGATGTGGTTGGGTTCTTTGAACACGCCTTGCACGCGCGCCGTGGCGAACCAGACCCGCGTCGATATGTTGGCGTATGTCATGACACATGTCACGCGGCGGTTATGTTTGAAGATCAAACAACAGTGCTTCGCTCTTACCGCACCGCCGGAATTAGTGTGAATAAGATTCAACTTTCAAGTGCACTCATTGCGGACGGAAGCACAGAATCACTTGCAAGTCTTAGTAGTTATTCTGAAGCGCGCTATCTTCATCAAACTTGCGTTCGTGCCACAAATGGCACAGTACGGTTTTTTGACGACCTTCCGCTAGCGCTTTCTGAAAGCCCTGTTGGCGAGTGGCGAACACACTTTCACGTACCGGTATTTGCCCCAAGCCTTGGCCGCCTCGGTACCACACAGGCGGGAATAGTTGAGTGTATTAATGAAATACGGTTGTGGCCCATCGAAGAGCAACCCGTGTTGGAGATAGAGACTTACGCATGGGATGTATTGCCAAGCGGTGTTTGTGATGAAACCACCCTTGTCGACGGAATTGTGCGGGAGATCGAGTGGTGTTCTCAGTACACGGGGTCTGCAGGCCAGTCGTCCGCGGTGAAACCATCATGAGTAATTCATTGCCGGTAGGCGCATGGCTGTCTGTGTTACGAATATCAAACGCGCCAACAGTGATTTCGCAGGTACTCGCTGGTGTTGCGATCGGTATCTACACCCACGTCATCGATACCTACGCGCTGTTCGGTCTAACAGTGCTTGTTGGCGTTGGCATACTTCTTTCGTACTTAGCAGGAATGGTTCTCAACGATGCGTTTGATGCGCGGATAGACGCTATTGAGCGACCAAGTCGACCAATCCCATCTGGACGAATTTCTCTCTTCATCGCTCGATTCGTGGGTGGTTCGATGTTGCTTGTTGGTATTGGCATGCTTGCCGTTGCATCACCAGCGACATTCATTTGGGCGTTGGTGCTTGGCGTGTGCATTGTTGCTTACGACATTCTGCATTCACTGTCGGCAGGCAGCTTCCTGTTAATTGCATCTTGCCGCGCCCTAGTGCCGATCATTGCCGCATTTGCAGTAAACCAAGATGCGGAATGGTCACTCCTTTCATGGGTCGCGGTTGGATCATTTACATTCATTGCGGCCGTCAGCATTGCGGCAAGGAATGAAATGGTCGGCTTTGGTGTAGTCGCCCGGGCTGCATCGTGGGTGTTAGTGGTCGCAACGTGTGTCCCCATTGCGATGTGGTATGTCGCGGGAGTCTGTCCAAACAACGCGTTGTTTGTCGCGGCCGGATTGGGCTCGGTCGCAATAGCAGTGTCCCTGGTCATGGTTGGCATTCGCACCGCATCGGGGGCAGAACCAGCCTGTTGCGTTCCCGTCGCGGTTGCCACATGGATTGGGGCGATCCCGGCGGTGGACGCCGCAACCTGCTTTCTCTTGGGAAGACCCATTCTCGCTGCGCTATGCCTAGGAATGTTGGTTGTGGCCCGGACCCTTCGACCACGATTCGCTGGCAGCTAAGGGTCGGCTCGCCTTGCTACCATTCGCGCCCGCATGCAGATTCTTGCCGACACATCACTGACGAATTACATCCCGATAGCCATCGCCTTGGCGATGAGTATCGGCTTCGCCGTTGTGAATGTCGGCGCCAGCCTCATTCTTGGGCCGCGCCGCCAAGGCGCCATCAAGGGTGCAACCTATGAGTCAGGCATGGAGGCGATCGGCTCCACACGCAAGCGCTTCAATGTGCGCTTCTTTGTAGTGGCGATGACCTTCTTGCTCTTTGATGTAGAAGTGATATTTCTCTACCCATGGGCAGTTGCATACAGCCAACTCGAACCACAAAGCCCCATGGCAGGATTGTTTCTGGCGCGCATTCTCTTCTTCATTAGCACCAGCGTCATTGCTTACATCTATGCATGGCGCAAGGGTGTGTTTCGCTGGGACTAATACCGGCGCGAGGGTGGATGCTTGACACACAAAAACAAGATTGCCGGGCCACCAAGAGCGTCACCAGGTGTGTGACGTCACTGGATGTGTGACGTCACCAGCTTTCTACTGCACGCAATTATTACCAACGCTCACTAGCACTCTGTGGCGCCAGTGGCCATGGGTCACCATGAACTCCATTGATGGTGGTGCCATTGTGAATACCCGATCGCACAAACTCTAGGAAATCACATGGAAATGGCAGTTCTGGCTTGGTGAGAGCATCGAGCTCATCAATTTCTTGCACACTGAGATGGACGTTCATGGCGCCCATGTTGTCTTCAAGCTGTTCGAGTGTGCGAGTACCAATGATCGTGCTGGCAACACCCGGTCGGCCCATTGTCCAACGTAATGCGAGCTGAGCAACAGTGCACTGCTTACTGCTCGCCATGGCGTGCATCACATCAAGCAATTTCCAGGTTCGTTCTGTGAGGAACTTCGAATCAGGCTTCACGCGGGTGGAGCCATCATCTTTGGGTGGATGGGAGCGACTGAACTTTCCACTAAGAACCCCCCCTCGCAGTGGACTCCAGGGCGTGACACCCATTCCCTCATGAATGGCCATCGGAATGAGTTCGGCTTCGACAGTTCGCTGTAGCAGGCTGTATTCGATCTGCAACGCCACGAGTGGCGTTGACCCATTGTTGCGAGCAAAGGACTGAGCGATCGCGCACACCCAGGCGGGATGGTCACTCAATCCAATGTGGCGCACTTTGCCTTGGCGCACTAGGAGTTCCATGCCGCGCATTAACTCGTCGATCGGTGTGAGGCGGTCCCAGAAGTGGCACCAAAGAAGATCGATGTAGTCAGTTCCGAGGCGACGCAGGGAGTGTTCCACCGCGTTCATCATGGCCTTTGAGCCGCTTCCACCCCCGTTTGGGTCGCCCGGCCACATGTTTCCACCGAATTTCGTGGCAATCACCACGCGATCACGGCTGCCAGCACCGGCGCCTGTGTGGAAGTAGTCACCAAGGACCTTCTCACTGTGCCCCTTGGTGTAAATGTTGGCTGTATCGATGAAGTTTCCACCAAGTTCAAGGTAACGCGAGAGCATGGCGTTGCTCCCAGCGACGTCAGTTCCAAAGCCCCACTCGGTACCAAAGGTCATGGCGCCAAGGCAAATTGGATGAACCCGAAGGCCGCTGCGTCCAAGGGTGACATAGTGTGGTGCGGTGGTGTGCATGGCAGCACGATATGCCCGCTCTTCCCTATGCTGCAAGTCTGTGTCTAAATCACCATCATTGACGTTCTTTGGGGCTGCAGGCGAGGTCACCGGAAGTTGCACCCTAGTAGAGACGGAGCACGCCCGCGTCTTGATCGACTTTGGTCTGTTTCAGGGGGCGATGTCCCAAGAGCAACGCAACAAGGTTCCTCCTGCTCTGGACTTTCGGCGATTGAACGCCGTTGTTTGTACTCACGCTCATATTGATCACTGTGGTCGACTGGGGATGCTGCCTCGCCTTGGATTTGAGGGACCCGTCTTCTGCACCGAGCCAACAGCAACACTGTTGCCGATGGTCCTTCGTAGTTCTGCAAACCTGCAGAAGATGCGGGTTGAAGAATTTCGCGAGGGCACAGGGCCAGACGCCGTGGTGCTGGATCCACCACCAGATCCGTCATTGAAGGTCGATGACAGGCACGAAGACCCGCCGGTTCTGTACGCGCGCGGTGATGCTGAGCGTGTCAGTCGGAACTTAGTTGCGGTGCCTTATCGCGTATGGCGAGAGATTGTCCCAGGTATTCGCATGCGCCTTCATGATGCAAGCCACATCATCGGTAGCGCATCAGTGGAACTTGAGATCACGCATGGCGCATCACGCATTCGAGTGGTTTTTTCAGGCGATATTGGCCCTTCTGGCGAAACCTATCTGGCCGCTCGCGGCTACGCGCCAGAAGCAGACGTAGTGGTCATGGAGTCCACCACTGGTAGCCGTCCTATTGGGACACATGCTCCAGATACCGACGCGTCACTACGCGAGGTGATCGAGCATTGCCGTCACGGTCGTCGCACCGCCATCATGCCAACCTTTAGTGTTGGTCGCGCGCAGGTGCTTGTGCATCACCTTGCACAGTTGTCGCGCGAGGGATTGCTTGATGACATTCCGGTGTATCTCGACAGCCCGATGGCCATCCGCGCGGCTGAGTTGTGTGTTCAACACCCAACACTGCTTTCGGGTACCGCCCGAGCAATGATTGGTCGCGGGCACTCACCGTTTGAATTTGATTCGCTTCATTGCCTGTGGTCTCGTAAGCACTCATTGAAGATTGCCGGGCGTGAGGGCGCAGGAATTGTTCTTGCTGGAAGTGGCTTCTGTGATGCTGGTCCGGTGTTGCATCACTTGGAAACAGCTCTTGGTCACGACCGCGGATTTGTGGTGTTCACTGGCTACGTGTTGCCGGGTTCGATGGCAGAATCCTTGGCGAACGGGGTTGCCAAGCGTGTGCGCATCAATGGAACAGAGTTGGACGTTCGGGCGCGTATCTCACGATTGCAGGGTCTGAGCGGTCACGCCGACGCAGATCAGATGTGCGACTGGGTGGCCGGTAGTGGGCACGTTCCGGGGTTGGTTGTCTTGAACCACGGCGACGACGCAGCACGAATTGGCATGGAAACCCGCATTTTGGCGGCCATGACCACCAAGATTGTCCGTCCAGCGTGCCAAGACACAGTTGCCCTTGCCTAAATTCGTTCCTGTGTAAGGTGTCCCTATTTAATAGGCGAGCCCCGCTGTGGTGGCGGTGGGTTTAACACACCAGCTTCTATGGTGGACGTTTTTTGTGGCAATAGGGGTAGATAGCCACATGATCGCGTGAGATCGACACAAAATCGACCAGTCAAATACGGTTGAAGGTTCGGTCTTTAACAACCAAAATAACGATTGATCGCGATAGAACAGACCATGATCGCCACATGATCGCAACTATTCAATGTAGTTTGTGATTAACAATCGTTTCAAAGACCGTTTTGTTATGAGCCATCGTATGGGTGTGTTGCACGCTAGTGGTTGGGGGAACCGTGATCCGACAACCGTCATGTGCGACATGTCCGCTCTTGGAGCCAAATGTCGTGCCTTCCGATTGGTGAATCTCACGGATGATGTTCGTGCCTGTTCTTTCGATTCGTCGATACGATTTGATCACACTACTGACCGGCGGCTGAATGTGTGCATGTTCCACGTGGAACATTGCTCAGCATTACTCAAGGAGTTCACTATGGCCAAGGCACCCGATGATCGCACCAAGATGACGCAATCAAAGTTAGGCCGCGGCCTTGGGATTTTGATTCCCGTGCCGATCCAGCGAACAACGAATGCCGAGGGTGCACACCCAACCACAGTCACCACATCTGAACTTTCGGGGCGCAACACAGACGTCGCAAATGCTACGGCTGGTGGGCCCACAAGCACACGCTCCGCTGGCACGGTTGAGCCTAAACCGGCACAGACGGTGTTGTTGGCAGATGCATCGGTGGACCAATTGGCAGACGGGATGGTGACATTCATCTCGGTTCGGGCGATTCAGCCTGGCAAGTACCAGCCGCGCGGTGGCATGGATCCAGTCGCTTTGGACACCCTTGCGCGCAGTATCGAGCAGTCGGGATTGATGCAGCCGGTCGTGGTGCGTCCACTCAGTGGCTCGCCAGGAAGGTTTGAATTGATCGCTGGCGAACGCCGATGGCGCGCTATGGATCAGCTTGGGCGCACAGAAATACCTGCGATTGTCCAAGTTGTTGACGATCGCCAGGCTGCTGAGTTGTCCCTCATTGAGAACCTTCAGCGTGAAGACCTTAACCCGATGGATCGCGCCGCAGCACTCCGCCGCCTTGCTGATGACTTTGGACTAACACACCAAGACCTTGCTGGCCGAGTTGGACTTGATCGCGCAACTGTGTCAAACCTGCTTCGCCTCAACGACCTTGATGGCGGCTCGGCATCGCACGTGCGCTCGGGGGCTATCTCCTTGGGACACGCTAAGGTTCTTCTGGGTGTGACCGAGGTTGGCGTGCGAAGGAACTTTGCCGAGCAAGCGGCGGTACATGGTTGGTCTGTTCGAGAGTTGGAGGGTGCTGTTCGGGATGTTGCAAGTGTTCCACGTGGAACACCGCTCACCAAGCCAAAGACTCGCGGACCAAAGAGTGCACACCTCGCCGACCTCCGTCGGCAACTCGAGCAACACCTCGGTACCCGTGTTGACATCAAGGTTGGTCGAAAGAAGGGTGCTGGCGAATTGCGAATCCAGTTCTTCTCACTTGATGAATTCGACGGGCTCATGCAACGTATTGGATTCGACAAAAATCGCCTGCCAGACTAAGACTGTCCAATAACCACAAACACCTCGTTACTGCGTCTTTGCCAACCATGTCAACCGCACCCATCAGCCATATGAATCACACCACTCTCCACCGTAGCAAGCACCTCATCACTACGACCGTTCTTTGCACCCTTGGTTGCCTACTCATGTTGGGCGTCGCGAGTCCTCAGCAAGCACCCACAGTGCCTGCGAAGGTCGCCACGCCTGCTGCCACAGCTATCTCTGGCCCTCAGGTATTCACAGTGGACGATGTCCACTCCATGGCTCTGTTCCGTGTCCAGCACTTTGGCGCCGGTCAGTTCTGGGGCCGATTCAACGACATTGAAGGCAACTTCACCTTTGAACCAGGCAAAGCAGAGGGCATGAAGTTCGACATCACCATCAAGGTGGACTCGATCGATACCGCCAATGATGACCTCAACAAGCACCTTCGCAGTCCAGATTTTTTCTCAGCAAAGGATTTTCCATCGATGACCTTCAAGAGCACAAGTGCAAAGAAGGCCGACGACATGGTCTATGACGTGACCGGCGACCTCACCCTGCACGGCGTTACCAAGTCTGTTGTTGCGCGCGTTGAGTATTGCGGCATGGCGGACATGGGTCGCGGTCTCAAAGCGGGATTTGAGGCTCAATTAGTGATTAAACGCAGTGACTTCGGTATCAAGTACGGCACCGACAAGGGCGCCATTGGCGACAGCGTAAAGATCATTGTCGGCCTCGAGGGCGGGGTAGCGAAAAAGTAGTTCGACGGCCGCCGCCATGGAACTCGACATCATCATTCGCGCAGTGCTAACACCCACACTAGCGGTGTTGGTAGTGATGTTGCTGTTGCATTGGATCTCAAACAAGATGCATTCGTGGACACTGGCAAAGCACGGGCGCCGTCACGTCGCTTTGTATTTCTCACTCAATCTCTGGATGCCAATTCTTGTTGTCATTCCGCCCATTGCCGCACATTTCCATTTACAACCCGGGCTTGAGTGGCCATGGACAACCGCTTACGGTCAGCTACCAGTATCGCTGTTGATTGGCGCATGCGGCGCGATGATCACAACGTATTTCACAAAGCAGTCGTGGCAACTAACCGGAGTGATAGCAGTAGCAGTGTGCTCTACGGTGGTTCTTGCCCCGCCAGGAATCGGCGGAGTTCCCCAGCATTTGATTGTTGCGCTTGTCGCCACACTTTCCTCATGTGGTATTGCGCAGTCGGCCACACAAACAAGGGCGACATCATTTGCTGCACTGATGGTCATCGCAGCATGCGCCAGCGTGATGTGCATGCTGAGTGGATTTGCGAAGCTAAGCGTGGTTGTTGCCGCACTGAGCGCCGGGAGCGCGACATTCGCGGTTGCAGCCATGTTCTTTCCATCAGTTCACCTTGGCCGCGCGGGGGCCACAACATTCGCCTGTTCACTTACAGCCTGTATGTTTGTTGGCGCCGGATACGACGAAAGCGGATTTCCATGGTGGATCTGGACCATGTTGGCCCTGTCGCCAGCACTCATGGGCGTTAGCGCACTCCGGGCTGTTTCGAGCCGTCCAGGTGTGAGGCTGTTCGCAATTGTCGCCACCCCCGCAGCATTTGCCGCATGTGCGGTCGCCACCGTGGTATTGACGTCCGGTGCCGTGTTCAAACAATCAAACCAAAGCACACCAAGCGAGTCGTACGGCACCGATCGACAACCGTAGGATGCCAGTCATGCTCGCGTGGATCCCATTTCTGCAACCCGCCCCCGGTGTGTCCACTTATTGGTGGGCGTTGGTGTTTCCACTCTCCATTTTCGTGAGCATGACGTGGCGCGCCATTCGGCAGACAGATCTAGCTGGCTACTGGCCATCGGTTGCGCGGATGTCAGCACAGATTGTGGTTGGCATGCTGGCGCTCTTTGTTGGCTTGGCGATAGTCATCCGCGTGATCGTGCCAATGTTGCCCGTGGACTAACGCACTGCGTTTGTTCCATCATGCGGCGGCGTGTGTACGCCGGGTGCGCATCCATGCGACGAACTCAAGCACGCCCCACCATGGCAATGCCCAAATCACGGCACCAAGCGCGGCTTGTGGGAACAAAATTCTGCGCACTGCGTGTGAATCACCACTGATCGTTCGCCGCACTGCTTCTTTGGGACTTTCGCCACTGGTGTCACGTTCTGCAGGTGGAGGAAACCCCTCATCGCCACGTTCGGCGCGCCACGAAGCTGCGACCACTGGAAATGGCCAGCCAATTCCAACGGCCGCGGCGCGCACATGACCAGCGTCAAGCGGCGGTGCTGGTTCAGCCCACCCTGGAACCACCCCAGTCGTTTCCGATGGGTTCACCAGTGGACCAACTGTTTCAACATTGATCCACCGAATACATGCAGATCGACGCTCGGAACCACTCCATGCAGCAGTCCCACGCAACAAGAGAATGTCAGTGGATTCATGAATAGCCGACATCGTCATTTGCGCGTAGGGCACAGTGGCGGCAATGCTCATTGCGCCAAGCATCAGGCCGATCGCCGCGTAACCCACGTGCAGACGAATCGTCATGTCACCTTCTTCACGCCGCCACCTGGTTTCTGGCCCTTGGCGATTGGCGCCTTACGCTGTTTACCACGTTTATGCGCCTGATTCTTCGGCTTGTCACCCTTTTGAACACGCTTCTCTTTGCGCTTCAACGCAGCAGGAGCATTCCGGATCATCGCAGCGAGCGATCGTCCCGCTGGCACCGGTGCGTTCGGGTCCGTGCTACCGCCAATAGTCAATGGTCGGTCAACTCGTCGCGTTGGTCGGTCGGTTCGCCCAGCAATCCGTACGCCGCCACTTCGCGCACCAGTTGCCCGTGTAGTAGCCGCCCGGATAGTGGACGGACGCGCGCCAGCTGGACGACCAGCCGGATGCGCGCCAGCCGGTCGAGCAGTCGGCGCTCGTGGTCCAGCAATGCGTGGTCCCGCCGTGCGGCTTCCGGCACTACGCGGTCCACCAGTACTCATTTCAACTTCGCGGTCAGGCACAGCACCATCGCGCATCCGCATGTACGCGGCATATGCAGGCGGCTTCTTGGGCATCAATTTGACGCGCTGTGTGCGTTCCACATGTAGCCAGCGCTCAACATCAGCCGGGCAACGAAGCGTGAATGCCTCAGCACTACCGCCTCCGTGACCAGCGCGTCCAACACGGTGAACATACTCCTCAGGAAGGAGCGGAACGTCATAATTAATCACGCAGCGTGCGGCTGGCACATGCAATCCGCGTGAAGCAACATCAGTGGCAACAACCACGTCTGCATGCCCAGTAGTGAATGCCGCGAGAGCCTCGGTGCGCTGTCGCTGACTTCGGTCGCCGTGGATGAGCACAGTCTTGATCGCGTGTCGTCGCAATGCTGATGCAACCCAACCAGCGCGCCGGCGCGTGCGGCAGAACACCATGACACCCTTGCGATTTCCATCTTTGATAAGCGCAACCGTCAACGCCGTCTTTGACTCATCATCAATGTCATAAATGTGCTGACCAAGGTCGGAACGAGGCTCGGGCGTACCAGCCACCTTCGCACGATCGCGACCAACAAGATCCACACGCGCTGGGTCACGCAGCATTTCTTCAACAACCTTCTCAACAGGTCGCGGCATCGTTGCTGTGTAGAAGAGCAACTGTCGTGATTCCGGTGCACGCGAAAGAATTTCCTTCGCCTGTGGAAGGAAGCCCATGTCAAGCATGCGGTCTGCCTCATCGAGCACACATTGCTGCACAAACGCGAGCGATATGACATCAAGCTCGCAGAGTTCCTTCACTCGACCTGGCGTCCCAACAAGAAGATCTACGCCAATCGAGACAGCCTCACGCTGTGGTGCAAGTGGGCTCTTGCCGTAAACAGCAGCGGTTCGCAACACTGAACCACGGAACAGGAGTGCAGCTTCGCGTGCAACCTGTTGTGCCAACTCGCGTGTTGGACAAAGAACAAGGGCGCGAAGTCGTCGTCGCGGATCAACGGGCCGACCACGAACACGCAGTGGCGGATCAGCCAAGAGTTTCATTGCTACTGGTAAGAGGTACCCAAGCGTCTTGCCGGTACCAGTGGCCGCAACGACCGCAACATCTTTGCCAGTACTTGCCGTGGGGATCGCTGCCCGTTGCACAGGCGTCGGATCAGTCACGCCCATGCGTGCCAATGACTCCACCAACATCGTTGAGATGCCAAGTGCCGCAAACCCTGAACCGCTCTCCGCTCCTTTAGACTTCATGCGTTGCACTGTACGCGCTTCAAGGATGCGGATCCTTCGTCACAGACGCAGGAAATACCGGAACTGGAGCATCAATAACGGGATCAGCCGGGGCCCGTTGCAGCTCTTTTTCTAGGTACTTGTTATGCATGCGCGTCTGGCGGTCATTCAAGTCGACCTCCCGACCGTCAACCCACGCTCGGCGGACAACAGTGGTGATTTCAAACGGGTCGCCAGACCAAAGCACCAGGGTTGCACTCATTCCAGGCGCAACAGTTCCATAGTGGGCGCCTACGCCGGCCAACTCAGCAGGGACTCGGGTCACACATTCGAGCGCCTGATTCACATCAAGACCATGACCAACAGCGCGCCCGCATTGTGAAGGAAGACTGCGTTCGTGGGCGGGTTCATCGCCGGAAGCAATTGAGAAATTCAAACCAGCATTTGCGAGCTTCGCTGGAACCTCAAACACCGCAGAGACACCGTCACTTTCGCGTAACGGCATGCGATTAATACCACGCACAATTACCGGAACACCATTGGCCTTGAGAAGTGGAATCATCTCTGGCGCACCAAGTCCACCAACCACTACAGGCCGATAGCCGCGCCGAATTGCCCACAGAACGGAAGCCTCAATTTGTCCAGGCCAATTGGCATCAAGAAGCACTGGTTCGCGCTTTTCAATGACACCACGGAGTGACTCATAGCGCGCATCCTTCGCACCACTTGGGTCAGCAGCACGCGCACGTAAATACGCCTCGGCATTATCAAAGAAGCGATCGATTGCAGCGATTGCCTTGTCGCGATCTTTTCGTTGCTCATCAAACGACTTTGATTGCCAACGCGATTGCACCGGCTCCATCATTGGCCAGTGCACAATCATTCCAGCTTCCGCATTTACAGTGCGATCCATTATTGTCCACCCATCAAGGCGCATAGCGCTGGCGTGACCACCAACGACGCCGCTTACAGGAAAGACGTGAGCCATCAAGATGCCGGCATTACGCGCTACGGGTGGCAGATCACTGTCGGGGTTCGTTGCGGTTGAAGCCTTAATTTCCGGATGAAAATCACCAAATTCGCTCGTGTCATCAGTCGCTTCAACCTGCGCAGTTTCAATGAGACCGAGCGTAGTTGCGCTTGCCCAGAGACCTGGCGTCAAGACGTGACCAGGTGCATCAATCTCCATCGCATTGGCTGATGCAACACCAGGACCAATTGGTTCCGCTCCAACGGCAACAACACAACCCTTGTCAAACACAACCCATCCATTGGGAATTGGTTTAGCTCCTGGTGTGCACGGGCGCACATCAACATGCCGAAGCACCATCTGCGTCCGTTGTTTCGGCGCTGGTATCTCGCTGGATTGACGCGCGGCGACATTCGCGGTGATCGTTACTACAACAGAAGCAACAAACCACAATTTACGGTTGTTCATCATCGGACACCTCCTTCGCCGCCAGTGATTTCAAATATTGCATTCCACGAGTCCATTTGGTTACAACCGCACTCCCCAGGACGAATGGCCGCAGGGTCGATTCCTGATCGCACCATTTCCATAAGACGATCGCGTTGATTCAAGCGCATTCTCGCGAGCAACGGCGTTCCAGATCGGGCACCTTGGCTGACAGTCACATCATCGACCGGCGGGGTATCAGGGTCCTGCACACCGGGAACCGCGCCGCGCTTTCCGCGCCGACCCTTTCCACCGCCACCATCACTTCCACCGCCACTCTTGCCCCATTCCGAAGTCGCTAGCGCGATGATCGCCGTTCGTGTCTTTGCGTCGCGTTCACGCATCATCTGATCGGTCGACACATCAAATCGGCGCACTCCGTCCACCCATGTTTGCATGCAACGTGCATAAACACTGAGCGGATCCGCGCTCCAGATCACAAAGTCTGCATCCTTTCCTGGCTCCAGCGATCCACACTTTGAGTCGATACGGAGCTGCTTGGCTGGATTCAGGGTTACAAACTTGATTGCCTCTTCGCGTGGAACACCACCATAACGCACCGCCTTCGCTGCTTCAGTGTTCAAGCGCCGCGCCAATTCGTCGCTGTCTGAGTTGAAACTCGTGACAACACCAGCCTTCCACAACATTTGGCCATTCCACGGAATGGCATCCATGACTTCCATCTTGTATGCCCACCAATCACTGAATCCAGAGGCGCCAGCGCCGTGCCGCGCAATCTCATCAGCGATCTTGTACCCCTCGAGTACGTGTTGAAATGTGCCAATTTGGAATTTGAAATCATCAGCGACATGAATCAGCATGGCAATTTCGTCTTGCCGATAGCTGTGGCAGTGAACGATGCGCTTACCTTCAAGTATCTCCGCGAGTGTTTGTAATTCGTAATCGGGTTGCGGCGGCATCATTCGTGCGCGCTCGTCGGGCAACAGGGCAGCGTATTTCACTTGTGCAGAGCGCCACTCACGTGCGGACTGGAATCGATCACGAATCAGTGTCTCCACGCCAAGTCGCGAGCCTGGGTAACGATTTTTGCTACGGACGACATTCTCACCAAGTGCAAACTTGATTCCCGGGATCGCGCCCTGCAGAGGAAACGCACTGGAATTTTCGCCCCAGCGAATCTTCACAACGGAATTCTGCCCGCCAATTGGGTTTGAACTTCCGTGCAGTTGATTGGCCACCGTGAGACCACCTGCAAGCTGCCGATACCAGTTGATGTCTTCGGGATCAAGGACATCAGCGATGCGCACCTCGGCTGTGACATTCTGTGTCGATTCATTGACACCGCCATCAATACCGGTGTGACTATGACAATCGATCAATCCAGGCGTGACGTGTAAGCCAGTCCCATCAATCACCATTGTGTCGCCAAGCCCACCCAAGAGCGTTGAGCGCAGATTGTTACCAATCGCCACGATCTTTCCATCTTTGACCAGGAGGTCGGCATCGTTCAATATGCCGCGTTCAGAGGCGGTCCAAACAGTGGCGTGCTCTACCAAGACAGACTTGGGAGCAACGCCTTTTTCTACGCCACAATCAGCAAGTGGGAACGTGCGAGGGATCGCTGCAAGCACGGGCTTTGGGTCAAACTTGTCAGCATCATCGCCAGTTCCCTTTGGATGATCGTGACCATCTTTGTCACCCTTGTCCGACTTACTTTCCTTGACATCTTTGCTGTCTTTGCTGTCTTTGTCGCCACCATTCTTTGCACGCTTGTTCTTGCGTTCTTCCTTCGGATCGGGTGCGTCCCCTGTGCGCGCACCTGCAAGAATGTTCCAGCGCGCAACACGACCATCAGCCGCAGTGAGAGTGATGACAGCGCTGTCACGCATGGCAACAATGGTTCCACGCACCGCCCCACCGGCACCTAGTTCCTTGCCTGGAAGAGTAAATCCGGCGCGCGCATCGTCGAAGTTCGCACTGTCGGCGCGAATCGACGGAGAATCATCTCGTTTGTGTTCGCCACTACCGCCGCCACCATCGCCACCATTTGCCCCCGCTTCAACCTTCCCCTCTTTCGCATCAATCACGGCCACTGCCTTTGGAAGTCCAAACGAAACGGTTCGTTCGTCAGCATCAACGGTCACTGACAGTGGCATCACCGTGAATGCACCAGACCCATCGGGGGCAGCCATGGCATAAACACCTTTCATCGGGAATTTGCTCACTGGCTCAACTTCGTGCCGCAATCCAGCGATCCACACTTCGCGAATCTTTGAATCTTCGCCATAGAGCGGACCTTTACAGACCACGAGATTTGCCATACGACCAGCGCGCACTTCACCGGCGATACCGGACATTCCAAGCATGCGCGCTGGATGAGTGGTGAGCGCGGCCAAGAGTTCATCTTCAGTCGTTCCGCATTCTGTTGTGCGCCGCGCTGCCTTTGCAAAGTCACCCACATCTTTCAGTCGTACCGTACTTACCGCCGTAGGAACGCCAGCACGCAACAGCTCAGAGAGATTTGTTGGCGCTAAGGCCCACTTCTCGAGCTCGCTCAGGGGCACAGCGTCAATAGCGTGCGGAGTCTGTACATCGGGGGTCTTTGGGAAGTTCAAAGACACCACTACTGGTCGGCCAGTCGCCTGCACTTCTGCGAGCCTGCGGTACTCGAGCCCACTACCAATGAAACCAGCGTCAAGAGACATCTCGCGCGCAAGTGCATCGGCTCGCAAGAGATTGCGTTCGTCACTTGCATCGAACCACACGCGTTGCTTTCCACCTGCCGCAGCGTGCAGAGACTCAAGAGCATTCGCAAGAACCGGTGGCTCGTTTCCAGCGGGATGCGCCTGCCATACTGTTGTGCACTGCGCGTGCCACGCAGCGTCGGCAAATGTCTGGCGCTGCAGCGCAATCGCCCCCATGAGCGCGCCCGGATAGGTAGCTCGGCTCCACGAGGCCTCATCATCAGCACCGACCGTCGTTTCAAAAGACACGCAAGTACCTGCATCTTCGACCACAGTGCGGGCTGCGCGCGGATCGTCTCCAAGGAGCGCCACTTGTGCAGTTCCTCGAAAAATCCCGGCGTTTGGATGTAGAGCGGCCGCAGTGAAACCAAGTGCTCGCAATTCCTTGCGAGAATCAGCGGACATCACCGGTAGGTCACTCGCGCGTACTTGTGGCACAACTCGAGCGTTCCAGTGTGCACCACGTTCGCTCGCCGCTGCGCGAGCTGCCGCAGAACTGTCAACGCGAACACAGGCGTCGATAAATCCTGCATACACCGTGCATCCACCACAGTCATGAATGGTGGTTCCAGCAGGAATTTCAAATGAACCACGCGCACCGGTGCGTTCAATCCATCCGTCTTTCATCAACACCACTGCATCAGCGAGTCGCTCGCCTGGCATTGCTGCAATGGTCACATTGACCAAGGCATCACGGCGCACATCGGCTGGCCGCATGCCCACTGGCGGTGCCTCTTGTGCAACCGCAACTCCACCAAATAAAACCGCGCCAGTTGACACGGTGGTCAACAAGGCGCGGAGAAGAGACAGGTTTGGTCGACCGAGGTGTGGTGAGCTGCGCATGAGCGCATTTCACACATATTCAGGCGGTCATGTGCGGAAAATCCCGTGATTAACTATTGACGTCGCGGAGCAGTCCATCAATTGCTGACTGCAACTTCTCTGGCGACTCATAAGTACCACTTGCAATCGCTTGCTTGATAGCTTCAATCTTTGCCATGCGAACGTCTGGCAACGCGCGGACTGCATCAAGATGACGCGCGTGGTCTGAGAGTTCAACGCGATCTCGACCTTCGGCCCAGCGTGGTGCAGATGGCGCGACCTCTGATTGCGCTGTTGCTCGATATGCAGCAGCAGCCTCGTTGACGCGGTGCGCAGCTCCTGCTGCTCCGAGTCCGTGGGTGAGTCCGACTTGTCCGATGTCGTTCATGGCGCTCTCCAGCCGGTCGTATGTCAAATCCATTTGACACACTTTCCGTTGCGGGCCGCATTCGATCCATCGAGCGGCGAGCCTTCGGCGAACGTCGCCGATGCAGACTGTGGTATCGTCAATCCTGTCGAGAATCCTTGAGGCATTTCGTATGCTAGCCCGGTGAGCCTATGGTCAATAAGCCTAAATGTCACAAAATGTCCCGCGTCTTGACCACAGCAGGGCTATTAGCGGCATTTCTGATCGCGGGATGCGATTCCACTCCCGCCGTTACTTCTGACGCCGACGCGAAGGCAAAGGTGGCGACAGATGCCACTGCGAAGCCAAGTGCGAACACCAAGACGGTCTCGCCAATCAAGACAGGAACCCTCACGCCCGTCGGCCAGAATGGGCCGAAGCGGTTGGAGGTAAAGCGACCCAGTACCCCTAGTACCACTGCCACCCCGGCTACTACTGGTGCTCCAGGCGCCGCGGGCGCTTCGAGCTCCGTGAGTGCCCCCAGCGCTACAACCCCCAAATCCACCCCTGCGCCAACCATCCCCGCCCCAACCCCAGCCACCGCGGTGACTCAACCCGCCGCCTCGTCGGCGACTACAGCCGATCCGACGCTCGCACTCATGAACCCCGGCGACGAAGTTGTGGAACCCAGTTCACTCGCCGCTGCCAATAAAGTCGGTTCAACTGGGAAACCACCCGTACCCACACCAGCACCAGCCAGTGTGGCCGCCGCGCCCAATACGCGCGCCCCCTCCGCCGCTGAGCGCGCCGCCGCTGCTCGTATGGCCGCTGGAAGTGATGCACAGCGCCAAGCGCAAGCGACAGCCGCCGCCGCACGCACCGCTGCACGAACAGATGTTGACGGCAGCCAGACGGGATGGAGCGTGTTGTTGGCTTCCGTTACCGGCGCAGAACATCAAGTAAACGCGAACGCTATTCGCGAAGAAGTTGTTCGCCGTTACCCACAACTGAATGACGCGTATGTCAGCACAACACAGCGCGGAAGTGTTGTGCTTGTTGGCCATTTCACTGGACCACAAGATCCCGCCGCCCAAGCGGAGTTGAAGGTTGTCAAGGAAATCAACGAAGGCACCACGCGTGCGTTTCCACGCGCCATGCTTACCCGCATGGGTGGCGGCGCAGAGGCTGGCCCACCGGGACCAAACGACCTTCGTATTGTGAGGCGCTCGCGCCCAAATGCAACGCTGTATTCACTACAAGTAGCAGTGTGGAGCGCGTTCGGTACGAGTGAATTGAAGATGAGTGAAATCAAGCGGTCTGCAGAAACATACTGCCGACAACTTCGCGCCGATGGAAACGAGGCGTATTACTTTCATGACTTCGACACCAAGACAAGCATCGTGACAGTCGGTGTATTTGGAGCAGATGCATACGACTCCAAGAGCACGCTCTATGCACCAGAGGTAGAGGTGGTCATGCGAAAGTTCCCCAAACACTTGGTGAATGGCGAAGAACTTCTGATGCCTGTCGATATGCGCGACCCCACTGGGAAGACCATGCCACAATCACCCCGACTAGTGGAAATACCCAAATTTTGAAGCGTGCAATGTTCGGCATTCACTCAATGATCGTGCCAAACATTTCCAACGATACGCGTACTGCGTTGTTAAGCAGCGTGGTCGCGTCTGTAGTGTTGGTCGTGTTGTCTGGTTGTTCATCACCCACACCATCAGTGGTAGTACAAACAACATCAATCGCCGCTATTCCGGCAGTCGCTCCTCGCGCAACGGTGTGGCTGTTTATTTCAACAGATTGCCCAATCTGCAATGGCTATCAACCTGAGCTCGAACGCATGCGTGCGCGCTATTCACCGCTTGCTATTGACTTCGTTGGCGTCTACCCAGAGGTGCCACTGAGCACACAAGAGGTGGCCGACCACGTTCGCGACTTTGCCATCAATTATCCAACAATAATTGACACAGACCACTCCCTGCGAAAGCGCTTTGGTGTGCGCTTTGTGCCAGAAGTCATAGTCACTGCAGGTGGTCGTGGTGCGGCGGTTGATCCAAGCACCATCTTGTATCGAGGGCGAATCGACGATCAATATCCCGAACGTGGTTCTCGCCGACCAAGTGCAACCGAACACGATTTGGAAAACGCACTACAAGCGATCGCCAACGGCCGAGTACCGAATGTCACGGTCACCACACCTGTCGGGTGTGTATTGGAACCATGATCTCTTTATATGTAGCAACGAAATGCGCCGAGCGGCGCCTAGGCTCGTAATGATGCTTACTTTCACGGCATTTCTTGTAATCCAGCACGCGACCACCACAACCGTGGTCGCCACACCAGCAACACCATCTGGTTGGTCAATCTTCAGCACACACTGTTTGAATTGCCACAGTCAGGGCGGAAGTTCTCCACTGCGCCTTGATACACGTGCAGCAATTACGCGCAAGGCAGCGACTATTGCAACAGTACTTCACGAGCAATTTATGCCGCCGTGGCTTCCAAATTCCGGCGGGCCATTTCACGGGTCGCGAATCACAGATGCAGAGCGCGCCACACTCAGTACTTGGGCGACTACTGGTGCAGATGGTGCGCCACTGATTGCACCGGCAGCACCGGTAGCAACAACACCGTCCGCGCTACCCATCAACATGACCTTTGCCGCTAGTTGGGACATCCCCGCGGACGGCATTCATATGCGCACATTTGCGTTGCATTCGCCAGCACTGCCAGACCGTGTTCGCGCCGTACGAATGACTCGCGCATCAGGAGCGATAGAGCGTGCCATGGTGAGTATTGATCCAAGTGGAAGCGTGCTCCGTCTGGATGAACTCGATCCTGGCGATGGCGCGCACACTCGCGGCGATGGGCCTGTTTCCTCGGCTGGATCTTTCGCAATGCTTGGTGTGGACAGTGCCTGGGAGCTCCCCGATGACTGGTCTGCCAAGCCAGGAACCGGAGATCTTGTGGTTGAGCTCCACGCAACCGGGCGTGGTGCGGCAATGCCCGCCACGGTGAATATTTCGTTCACGGGCGGCTCGCCTACCGATCGGTTGGCGGAAGCATTCGCTGCTGGTCCATTGGGCGCAGTGCGTATCGATCGAACGGAACGCACAATACGAACCGATAGTTCGCCGCTTGTGGTTGATGTAGATCTGGGGGTACTCGGTTTGCGTAGTGACGAGCGTTGCACATCTGTTTGCGTGCGCGCCGTTGCACCTGATGGCGCAGAGCGCGTCCTCTTAAACATCCCAACTTATCGCGAAGGGCTTGATCGCCCTTATCGATTTGATCCACCGATTCCACTTGTTCGCGGAACAAACATGCGCATCGATACAGTGCACAGCGACGAGTTGGCGGTGAATCATTCCAAGCCAATGGCGATCTTGTGGTGCGCGCGAACACGCACGGACGTCACAGAAGCGCGCGTCACCAAATCCGTGATACCACTACAAATATTTGACACCGCTGAAGTGCCAGGCATCATGCCAACAGATGGCCTCACCTGGTTCGATGCGATCGCAGCATGTAATGCCCGGAGTGCGCGCGATGGATTACCACTCGCGTACCGCATCGAGCACGTCACGAAAGACCCCGTGGGGGCTCACATCATGCGCGCACAGGTCACATGCATGAACGGCAAGGGCCATGGTTGGCGCCTGCCACAAGCATCAGAAGTGACCCAAGATCCGAACGCGCCGGGCGATCGCTGGCTGTGGACGGAAGACGCCATTGGCTTATCGGCGTTCGCGTTAGTGTCCCCACGTGACCTGAGGCGGGATGCGCTACCCCCGAGTTCGCGAATTCCGGGTGTTTGGGCCGGAATGACCCGTCCCGAATTGGCTACACCCGCCAACTAGTTGCATGATTCGGTGCAACTAGTTCGAGTTGGCCGTGAACCACAAAGCAGCCACCCCGTAGCAGCGCTAGGACTCCACTAGAAATGAAGAACACAAGTATCGCCATCTTTGCACTTGCCATCACAGGCACTGCGGCGGCTGTTCCGCCACTCGTGACACAGTGGAAGTTGAATGCCACGAACGCCACTGGGTACGGCGGCGCTGTTGCTGATGTCACCGTTGTTCGTTACTCAAGCAGCAATGTCTATGTCACCTGCAGTGGAATCCCGAGTTACACGATCGGACCGTGGAATAGTCCAAACACAGCCACGGCGATGAGTTGGGTGTACAAACTGCCGCTCACACCGGTTCAGAACACCGGCACCGCAGTAACGGTTGGTTTGGGTCATGCCGCAGTGCTCCGCGATGGAACCGCCATTTACAACTCGCGCGACGCACGTAGTTACAACAACCTCGGCATCTGGAATCAGACAGCGTGGGTATTCGAGCGCGGTAGTTTCGATAGTTGCTACGGACACCCATCACCGGGGCGCGAGTACCACCCGCACGCCTATCCAACGTGCTTGCTCGGCACTATTGACGCAACAAAGCACTCCCCACTCATCGGATTTGCATTCGATGGATTTCCGATCTACGGTCCCTACGGCTATGAGAATGCAGACGGAAGCGGCGGTGTCGGTCGGATTACTTCGAGCTTTCAACCGCGGCAAATCACTGCGCGGACGTCGCTCCCAAATGGAACACAACTGACAGCCAGTCAATATGGTCCCGCCATCAGCACGACGTATCCCCTCGGTTGCTATGTTGAAGACTGGCAGTACATCGCTGCAAGCGGCCACCTTGATCAACACAACGGGCGCTGGTGCACCACGCCGGAGTATCCCGCTGGCACATATTGCTACTTCGTGACAGTCAACGCTGCGCTTGAGCCGGTATATCCGTACACCCTTGGAGAAACCTATTACGGTGTGGTTCCTGCAGGAAACACTGGGCCAAACAGTGGCCACAACACTCCTGGAAGCGGCGAGACCGTCCAAACATTCACAGGCGGCGCATGCGCTGCGGATATTGACGGCTCACGCATTGTTGATGGCGCAGACCTTGGAATGCTCTTATCAAACTGGGGCGATCACGGTGGCGCGGGTGATCTTGATCGCAACGGCATCATCAACGGTGCAGACCTTGGCTTACTACTTGCGGCGTGGGGGGCGTGTCAGTGAATGCACGAACAGTGCTTTCATCACTCGTGCTACTCATTGCGACGAGTTCACACGGCAGCACTTGTGTTTGTGATTTCGATGGCAACGGCATCGTCAACGGTGCCGATCTTGGACTACTGTTGAGCGCATGGGGAACATCCGCACTGGATCCATCCGGCAACGGCGTCGTTGATGGTGCCGACCTTGGAATGGTTCTCTCCGCGTGGGGCGCTTGTCCAGTGGACATGGAGTGGACGCTCGTTACGCAACTGACATCCACATCCACCATCGCAATGGACCCCACTGGCGCTACGGTCAAGACGTGGACAGGCGGCGGGCAGGGTGCCAGCGTTGCGTATTTGCGCCCTGATGGGTCGCTCGTTCGACCGTGCGTCTACTCGGCTGGAGCACTGAACTCCGCAGGCCGTGGCGGACGAATTCAGATCTTCTCCCCGGCCGCTGTGTTGCAGAACGATTTGATCGTCGCCACCAGCACATCACAGCAACACCACGATATTCGGCCAATGCCGAATGGGAACATTCTCTGCATCGTCTGGGATGTGCGATCAATTGCTGAACAAACCACTGCGGGTCGGACCAACGCCACCGCTTCCGTGTGGTCTGAGAAGATTCTTGAGTTGAAGCCAACCGGCACATCGACCTATGACATTGTTTGGCAGTGGAATGTGTGGGATCACTTGGTTCAGGATGCTGCTCCCGCTTCTGCGAACTACGCAGTGGTTGCCGGTCACCCAGAACTGATAGACGCCAATTACAACCCCGCGCCATCGCCGGTTGATTGGATTCACATGAATTCGATCGACTACAACGCAGAGCGCGACGAAATTGTTGTCAGCACGCGGTCGTGGTCTGAGCTCTGGGTGATCGATCACTCAACAACAACCGCCCAAGCCGCATCACACGTCGGTGGAACACGTGGACACGGTGGTGACCTTCTGTATCGATGGGGTAATCCACTGGCTTCACGTCGTGGAACGAGTACCGATCGCACCTTCTACGTTTGCCATTCTGCTACTTGGATTCCAAGTGGAATGCCAGGTGCTGGAAATATCATGGTCTTTAATAATGGCGATCGCACTGGTAGCGCCAATGATTGGTCGCAGGTCACGGAACTTGCGCCACCACGTGATACATCGGGTGGCTACATCGTTCCAACAACCACATCGTTCGGTCCCACTGTTCCAACCTGGACCGCTGGTAGTGCCGGTGCATTCTTTGGCGGTCCAACGCAGTGTGGCGCATTTCGAACACTCAACAACACCACTCTCATTACATTGACATCCACCGGGACTCTGTTGGAGGTCGACTCCTCTGGGAACACCATTTCCACCCAGACACTCACCGGCAGCGTTGCTCGCGTTCCGCGCTATCGGCTTGTGAATGGATTGTGGGTTGGTCCATAGTGCTACATGCGAGTTTGGCTAATGCCACTATGAACGGTTTCGCTCGTACACTCGGTCGCTGTGACTTCATCGCACGGCATCCTTGGTCAGTCCCGCGCCCTTAAGGCGCTTGGATGCGCGCTTGCCAGTGGGCACGTGCATCACGCGTGGATTTTTCACGGACCCGCTGGAGTTGGGAAGTTTCGCACGGCCGAGGAATTCGCCCGCATCCTGCTTGATCCAGCGGCAACCGCTGCTAACCGAGCATCTTTCCAAGCACCGCGCGGCACCGCGTGCGCTCGCCTGATTGACGCGGGAACTCACCCAGATTTCCATGTCATCCGCAAAGAACTCGCCGCTATCAGCGAAAGCCGCGAACTGCGTGATCGCAAACAGCTGAATATTCCACTTGAACTCCTGCGCGAGCGAATGCTCGGTGGCGTTTCGAGTAGTGGCCGCCAACACGAAAGCGGTGTGTTTCGCACCGCATCACTTGGTCACGGCAAGGTATTCATCATTGATGAGGCAGAGCTCCTTGATCCCGATGGCCAGAACGCCATGCTCAAGACCCTCGAAGAGCCGCCATCAGGAACGACGATCATTCTGGTGACACAACACGAAGATCGTTTGTTGCCCACTATTCGCAGTCGGTGTCAACGCGTAGCGTTTGGCCCACTTGGAGCAGAGGAGATGTTGCAGTGGTGGCAGGCAGAGGGGCCACCGCTAGCAGATGCAGATCGAGCATTCGTCGATGCATTCGCGGAAGGTTCGCCGGGCATGGCTACGCGAGCAGCGCAACACGGAATTGCAGCATGGAATGCGGAACTTTCGCCACTCTTTGATGCTCTTGAGGGCGGTCGATTTCCCGCCGGTGTTTCCGATCGGATGGCGGAGATAGCCGACGAGTTTGCAAAGGCCATAGTTGATGCGGACGACAGTGCATCGAAAGAAGCAGCAAATCGCTTAGCGGTACGCCTGATTGCACAACTTCTTGGCATGCGTGTGCGCCGCGCATTGGCAACCGCAGCGGCCAGTGACAACTCCGACGCACTTGAGCGATGGGTGAATGCTGGTGATGTGCTCACTGAGTTTGAGCAACATGTGCGTTCAAGCGTGAATTTAAAGCACGCGTTTGGAAATCTCGTCGCGCAATGGGCCGATCGGGTTGCTCCACAGAAGCCATCTGCTGGAGCTGGTCGTGGCCACTGAGATCGAACGGGTCTTTCTGCTAAAGGCAGTTCCAGTAGATATGCCAAGTGGCGAAGTGTGGCGGATTGACCAGGGGTACTTACCGGTGAAGTCAGCAGCACTGCATAGCGCCGCAGGGACAACAGTGGCATCTAGTCCGTCTGGCGCCCCCGAACTGCTCGAAGGTCGTCTGCGCCGCATCACTCATGCAGACGGCTCGGTCGAGCACATTCACACGATCAAGAGCGGTATTGGGCTTGTGCGCCAGGAAATCGAACGCGAGATTGACTCTCAGACATTTGAACGCGAGTGGCCACGCACAGCGGGGCGGCGTCTTCAAAAAGTACGAACCCGGATTGTGGTCGGCGACCGAACGTGGGAAGTTGATAATTTCAGCGGCTTATCACTCGTGTTGGCGGAGTGTGAATTGCCGGCTGTTGATGCCGCGCTCGCCATCCCAGACTGGCTTGCCCCATTCATTGTCCGCGAGGTCACCGAAGAACCGGCATTCCGGAACGCAGAACTAGCGCTTCGATCCGGGTTGCTGTCTGGGCAATAATCCAGTGATCTCACGCGCGGTGCGTCCTGTGTAATTTCCGTTACGATTTGCGCCTCAATCCTGCGGCGAGCGCCGCATCACCAAGGCAACCACTATGTCCTTCACCTGCGCCATCGTCACTCCATCCGACGCCATTCTCGATACCCCTGCCTCCTATGCAAGCTTTGAGGCGTGGGACGGTCAACAGGGTGTTGCATCAGGAGCATCAGCGTTCTTGACGAAGTTGGGAACCGGAGTGGTGACCGTACAAACTGACGGAGGCCCATCGCGAGTGTTCGTGCTTGACGGTGGATTTGCGCAGATGGACGGCACTCGACTGACCTTGCTGACAGAGAAGGCCATGGAAGCCTCAGGCATCGATGTGGCAGCCGCTCAGCGTGAACTTGCAGAGGCAAACGCCAAGGTTCTTGGCTCGGGCGACCGCGCCTCAACCCTCGACGAGCGTGCCGCGCTTGAGCGGGCTCAACGCCTTGCGCGCGCCAAAATCATGGCTGCCCAGACAGCCCAGAAATGATTCTTCGACTGTCCCGGCGACCTGTTGCCGCGGTTTTTGGCACACTACACCCATGACACAGAAGAGCGCTCCTGCGCCCTCGACCTTTGCACTCATGGCCGAATCGGCAGAGCAAGCAATCCCTTGCTTCGACCTGCCTCTCGAGCAACGCGTCGAAGCGGTATTGATGGTGGCAGATCGCCCAGTGTCTGAATCGCGCGTTGCTGAACTCTTGGGCATTATCGATGTTGCCCCTGTGAAGCGACGACGCAAGAAGGCAGACAATGCTGCGGGCACCGATGGCGAAGCCGATGTGGCGCCCGCACCAGAAGAGCCACCTACAGAAGAAACTCCACAACAGAAGCGCGCGGCCGCGCAGGTCCGCGACGCAATCGACGCACTGAATGTGCGCTATGCCGCGGATGGACGGACATTCCGCATCGAGAGTGTGGCTGGTGGTCGGCAACTGATGACCCTGCCCGCGTTTGGACCAATTGTTGCTCGCCTGAAGGGCGTGCGCGAACAAGGACGACTGACACAAGCTGCCCTGGAAACATTGGCGATCGTTGCGTATCGGCAACCGCTCTTGCGAGCGGACCTTGAGTCAATCCGCGGTGTCGCCTGTGGTGAAGTGCTGCGCAGCCTGATGGAACGTCGATTGGTGAAGATCGTCGGTCGTGCAGACGAGGTTGGTCGACCAATGCTGTACGGAACCACTACTGAGTTCCTCAAGCAATTTGGCATCGGCAAACTTGATGATTTGCCGAATGCAAAAGACCTGAAGTAAAGAGCAATCGCGCAGATGTCAGATCCCGCGGCTTAAAAGAGCCGGGCGGCGTGGCTCGCAAAGGAACCACACCGCCCAGCAGGCGTGTCATAGAAATGTGAATCCGTCAGATGCGCCGGCGTTTGCGCGCGCAAATTCCAATCAGGGCAAAGGCCGCCATTCCACCTGGTGCTGGTACGGCTTCAAGGACAAAGGCAGTTGTGAGATCAACCTGATCACCGGCGCCAAGTTGGAAGACCAAGTGGATTCCCATCGCATCACCCATCGCCATCGCGGGCTGTGTCGGGATTGGTTGACCAAATGCTTCCCCAGGAATCGATGCAACATTGTCGGCAGCAGAAGTCACCTGAAACGGTGCATTGAGCAGCGTCGCAATAGTATTGTTCATGGCGCTTGCCCGGATGTATGCAGTCCAAATCGAATTGCCATTTACGGATGCAAACAGACCTCCATCTGAATTTCCCGTCAACACACCGCTGACAGAACCGCCAGTCAAACTACTTGCCCCATGTGCGAACGTACTCGCGTTGATGTCTATGTTGAATGTTTGAGCACTGGCTGAAGCATTGATCACCGTGATCAACCCCCCAAAGATCGCACGATTTGAACTCGTGCTATCCGTGGCCGTCAGTGTGAAACTAGATAGGAATCCGGTACCAGAAAGCGTGCTGTTGTAACTGTATTGAAACGGATCACCCGCAGGGGAACCGACGGGTGCAGCAGATGCTGATCCGCCAGTACTTCCGGCAACAGAAATCTGGACCACAGGAATTCCCGCGATCGCCGATCCTGTAAGGGCAGTCACTGCAAGTATTGAACTGAGACAGAACTTCATCTCGGGCCTTTCCCTAACGGTATGTCAATGTCGAACCGAATTTCACTACTGATAGAACTCTTCGATCCTGGACCGTTACAAGCAAGCAAACAACTTGGCTGATCAGAGCTTTCTGCGGCGGTTGTTGGTCAACCGACCCGCACAAGCCAACATTGCAATAGCGCTAGGTCCCGGAACCACGTTGAATGTGTAGGCGAACGAAACAGCGTCGCCAGCACTCAGCGTGAAACGAAGAACTACGCCAGCATTTCCATCCGGTGGAACATTGGATGGCAGTGCGACATTTGCGAACATCGCTGGCACTGTTGCGCCACTTAGAAACTGCCCCACAGAAAATCCAAACTGGGAGTTCCAAAGGGTTTGCACCGCAATGTCGTTGATCGTGGCCGTGTAGATCGCATGACCAGCTAGATCAGAACTCAACACCGCACCGTTCCCATTGAGGTCGGTGAGTGTTGTGGTGATCGAACCACTCATGAGATTCCCACCAGAATCACCTGAAATCGGCGCGTACTGGTAGTACGTGTATGTCTTGTTTGAAGAAGACATGTTGTAGAAGGTTTGCGATCCGGAGATGACACCAGCCGAGGCTGCGCATCCAGTTCCGAGTACAGCAACACACGCGATATACCTGTGTATAGAGACCATGTGCCCACCTCCTTAAGGGGGACACGGCCAAACCCTTTCCCTCGGGTGCGGCCGATTCGTTTTTCCGAACACTAACCCTGACGAGATGCCCCGTCAGTGCGAGGAAAGTACCCCACTTCTCCGGAGAAGCAAGAAATCGTGCCAAATTCCCCTCTCAACGAGGGGAAATACTCCTCCAGACCATCGAAGAGCACTGATAAGCGACAAAGCAACAGCAACTGAAGTGACCAGTCCACCGATATTATTGTTGTTCAACCGATAACCTATCAAAATCACTGATTCTGGAGATCTGCTCGCCATCTGGCCTGCGCCAATCCTCAATCACTCGAAGCATCGTCGCCACATCAGGGGCGGTTCGGATGCCCTCTTTAAGCCCCTTCACGTGCCCCATGGACTTCCCGTACCAGCTGATCCGGCTGCGCATGCAGTGCAGGACATGCTCCACCGAGTGGTAGCGGTTCAACAATTCCACGTGCCTGGCGATGCAATTCAGTTTCTGGTGAAACGATGGCTCGGGTGGCAAGTCACCAGTTTGGAGTAGCCCCAACGCGCGCCGGAAGATCCAGGGCGTTCTCAGCGAGCCACGACCGATCATGACGCCCCGGCAGCCACTGGCCTGTATGAGGGCCGGAACATGTTCAGGTTCGTTCACGTCGCCATTCCCGATAACCGGGATTGCCCGGACAGCCTCAACTACCGCGCCGATGCGCGCCCAGTCAGCGACGCCGGAGAAGAGCTGCACCGTCCAGCGTCCATGCACCGTGACGGCGGCGATACCCGCAGACTCAAGGTCGCGTGCAAGTTGCGGAGCTACGAAGTGCTCAGGATCCCAGCCGAGGCGTAACTTTGCCGTGACAGGCACGCGCCCGTTGGAGTGCCGTCGAACCGACTCAACGATTCGTTCGGCCAGTTTCATAGTGCTGAGCGCATCGCAGAGAAGCAAGGAACCGCCATGCTTCTTGGCAACCTTGTCCACCGGGCAGCCCATATTGATATCAATCAACTGTGCGCCGTGGTCGATCGCCCAACATGCCGCTTCGGGCAGTGGATCGTCCCAATTTCCATAGAGCTGCATGCCACACGGCTGATCGAGTCCATTTGTAGCGGCGAGGTCGATGCTCTTGGCAGTGCCACGCAAGATGGCGGTGCAGTTCAAAAGATCCGTGCTCGCCAAGCCAACGCCACCTTGCTCGCGACAAAGGATTCGAAATGCCAAGTCACAGTGGCCAGCGATCGGAGCAAGTAACAACGGCGTTTCAAGCCGAAGTGGACCAATGTGGAATCCATCACCAGGCCGCGGCTGTGTACTGCTTGGCAAATTCACGAAGTGGACTCCATCACAGCACCTTGCAGTCGATAAAAGCCAAGTAGAAACATTCCCGCTGCAAATGGTTCAATTTCCAGCCGACCCTTGATGGTTCCGTAGCGAAACACATGCTGACCCTGAACCGCAAATGGCTTCGCGAATGTCACCTCGATGGAGTCAAACGGTGTCGGCGGAAGGCCGATACAGCAGCCATCCCACTTGTTGAGCATGAACATTGCTTCTTTGGTTTCAAACACCTGAAGCGGCGGAGCCCAGTAGCCGCTGATTTGGATCCACGCGCCGCGCAGATCCGCAATCCGTCCTGGAACTTCAAAGAGTGACTTTGATGCGTCGACCGTTCGCGCAGCGCTCGCAAGAAGCTCCCACGTGATCTGATAAGGATCAGACTCAGAACCCGAGCCACGCACGACGTACTTTCCATCAAGCCGCACTGACTGATGATCAACTCGCTCAACGACAGCCTTCGCACCGACGGTGACTTTGGGAGAAGTGGTTGATCCTGGACGCGGCATCGGTGCAGCAGCAATCGGCGCAGCAGCAATCGGTGCTACTGCGGTAACCATTGGCTGCGGACAGACTGATTCGATGGCGCGCGCGTCATTGATGGGATCAACGCGCGGTGAGTCAATGTGTGGCCACCATGCGGCGGCGACCGCAGCGAGCACTAACAACACGGCAGTGGTGATCCAAACAGCGCGCATATGTAGATCGTAGGGGCGTCAGGCGCGCTCGACGAGGTGAACAAGTGCGTCGTGAACGTGTGTTGCGTGCATAGATCCTGCATCAAGCATGTCTAGCCCATCAGCAATGAGGACTGGCGCATATGGGGTGCCAGACTCGACGCGGCCGTGGCTTCCACGAACCAGAGAAGTGTCGAGCGGAACAGTCTCAAGGAGCGCACGCATACCGAATTTGCGGAGCATGAGCTTGCCGCCCACATATGCAGTTGGCACGCGAATCGCCGGATCCATGAAGAGTTCAAGCGGGTCGTATCCGGGCTTGCGGTGAATATCGACGGTGCGGGCAAAGTCAGGAGCACAGAGATCGTCGTTCCACCACGGGTAGGCGAACCAGGAACCGGAAGCGGCAACTGCAAGGAGGTCGCCGCTCCGCTCGTGATGAATGCCAAGAGCGCGCTGCGCCGAAGCGTCAAGTAAATGCTCAATTCCATGGTCTCCTGCAAGCAGCGTGGCGCGCACTGCTTCAATGTCACTAGTGTCCTTCACATAGATGTGAGCCACTTGATGATCGCAAACAGCAAACGCGCGACTTGCGCCGGCGTCAAGGTATTCGCGGTTTCCTTCTTTACGAATAGCCACGAATCCACCAGCACGCAATGTGCGATTGGGTGTGAGGGCGCGACTTACCGGAGCAATTCCGTACTCACTGAGAACAACGACCTGCACACCGCGCTTCTCATAGAACTTACGAAGACCATCAAACACTCGGTCGATCTCGCGAATTTCCGGATCGATACGCGGATCATCAGGGCCAAATTTCTGCAGGCAGTAATCGAGATGTGGCAAGTAGATCAGGTGTAAATCCGGCTGGAACTTCTTCTCCACACTCATGGCTGCGCATGCAATCCAGTCGGTACTTCGGATGTCCGACATTGGGCCCCAAAAGTGAAAGAGCGGAAACGGTCCAAATTCCTTCTGGAGTTCATCGCGCAGTGTGGGTGGATTGGTCCAGCAATCAGGCACCTTTCGTCCATCGGCGCGGTACTGCGGGCGCGGCGTGACAGAAATGTCCGCACCGGAATACATATTGAACCACCAGAAAGAATTAGCAATGATGGGTGCGGTGCGTCCGGCGGATAGCGCTCGATCGCGCAGCGTGTCCCACACCATCGGTCCGTGGACAAGATGGTTCGACTGCTTCCAGAAATGCACCTCTTGGAGAGAGCGGTCAAACCAACCATTGCCAACGATTCCGTGGTGACCCGGGTGCCTTCCGGTGAGCATTGAACTTTGCGCACTGCAAGTGACCGCTGGCAGATCGGTAGTTAGTGTTCGGATTCCGCCCGAGCGCTGCGCGAACGCTTGGAGGTGCGGGCACTTGCGCCGCGCGAAGACCGCTGGAGAGAGCCCGACGATATTGAGGACGGCGACACGCACGCAGGCAGGATAGGGCGGGCGCCGAAGTGAATACCGGCTGCGGCGAGTTGCCGGTCAACTTGCGCCGCCCACCCACGATTAGCAGCAGGACTCGCTGGGCTTGGATGGAGGACCTGATGGATAGGCGGAATTGGCGATCCGACCGATGGATACCTTGCAAGCGCATCGCGCGCGCGTGTGGCCGCAAAGGCGCCAAATCCCACGATATTGGCAGGTTGTAACGCCCTGATCGCCGCAGCAAGAGCCTCGTCGCAAGCAAACTCAAGAGCCCGTGTGGCGGTGGATCCACGGCCGGAGCGCGGAAGTTTGTCTGGTGTGATGTTTGTGCCAGCGGCAGACATGAAAGCGAGTGGGCACCAATTCCAGATAAATGCTTCGTGAAAGAACTCGTCGGCTGTTCCAAATTGCCCTTTTGCCCATGACCACACGCGTGCACCGCTTACTTCACTGCGCGTGCATGCAAATCCTTCAATAGGTCGCTTGGGGTGCATCAGTTCAGGTGCGCAAATGCATGCAGTCTTTGCATTGATGCCAAGAAAGTTCTGCACAGCTGCCACCTCGCCAAACGGAACGCCAGTTTGCGCCATTCCAAATGGACCCGGATTCATGCCAACGAACAACACGCGTGGACGGAGTTGCGCGCGTGCAAGAAATGCTCGGTGCGCATTCCATGCGTAGACAAGTGGGTTGTAGGTAAACGCCACTGGCGCTCCGAACCGTAACGTCTCGCATTGGACCGCCAATTTCTTCGCAACACGTTCTAGGGCGATGCTTGGCGAAGTGGATGGTCCACGGCGTTTGGATGGTGTTGAGCCACTCATTTGAATCGCGCGAGTTACGCCAAACACGCCACCGATCAACTCTGAACGATCACATTTCGTAGCGCAAGCCTGTGTAGATACGAACATCGTTGTTGACGTCCGCAGCCGGTACATCCGACTGGTATTGCCACCGAATACCACCAAGGATCGAAAGTCCGGTTATCTCTTGGAACTTCATTGTCCATTCAAGGCGCGCAAGGAATTGATAACTCGAAAAGTCAGCAACATCGGGGGTGACCCACCACGAACCAACAACCGCCTGTGACTCGCTGATCTTCCAATCCCACTCCATTTCCCCGTACAACTCGGGCAGAAAGTTTTGGTTGTCGCCAAATTCGTAACTACCACCAACACCGAGTTTGCCAAGCAATCGGAACGGCGGCGCCTTCATGAATTCGTATCCAACTCCGCCCCACAGCGAAAGACGCTGCTCCCAAGCTTCGAGCGACGAGGCTTGCCCCTGACCCTTGACGAACCACAGCCACGGACCGCCCTTGGTGACGAAGCGGTTGTATGTGGAAGTACCAAGCAAATTGTCATCGGTGGTAGCGCTATTCACCGTCTTGAAGAAGAACTCAACGTTGTTGCTCCACTTTTCGACATCCTTTATTTCATAGATGGCGCTCGCGGCAATGCGGAAGTCCAGTTGTTTGTCCTTTGCTGCGTCATAGTTGACGTTGCCGTCAAAGAGAAGTTTCCACGGTGACACCTCTTTCGTGGCGGCAGCGGGAACAGCAGCGTTGTCGCCTGGGTTCACATCTCCCTCTTTGCGAGGCGCATCCATCGCCGCATTTGCAGCGGGCTGGGCTTCTTGGCGAACCCGGTCAAGATCAACGCCCTCTGCGGCTGGGGGTGCTGTAACTGGTGCCGGAGCAGGGACGGTGGCGGGAGCGGTGGTGGCCACCATTGAAGCAATAGATGTCCGCGCGATCGTCACCTTTCCGAGCACTGGGTGTAACAGCACGATCGAATCGTTGGTCTCAGAAACCAGCGTCGCCCGGATGGCATCACCGCTCGAAAGAGCAACAATGACGGTCTGCCCCGGCACTGGTTGCGCGGCGTCTTGGACGGCGAGTGCCATAGGCGTTGTGCCAAGGGTCAGTGTCAGGGCTGCAGCGATAGTGGTCTTCATGGGGGTAGTCATGATTGGGGTTCCGGGCACTCACAATAAGACTTGGAAGACTACCGCTCGCTTCGAATTTCAGCAGCTTTTTCCTTAGGTGAATTCCGTTATTTAATTCCTCGGCGTACTCTGCGGAGATGATTCCCCGCCCCGGCCCTAAGGCCAAGTCTTGCGCAATTGCACTCCTTTCGGCACTGCTGATCGTGGGGTGCGCTTCGGGATCGGGAAAGTCCAAGCCGGGTGAAGCGGCTCGCATTCTCCGCGACCAACGCATTACGCGCGCCCAACTTGAGGAGGCGTCGAATGCCTTCGCCGATCGTTATTTCACATTGATGCTCTCCGCGAGTGAGCGAGTGATGCGTGACAACAAGGATATTAATCAGTGCCGCATCATGAACGGATTGAGGCTTCTTGGCGTGTCGAGCATGTACGACATCGCCACGAGCCCCGACACAATCACACAGTTGGTGGATCAGTTGGTGGTAGTAACACTGCAGAACTATTTCTGGGTTGATTCCGGGCGCGCTCAGGAAATTTGGGGCCCACGTGCGCAATTCCTGGTTGAGAATCTGCGCCGCGCGCGCGAAGACATTTGGACCATCGCCGGCCGGGTGTTTACCGATGCCCAACTCGAAGAACTTGACCTGTCTATCGCCACATGGTGGAGCCGCCGTGGTGGAACGGAGTTTGTCGCGTATGTTCGTTTCAGTGAGGTGTCGAGCGTTAAGGGCGAAGCGCTGATCGAACGTGTGCGTGACGGCGGAGGATTACTTGAGCCACTCGACCGCGCAACCGAGCAAGTCGAAAACGCGAACCTGGCACTTGATCGCTCGTTCTATTGGGCCAAACGACTTCCGCTCTTTGCAAATTGGCAGATTGAGGCGCTTTGGTACGACATGCTGGTCATGCCAGACACACAACGGTTGCTAGGAAGTGTTGACACAATGACAAAGGCAATCGAGATTGTCCCAGAGCGAATGAAGATGTTGAATGGCACCATCACCGGTGCACAAGACACAGCACGAGACCTCGTCGATCGCATCTTTCACCGGGTACTTGTTGTGTTAATTGTCGCGCTCAGTGGAGTATTCATCATCATGAAATGGCGCGCGTCGCGCAAGGAGGCAAAGTCATGATCGCAAGGTTGATTCTCACAACATTGGCTCTCACTGCGATGGACACAGGTTTACCCGTTCAAAATACGGGATCAACTCAGAAAAACTCTGAGATTGCCGATAGCAACTCGGCACAGGAGAGCGGGCCGGTCAAGAGTCACGCACCGACCCCGAAGGTGCAGAATGCCATCGCTGATGACCTCACAAAGTCACCGCCAGAGTTGGTGAGTTCGCAAGACACCTATTCCGCAGAGTTTTCTGCAATGGTGGAACTGTTTCCGTCCTATTCACCGCGAGCGGTTCCGATCACTGGCAGGATGCATATTGTTGGATCTGACACTATGGGTCCACTGCTTGCCAATATTGGCATCTCGTATCAAGTGGTGTATCCCGACGTGAAAGTCAACATTGATCAAGGCGGATCATCGAAAGGAATCAACGCGTTAAAAGACGGAGGCTGTGATATGGCTTCGGTATCTCGAGATCTTTCACCAAACGAAATCGATGAAATTAGTAAGGCCACAGGAAAGCAAGTCTTCGTAGTTCCCATCGCACGCGGCGCCGCGTGTGTCTATGTGAACGCAGATAATCCGATTGCTGGCTTCACCAAGGAACAGTGCAATGGTTTGGTTTCGATCACTCATGCAATGACCGAAGCACCGATCATGAGGTGGAATGAACTTGATCCATCATCGCCGCTCGGAAGCACCTTCCCGATCATCTATGTGCCCCGAATGACCTCGGGAACATTGCAGTCGTTCATCGACTGGTGCATGCCCGGTGAGCAGATCACAACTATTGGACGCTTCACTGAATCTGGCCCTTCATCGGTTGTGAACGCCTGTTGCGCGTACCAAACTGCCGTCGGGATTTCTGGGTACGCCAATCGGCAGCCTCGAGCTCGTTGCATTGCGCTGTCGAATGGCGCCGGTCAGCCTTTTGTGACGCCAACCGTTACAACTATTTGTGATGGCACCTATCCACTTGCGAGGACGCTCAATTTGGTGTTTGTCGCAACGGACGCGCAACATATTCCAGAAGCCACAATCGAGTTTTTGCGATTTACTCTGTCGGAAGATGGTCAAGACCTTGCGGCGGAAACGGGCAATATTCCAATGGATGCGAATGCACTACCGGGATTTCTTGGAACACCGGTGAAGGGCATTTGGCGGTAACAGCTGCCACGGTCAGTTACTTAGCAACGCTATTGAGCACGTCCGCTTGATTGATGATTCAAATTCAGCATCACGCCCAATCACTTCACAGTGAAAGTGTGCACCATTTCATGCTTGTAGACCTTGCCAGGACGTAGTACCACATCGGGCCAACCGTCTTTGCCCTGCTTATTGATGCTGTCGGGGAACGCTTGGGTTTCCAAACAGAGGCCATCGTTCTTGGCGTAGACAGTCCCGTCTTTACCTGGGACACCGTCAAGAAAGTTGCCGGAGTAGAACTGGATTCCCGGTTGATCGCTCGCCACAGTCATGGTGATGCCGGTCTTTGGACTGCGCAGCACGGCACACGTCCGCAGAGTTCCAACCTGACCATTGACAACGAAGTTGTGGTCGTAGCCACCGGGATCGTCCTCTGTCGCGGGCAACTGTGCAAAGTCCTTACCAACAACTTTCGAGGTGCGAAAATCAAGTGGTGTTCCGGCCACAGGCTTGATTTCGCCAGTTGTGATCAACGTTCCGTCCACCGGTGTGTACCGATCAGCGTCAATCATCAATTCATCGTCAAGGATTGAACCGGAGCCTTGTCCACTCAGATTCCAGTAAGTGTGATGCGCCAAGTTGACCACGGTTGGCTTGTCAGTAGTGGCTGACATGCGCACACGCAATTCGTTGGCATTGGTGAGCGTGTAGATCACCGTTGCATCAACATTTCCTGGGTAGCCCTCTTCGCCATCGTTGCTACGGTAAGTGAAGGTGATCGATGGACCATCCGTAGTCATTGCTGCACTGCCGGACCAAATGACCTTGTCGAATCCTTTCGTTCCGCCGTGTAAATGATTCGGTCCGTTGTTGGTAGCAAGGACGTACGGGTTTCCATCGATGCTGAACCTGCCAGCAGCAATTCGATTCGCGCAGCGCCCGGCGGTGCATCCAAAGTACTGCGTGCGTGCCACGTAGTCGGCAGCACTCGGGCGCCCAAGCACTACATCAACCGGCTTTCCTTCGCGATCAAGCGCCTTGAGCGCCACGATGATGGTGCCGTAATCCGTGACATCCGCAACCATTCCCTTGGAGTTGGTGAGTGTCCAGAGGTGTACGGGCTTCCCATCAACAGTGCCCCAATCTTTACTGGTGATCGACCCCTTATGCGGGTCGCCAGTGCAACCGGGCGTCGCAAACGCAAACATGCATACCGCAATTGAGAGTGATGCAGCAAATGGAGCGATCGTTGGAATGGTCGAATTCATAGTGATGATCCTTAGGTTTGTTTGCGTTCAATGCGCCGAACCGAGAAACGGCGAACGAGTTCATCAGCTGTCACGCCGATGAGAAGCACCGCGCCTATGACCGCAAATTCAAGTTGTGAACTCAAGCCAAGCAAGATAATTGCTGTCCGTAACACCTGCAGCGTTGCGGCACCAAGGATGATGCCAAACACGCTGGCTTCTCCGCCACGCAGGCTGCATCCACCAAGAACAGCTGCGGCGATCGCATAGAGCTCATAGAAGTTTCCGAAATCTGAAGGCTGCGCACTTCCGATGTCAAAGATGAAGAGCATTCCACCAAATCCAGCCAACAGGCTGCATGCCACATATGCCATGGTGATGAGCCACGCGGTTGGAACACCTGAGTAGCGCGCAGCACTTTCGTTGCGGCCGGTAGCAAGCAACCAGCGTCCCCAGACCGTGCGGTGAAGAAACACCCCGATCACTACCGCTAGTACAACGAGGGGTATCACGGTCGCCGGAATCTGGTAATTCTCTACTAGTGGAATTGGAAACTTGGCGAGTGCAATCGACCGTACGCCTGCGAATTCACCCTGAAATCCTTGGGATTGGTCGCTCGTCATCCATCGCGCAATTCCGCGATAGAGAAGCAGTCCGCATAGAGTCACTAGAAATGGCTGCAGTCGCAAGCGTGTAATCAGTACACCGTGAAAGAGGCCAATGAGCGCGCTTCCGGCGAGCACCAAGGGGATGACCACCCATGGTGACCATCCGTGCTCGACCAACAGCCACGGTGTGGTGATTCCGGCAAGGCACACTACAGAGCCAATCGAAAGATCAATGCCGCCGGTGACAATTACTAACCCAGCACCGAGCGAAATGATCGCAAAGAGCGAAGTGCGCTGTGTGAGATTCATCAGGTTGTAGCCAGTCAAAAAATTCTGACCGAACACAGATGCGACCACACAGACCACTAAGAAGATTCCAAGGATGCCAAGATTCTTCTTCATAATTTTGTCCCACGACGATGCTCTTTACCACGTGCCGCCGTTTGTGTCCGCGATCCAGTGGGTGCGCCACCTGTCGCCAAGTGCATGATGGCAACTTCATCAACTTCCTGCGCGGTGAACTCGCCCGCGATGCTTCCTTCGTGCATAACTATCACTCGGTCAGCAAGCATGAGCACCTCTTCTAAATCACTTGACGCAAAGAGCACAGAAGTTCCAGAATCGGCAAGTCGGCGAATTTCTGCATGAATTTCTGCACGGGCGGCAACATCAACGCCGCGCGTTGGTTCGTCAAGCAGCAGTAGTGCGGGGCTGACGGCTATCCACCTGCCAATGACCGACTTCTGCTGGTTCCCACCTGAAAGCGTGTGCAGCAACCGATCTGGCTCAGCGGGACGTAGTTGCATGCGCTCCATCAACCTTCCAACGACACCACGTTCTGCGGAGGTGTCCACAGTACGCGCACGACTGTTTCGATCAACCCATGCGAGCGACATATTCATGGCGACATGATTGGCCGCAAAGATCCCGTTGCGGGCGCGGTCTTCGGGAACAATGGCAACACCGCGCCGCACCCGCGACGCAGTGTTGCCACGTAGTTCAACATCATCAAGGTGCACCTCCCCGCCATGGGGGGTGATGGCGGCGATGGCTTCGAGGATCTCGGTTCGTCCAGCACCGACAAGTCCAGCGAGACCAACGATTTCGCCAGTTTTTACTACGAACGACACTGGATGCGCGCGCCGGTGGGCGCTTGTCAGTCCCGAGACACGCAGTCGAACACTCGCACTGTCACGGGCGGCGCGTTGCTCAGTTGGTTCGATACTACGGCCGACCATGAGTCGTTCAATCGAATCGCGGTCGTATGCGCCGCGCTCGAGGACGCCCGTGCAGTGCCCATCGCGAAGCACAACTACTCGGTCGGCAATGCGCAATACCTCATCAAGGTGATGCGAGACAAACACTACGGCTTTGCCTTGGGCGCGCAATTCCGACATGATTTCTAGCATTCGATCAGCCTCTCTTGCGCTCAGACTCGAGGTTGGCTCATCAAGTATCAGAATGCGCGCGTTGCAGGAAAGTGCCTTTGCAACCTCAACCAACTGGCGTTGCGCGATTGCCAGTGCTCCGCATGGCGTTGTTGGATCAAGATCAAGGCCAACACGCGCCAGCCAATCACGTGCGCTTGCCTGCATGGAATGGAGATCAAGAAATCCAAAGCGCGCAGGTTCGCGCCCGAGGAAAATTGAACCAGCGATATCTAAATTTTCGGCAAGATTCAACTCTTGATGAACAAGTGCGATACCCGCCCGGGTTGCGTCTCGCACGGACGAAAGTTGCACGGTGCGAAGAACGCCATCGGCATCAGCCACAGAAATATCGCCATCACTCGGCGCAATCACTCCCGACAGCATCTTGAGAAGCGTGCTCTTGCCGGCGCCATTTTCGCCAACAATCGCCAACACCTCGCCGCCGCGTATAGAGAGATCAATGCCAGAAAGCGCAGGGACCCCCGCGTAGCGACGACCAAGGCCGCTGCAGCGCAGAAGTTCCTGGTGTGTGTTCGTCATGCGACTGTAAATGCTTGCATTACGGCTTCGCGGAGGCTTCCTTGCCAGCCTTGATCTTTGCCTTCAAGTCCAGCCAGAAACTTTCGGCATTGTCTTTGCGAATCACCTTGGCGGAAATGCTGATGATGCCATTTGCGGGAATCATGGACATGTCGCCCTTATTCAGGGCGCTCAGGACCTTAATGCTTTCGAATCCGTAACCATACGGATCCTGCACAACGGTTCCAAGAACAAACCCTTCCTTAATTCCAGTGATGACATCGGCGCCCTCATCGAAAGCCGCCAACTTCACAACACCGACTTTGCCGGTCTGTTTGAGCACTTCAACGGCAAGTGTGGAGTTGTATTCAAAGAGCCCGGTCATGAGCGCAAGCTTTGGGTGCTTGATCATGACATCTTCAATGTTCGCCTTGGCCTTAGCGCGGTCGAACGAATCGGTCCATGTGCCAACAATGGTGTACCCCGCCTCGGTAATCACCTTGGCTGGCTCGTCATAACGCGTCGCGTCTGGGGCGCGACCAAGCAGGCCATCAATAAAGCCTTGCCGGCGCCGCTTGGCGTTGTCTTGTTCAAGACGCCCAATGAAGATCGCCACCTCGCCGCTCGGGCATCCTTCTCGCGCAAGCTTGCCGCACATGACACCGGCGTCGTAGTTGTCCATGCCGATATAGCACAGCCGCGGCGCCTTTGGTGCATCAGAGTCGTTGGTGATGAGTAACGACTTCTCCGCTACAAGGCTCAAAATTTCCAATTGGTTGGTTGGATCAATGGCACTCACAGAAACGCCATCAATGCCGCGCGTCACTAAGTCTTCCAACATGCGCTTCTGATCACTCAATCCCCCGCCCGGGAACTGAACTGTGACGTCACATCCGAATTCCTTACCAGCGGCAAGAGCGCCAGCCTTTGCGATGGTCCAAAAGTCCGCAACGCCGTTAGAGACAAATGCCAAGCGTGGCTTGGCTTTCGGTGACTTCTTTAGTTCCGCGATGCGCGCTTTTTGCGCTGCGATCAAGTCAGCGTGTGGTGCGGCGGCGACCAAACCCATACCAAGGGCTGCCAGTGTGACGATGGAAATAAGCTTTCGATTCATGTGTTCTCTCTGATGCGGCGTCGCGTTAGGAATTACCAAACAGTGACACCACCGTTGACTGGAATTTCGACACCAGTAATAAATGACGCGGCTTCGGAAGCAAGGAATGTAACGGCGCCGCCAACATCTGACGGGACGCCAAAGTGACCCATTGGTATGCCCTTGCGATAACCCTCTTTCATTTCAGCGGGGTCGTTCGCGTGGCGTTCAACGGGAATCCAGCCTGGTGCAACCATATTTACCGTGATTTGCCACGGAGCTAATTCGCGTGCCATCGAGCGACTCCAGCCAATTTGCGCTCCCTTTGCGGCTACATATGCGCTGAATGGGCTCACCCCTTGCCGAAACACTTCGCTCGTGATGTTGATGATTCGCCCGTGGTGCGAATGCTTCATATGAGGCAGGATGCGGCGAGTGATGAGGTATGGGCTCTTTACGAAGAAGTCGAGCATCTGCTGATAGAACGCCCAGTCATATTGTTCGATTGGCTTTAGTGGCTGATCGGGAGTTGCATTGATTACCGCAATATCCACATTTCCCAATACTGCTTCAATCTCGCCAACCATGCGATCCACCTCCGCTTCGTCGGTTACATCTGCCCGGACCAGCATTCCCTCGTAGCCAGCAGCGCAAAATTCCGCGAAGGTTTGCTCAGCAGTTTCTTGTGAACGCGCGTAGTTGATGGCGACCTTGGCACCCGCGGCCCCCATCGCGAAAGCCATAGCCTTGCCGAGTCCGCGCGATGCACCGGTAACGAGCGCCACGCGTCCATCAAGTCTGAAGTTGGGGGTCTTCATGATCCGTTCACGCTATCACGCCACGGATCGGCTCGGCGCCTTCGACACCGACCAACTTCTGGTCGAGCCCGGCATAGAAATAGGTCAGCGAGTTTGGATCGAGCCCCATCAGGCTCAGCACGGTGGCGTGAAGGTTCTTGACGTGGAAACGCTCTCCCACCCCGGTCGATCCGAGCTCGTCAGTCTCGCCAATACTGACGCCGCCCTTGACGCCACCACCCGCCATCCACATGGTGAAACCGTAGGAATTGTGGTCCCGGCCAGTGCCCTCCGCGTACTCCGCGGTTGGTTGACGACCAAACTCACCGCCCCAAATCACCAGAGTTTCATCAAGGAGTCCGCGTTGCTTGAGATCCTTGAGTAGTCCAGCAATTGGCTTGTCCGTGCGACCCGCGTGATAGTCATGGTTCTTCTTGAGATCACCATGCGCATCCCAGTTGGCATCGTTGTGAGAACCACCGGAATACACCTGAACAAACCGAACGCCACGCTCAACCAATCGGCGCGCCAGTAGGCACTTGCTACCGAACTCATTGGTTTGCGATTCATCAATTCCGTAGAGCTCTTTGGTCGCGGCGCTCTCGTTCGCTAACTCCACCGCCTCAGGAGCAGTGGATTGCATGCGATAAGCCAACTCGTAACTTTGAATTCTGCTTTCAAGGTCAGGGTTCCCTGGTCGGGAAAGCTCGTGTCGTGTGTTCCACATCTTTAAGCGGTCAAGCATGCGCCTCTGTAGATCGTCACTACGCGCTGGCGGATTAGCAAGATCCAAGATTGGCGGTCCATCGCCGCGGAGCACAGTGCCCTGGTAACTCGCTGGCATGTAGCCAGAACTCCAGTTCTTTGCACCACTGATTGGACCGCCGGTGGAGTCAAGCATCACCACAAATCCTGGCAAATTCTGGTTTACGGTGCCTAATCCGTAGTTCACCCAACTGCCGAGCGCGGGCGCGCCACCGAGCAACTTTCCACTATTCATCATGAGCATCGCGCTGCCGTGAATTGGGCTATCCGCGTACATGCTCTTTACGAAGGCAATGTCATCAACGCAACTCGACAAGTGTGGAAAGAGGCTGCTCACCCACGCGCCGCACTGTCCGCGTTGTTTGAATTTCCATTTCGGTCCAACGACGCGCCCTTCACTCTTGTCGCCACCGCGGCCTTTCGTCTTTACGGCGATAGTTTGACCGTCGTATTTGAAGAGATCAGGCTTGTAGTCAAACGTGTCAATGTGACTTGGCCCGCCGTACATAAAGAGAAAGATGACGCTCTTGGCAGTGCCCGGCAACTTTGGAGCCTTTGGCGTGAGCGGGTTGGGTGCTGGAAGTGGTGTCTGACCATCAAACGCAAGGGCTTGGCGCGCCAAGAATCCATCTTGTGCAAGCATGCTCGCAAGCGCGACACTTGTGAATGCTCCGCCTGCCTCCCAGAAAAATTCACGCCGAGTGTTTCCGCAGAAAGTGTTACGCGGTGTTTCTGGTAGATCAAACATCTCTCGTTCCTTTCATCAGTCGACCGTCAAGAAATCATTCATGTTGTAGAGAACCAGGCAGTAGGCCTGCATCGCCTGTTCGGTGGTGAGGCCGTCGCGTTCGCGGAGTTCTGCAATGAACGCCTCTGATTCATCAAGATCTTCTGCGAGTGGCACCCGTCCGGCAGTGAGCTCCCGCGCCCAAGAAAGCTGCAAACGCAGGCTTTCTGGACGTTCTCGCATAACACGTCGCGCGAGGTCCATCGCCAATGAATTCGTCAGCGCACCATTGAACATACTGAGCGCCTGGGTTGGCTGCACGGTGTTGAATCGCACCGGGCACGCTCCGTCAACATCCGCTTGGTCAAATACCGCAAGCAGCGGGTGCTGTAGCGAACGTTTGAGTTCAATGTAGAGCGCCCGACGCGTCCAAGTACTTTCGTCTGTCATTGGCCACACTTCATCAGGACGACTGCTGGTGGCCAGTACTTCTGGTGGCATCGGCGGCCTCACACCCGCGCCGCCGTGTACAGAACTCAGCGTTCCGTTGCTTGCCAGCATTGCGTCACGGATTTCTTCTGCGCCGAGCCGACGCATCCGAAATCGTGACAGCAATTCGTTTGGCGCGTCGTGTGCCAAAGCATCTGCGGTTGGAATGCTCGACATCCGGTATGCGGCGCTGTTCATCATGATGCGATGCATCTGCTTGAGGCTTCCGCGGTTTGCTGGAACCTGCGTAGCCAGCCAATCAAGGAGCGCTGGATCAGTTGGCGCCTCGCCAAACTTTCCAAGGTCATTGGAGGTTGGGCACAAACCGATGCCAAAGTGATGTTGCCATAATCGATTTGCAATTGTTCGTAACGCCAGTGCATTCCGTCCATCAGCGATCCATGTTGCGAGTGCTAACCTCCGACCACTCGACTCACCGAATGGGCGTTCCGTAGGTGAATTCGGCACAAATCTCGCTGCAATGAGTGGAACGCCCGGCTCAACAAGCGCAGCCGGCGAATGTGGATTACCGCGAGTCATCACGTGTACTTCGTGCGGCGTTGGATCTTCGCGGACGGTAAGAACTGTCTCACCCTCCCAACTTGGTGGACGAAGGGTTGTGAGTTGGGAGCGCATTTCCCGCCAGCGGTTCATTTCGTCGGCGGGATGACCAGCAAGTACACGGGCAGCATCAGCTTCTTGGGCGAGCCCGGTTGCAATGGCGCGAATTTCGCCATCAGTAAGAACTCGATCGTAGAACCGCACTTCGTCAATAGTTCCAGCGAATGGGTGGGCGTTCGCGGGGTGCAACGAACCAATTGCGATGGTCTTTGGTGAGTCGAGGCGCGCAGTACTTCCTTTTGCTTCGCTTTCGAGCACTCCGTCGACCCAGAGTGCAATGCGCCCCGACTTTCGCTCGCGTGTGAAGGCAACATGATGCCATTGACCGTCATTGTTGCCAGGTCCACTCGATACAAATGTCTCAGGATCGCCAGTGCCAGCGCTTACGAATCCATGCCCAACCAAACTGATTCCCCAGTCATGCACAATGCCGGAAATCTCACCGTCAACAAGGCCTTTGCCCAGGAACCAACGTCGGTCGCTCTCGCTTCCGCCACCGATATCGGTGCTGCGGAACCAGAAACTAGTAGTGAAACTGTCTTGCACAGGTCGATCGATGTCCACGCGATCATCACCGGCATCAAATGAGAACGCCTTGCCAATTCGTCCCGGGGCACCGAAGCCAGCATCGCGAACACTCGCTGCAGCGATTGTTGATCCAGGCGCAGAATTGACTGCAGTACGCGATTTCTCATCCTCGAATGCAAGGTGCGCTACGAGCCCCTCAGCGGGAGCACGATCAACAAATGCACCGCCAGCGGCATCTGCACCCACTTCCGCACCGCGCTCAATAGCAGTGATTTCCGTGAGTAGCGATGCACGCTTTGCAACATAAGCAGCGTGCTCCTTCTCTGGATCGGCGTGCCCAAAGTCAGCGCGCACCATGCGCAGCACGCTCTCGGCATCAATGCTGTTGAAGGGGCTGGACTTGTATGGCTTAACGCCCGCAAAGAATGCTGCAAATCGGTAGTAATCGGCCTGTGGAATTGGATCGCCCTTGTGATCGTGGCAGCGCGCGCAGCCGAGCCCAATACCTAAGAAAGTACGGGCGGTGATATCCACAATGCTGTCCATGTCATCGGCGATCGCTTGCGCAAGATCAGGAACCTCATCGTCCCACATACCAAGCCGGTAGTAGCCGGTAGCTAGAAGTGAGGAGTAGTCGCGGTCTGGCATCTCGTCGCCCGCAAGTTGTTCCACGATGAAACGGTCATACGGCATGTCATCATTGAAAGCATTTACAACCCAGTCACGGTATTTCCACGCAGAGGTCTTTTCGCTGTCACGTTCAAATCCATTGGTGTCTGCGTAGCGAACCAAATCCAACCAATGTCGCGCCCACTTCACTCCATATTCGGGGCTCGCTAGTAGTCGATCAATGAGTAACTCCCACGCATTGGTTCGAGTATCAGCGACGAACGCACGTACATCTTCCGGCGTGGGTGGCAGGCCAGTGAGATCAAAGGTCGCGCGTCGAATCAACACCTCGCGTGATGCTTCAGGTGCGCGTGCAACACCAGCGGCCTCAAGTCGCGCAAGTACAAAGCGATCGATCGGAGTGCGCACCCACGCCTCATCACGAACTTCTGGCGGAGCTGGTGCTGCAAGCGGCTTCCAACTCCACCACGAGTCGCGCGCGCTTGCAGCGCGTTGTGCAAGGAGGGCGGCCGCAGTGCTCGACGGCGCCGTAGTCGGCGGGGCGACGGCAAACACCGAGAGCGTGGCGACCATTGATGCAGCGATGACCATGAATGCACTGAACCATAGTGCTGAATCACATGGCGGTTTCGGACAAAGTCCGCATATCGTCTTGTGAAGCGCCTGTTTCAGGCAGTTTTCGGCGTCCTACTTCTTGCCGGCTATCCCGTCTGTTTCACAGGGCGGGCCGCGCAGACTAATGCAGCTCTAATTCTGTGGGCGGCGGACACGCGGGATTGACCCACTGGATCACCGCAGCCCATCCAGCGCTGTCGGGATCGTGTTGGAGGTAGCCCTGAATTGGGCGCACCACAGTCCATCCGTCTTTGATGTGCGCAGTCAGTACCGGGTCGACCATTGTGCCTGCGTGCACGGCCGCGACATACTCCTCCGCAGTCATTCGCGTGGCAACCGCACCGTAACCAGGAAGACGGCTTCCGCCCACCATGCGCCAGAGAGATTCGTCAATCACAATCGCGCGCGCGGCATCAGTGAGTGCGTGCGCTAGACCATGATGCTGATGATCAGGGCTCACCATGATGTCGGCACCGTACAGCGTGTGCCCTTCGGGGTTGTCATCACTAAACGTGTCGTTTGCAGTCAGAACGTCCCAAGAATCATCGATGTGAAAGTCTTTGAACATCAACCGCAACGTGAAGTGCACACCAGCAACCAAGGGCGACGCTGCACCTGCGGGCGCATACTCCACAATCACTTGCCCTTGCGGGAATCGTTCCATGTGTTCGCGCAACTCAGTGTGCGTGTACGGCGTCTCCGCGGGATAGACACGCGCGCAGATTTCGGCGATGGCGTCGAAATCCGATTCCAACATCGTTCGAAGCCGATAGTCAGGAGGAAGCATATTTTGGGGGCTGATGGCAGAGGACGGTGGCGGCTTGCGCGGGTCACTCGTCATTCAGAACCAAACAAATCGGGGCGGCCGGATTCGAACCGACGACTTCCTGCTCCCAAAGCAGGCGCTCTACCAAGCTGAGCTACGCCCCGTGTGAATGGGGGAGTGTACGGGGAGTTGCCTCACTCCGATAGTCCTTATGTAGGCGGAAGATTGGGCAGTGCTGGAAGAACACCCGGATTCAAGCGATCCCGGAAATATTTCCAATCCCAGCAGGTTCCAGAAGCGTCAATCGGCCCTGTTATCCAATGTGGGAACGGAAGATAGTTGGATTCGAGAATCGATGGATTGGTCATCTCGTACGACTCAGTGGAGCCGTCCACATACGTCATCGTGACCGCATCTGGTCGCCATGGGGCCGGTAGATCCACCCAAGCCCGGGTGTTCGGCTGTGGGGAAATAATCCATCCCTCGTTGTTCCAAGCAATGTTGTCATCCTCTACTAATGTGGAGAGCATCCGCGACGGCTGTTTGACGGTCGCGATGGTGGTGGTGTTGTAGATACTCAGTGGCACACTGACACCGGTGGCCGGGTTCATGAATGGCGTGTCATAGTCCGGCAACTCGTCAGGCCGGGTGACGCCTAAGCACGCGTTGAATGAATAACTGCGAACGCGTGTGTTCGCGCCAGGATTTTGCAGCGCATATGGGTTGGTCGGCTCTTCTGGCGACACGTATACGGCAACCGTTCCAATGTAGGGCCATAGAGTCCCCTGCTCGAGTGCCGATATTTTCTCATATGCACCCGCAACATTTCCAAGCTGTGCCTTCACCCAGCAGTGTTTTGTGTTATTCACAGTTTCGTCTGGGTAGGTCCGTCCGTAATCGTCCGTACGAGGACTGGCCCATCGCCCAGCGTTGGCGGTGGCGTATGCGTAGGCAGCCTGCGTGATCTGCCGCTGATTAGTCAGGCAGCGCAAAGTGCGTGTCGAAGAGCGCACCTTGGCAATGCTGGGTACGAGCAGTGCAATGATGAGTGCGATGATGGAGACCACCACGATCAGTTCCGTGACGGTAAATCCAGCGTGGCGTCGTGCGTATTTTAGCGTTCGGGCCATCGGGGCTTCTCTGTTAAGGGGCTTTGATCGGTCGGGTCTCAGGTCCCGAAGACCGTGAACATCATGGACAAGCACCGCCGCGCATGCCTGCGGTGGGAAGGGTAGCCGCTGTCCTTGGTGTGAGATACGGATTTGGGTACCCTGCCGGACATGAAATCCCTCAAATCACCTCATTTCGTTGCACTTGGCTTGGTTCTCGCCCTTGCTGTGCCAGTTGCCACCGCATCCGCGCTGCCGGTTCAAGATGACGCACCCAAGAAGCAGGCCCCGCGCGGCGGCAAGTATGCGGAGTTCGAATCCCTATGCCGATCGACAAAGGCCAAACTTGATGAGGTCACATTATTCGCTGAGAGTGTCAAGGGCAACCCAAACGCATCCACCGAAGATGTCCTTAGATTGCGCGAGATGCAGAACAACTACGGGAAGTGCCTCTCTGCCACGGCCACCTATATGTCACAAGAGCGATTCACCAACGCCGACCGCGTGGAGATGCAGGCGATCATGGATCGCATCTTGCAAGCCCCGCCTGCTGACAAGTCCAAGGGCGCGGGCAAGGACAAGTCCGCATCGTGACCGATCGCGCGCCGCAGGACAGCGCCGGTGGATCCACTGCGAGTGGCTCTCGATTTCGATTCGCTTCCTGGGTGTTGACGCTGGTAGCAGCGGTAGCAATCGTCTGGTTTGTCACGGACCTACTGCGGCAGTGCACTCCAGCGAAAGTTGTAAGCGCGGGCGGAGACGCGGTGGTTGACACCATCCGCGAAGCGCGCGCCTCACTCAAAGAAATCGCCGACGTATTGAAGCCAAGCGTCAAGAATGCGCCGCTGGTGGTATTGCGCGGCGACGATGCAA